>NZ_AXBI01000020.1:0-300000 GCF_000473325.1 Leisingera caerulea DSM 24564
CATGCCGCACACAAAGGTTTTATCCAGGTGGTCAAAAAAATCACTGAGCGTGAAACCTTTCCCGGATCGCCTTGTATGTAGATGCAAGTCACTTCTATCGGAGCAGAACAAAAATGAACAATTGTGAGGAGAGCCAGGTTACGGTTAGGCAGGTCGAAGATTTTATGCTGAAAGTCTGCCCCGCCTTAGCCCGTAAACGGCCGGGACATCTGGGCGATCTGCCCCGGATTGAAGACACCGTCTTCCTTCCGCTGCACCTTGATATGAAGCGGCGCAGGAAAGACGCTTTGCGGATCACATTCCGCAAGTCGGGCCCGGCGCTGTCCGCTGACAACACCCGCTTGATCCCGGCCGGGGACTATCGGATCCTGGTCTACGACACGATGCCTGAGGCTTTGGCGGCCTTGCGGGCCCTCGAAGCGATCGGAATGCTGGAATGCAGTGAGCGCTTCACCCTGGTTTCAGGCGAAGGGGTCATTCTGCTGCGCACGGCCAGCCCGGCCGCGGCCGATGATCTGGTGCCGCCGGGTATGCAGAGCATGGGCCGCGGCAGCTTCCAGTTCGGCGGCGATGGCGGAAACGTGACGATCAACATCATCGACAACCGCCTCAACCCGGTGGAGGAGGGGTTCGCCTGCACCCGCAGGCGCGAGGTATATGCTTCGATCTCCTACCCGAGCGCGGAAGTCATCCGGATTGCCAACAGCGCAGGCTTGATGGCGTCTGACCCCATCAGCCGGGGCAGGGTGCTTGCGCGGCTGGTTGAGGACAGCAGCGGCAGCCTCAACGCCTTGCGTCATTGCCAGCGCAGCCTGGAAAACATTCCGGGCGCACTTGTCGCCATGGCAGCGCTTTCGGTGGACAATGTGCTCGACCAGTTTGACGAGATGCTGGAAGGCCTCGAGAACGAGATGAGCCAGCCGCCGGAGGAGGACCTCCATGATCTGGTTGTGGCGCAAGCCAAAAAGGCGTCCGCCGGAGTCGAGGGGGTTGCCCGGGATATTGCGTGGAGCGCGCTCCACAAGAACATGACAAAACCTGCCTGATTACCGCGGTTTTTTTCATTGCTTGCCGGTAGACTGCTCTGGAAATCTACGAGGTGCGCAGTGAAACATGAGATGATAAATGGGCGGATCGATACTCTGTTCGGCCGCCACCCCGAGCGGCAGGCATTGTTCATGGCCGGAAGCGTGGTTGCGTCGACTTACTTCGGCGCCCCGCTCCCCGAAGTCATCATGATGGCGCAGGATGGCTTGGCCTATGCGATTTCCCATACACCGCTGGCCCCGTCCGTCGAGGCCATCAATGCCTATTTTGATGGCGGCCTGACGTGGCTGAGCGCCACGGGCACCAGTATTGGTGACTGGCTGCAGAGTGTCGGAGGTGACATCGGCCACCGCTGCTCGCAGATCCTGCAAACCATGCGGACCTATCTCGGGGACAAGGCAGAAGTTGCGAAAAACGCTTTCTCTGTTATGTCCTCCAAGGGGGCGGAGGCGGCCTCGCACTGGCACGCGACAATCCGCAATGCCATTACCGAGGACCCGGGCGGTGCGGTCGAAAAGGCCGGGAAGGCGCTGGTCATGGCAACGGAAGCCTTTGGTGTCTTCATGGGGCTGAAAGAGGCCTATGGCTGGGCCGCGCAAAAGCTTCTGGGCAAGAAAGAAGCGGCAAATGCCAGCCCTCCGGCACCGGTGACCAACGTGCATGTCAACATCGCCGTCAGCAACGCCGATGATGCAGGTGCGGCAATCGAGCAGCTGTCGCAAAAGATCACCAGCGGGGCGATCAGCGAAGAGGCTGTGCGCAATTGCGGCCGTGCGGCGTTTGCTGCAGGCCCGGGCGCCGCAGGGCCGGCGACCCCGGAGCTGTCGGAAGACATGGAGCTGGCCAACAGTTCCCAGGTGATCTGGGTGTCCCGCGAGTTCAATAAGCGCCTGCGGGAAGGTGTCATGAAGTCCATGGCAAACTCAGACGCTCCTGAGGCGCAGGAGATGATCCAGACGTCGCTGAGGTCTGCGCGCCGGCCGATCCATGCCATCGAGGGCGGATTGATCCTCAGCGTGAACCCGCGCGGGGATCTGCGTGTGCATCCCGCAGTGTCTGCGAAAATGAAAAGCGCGAATACCGAATGCGCGATGACCCTCAATTGACGGAAGCTGAACCATGAAAGATATCATCATCGGCCTCAAGGGCGGGCGCGGCGTCGGAAAATCTAAGGTTGCTGATCACTTGGTGAAGAACCACGGTTTCAGCCGGGTTCACCCTTTTGATGGCGGCAAAGCGGCCTCGCGCGCCTATTTCATGCATATCGGCGCCAGCGAGGAGGAAGCCTGGCGGATGACGGATGGCGATCTGAAGGATGTCCCATCCCCATTGCTGCCGATCATAGCGAACCCCGAGCACGTGATCCCCGGCAAGTGCGAACTGGGTGACCATTACATGCCGCGGTTTTTCATGGAAAAATTCGGCAAGTGCATGGGCATTGAAATGGGGCCTGAATTCACGATCGGCATGGAGCTGCGGCGGCATCTTGGAAAGAATCCCGGCGAACAGAAACGGCTGGTTGTGGAATCCATCGTCTATGAAGCTCCGGAACTGCGCGCGCTTGGCGGCAAGATCATCGAAGTGCAGCGCGAGATCGAGGGGGTTGAGCGCCCGGCCGGGATGGAAACGGACAAGTTCGTTTCCGCGGTCGGCACTGACCACGTTTTTGATAACTGCAGCGCTGATCTCGCCACGATGAGGGCGGAGTTTGATGCGCTGCTGCAGGAGATTTTCGAGCTCGAAGAGCCCGAGCCAGTGATGGCCCTATGACCTCACCGATGAGCGACGCCGATCTGCTCGTTTTTCTTGAAGAGACCTTTGGCGGCCTGAATGAAACGGATTTTCTGACCGGGCCCGGCTTTTCGGAGCAGGATTTGGACATCGACCCTGTTTTTGCAAAGCCTTGGGGGGATGTTCTCCAGGACGCTATGACCGACCTCGGGATCCCTGATACAGGGCTTCTGAGGGACTGGGCGATTGAGACACTGCAAAGGCGGCCAGGTGTGCAAAGCCTCATGGCCGTTTACGGCGTTGCGATCTGCGAGGCCGCGGACAGCAGCGGCTTCGTCATCGGGGTCGCAGCGATTGACCTTCGCCCCGGGGAAGAGACGATCGCCGGCCTCTACACCGGATGCCAGCTTGGCGTTTGCGATGCCTGGCGCCGCAGGGGGATCGGATCACACCTGGTAAAGGAACGCTTCCTCATGGACGGGGCGCTCCCCACCTGGAGCCTGGACAGCCCCGCATATTCGCCAGGCGGTCGTGCGGCGCATCTTTCCGGTTACAATCTTCTGCATGGCGAGCTGACCCGGCTCAGGCAGCCGGACACCGATTGCCGCTTCAGCCTTTAGGGTCCTGGCTAAGAAAAAGGCCCCGGAAACCCGGGGCCCTTTCCTCTATTCCTCTGCCTTGCCCTCGCCCGGCCCATCCTCAGGCGCTGCTGCGGCGGCGGGCTGAAGCCGGACAGTGGGCGGCAATGCGCTCTTCAGCTGCTCCACACTTGGAACGCCCGAGATGTAGCGCGGGCCCTCTTCTGTATCGAAGATGTAGAACGGAAGCTGCGGGATGGCGGCCGCTTCTGCCAGCTGGTAGTTGCGATCCAGGCCGGCCTGGATGACGTCCGGCAGATCATGGGGCTTCGCCGACGGAAAATCATCATCGGTTTCCATGCTCATGGCCAGGAAGGTTCCGGCCGGATCTTCCGAGGCAATGATCCCGGCGATCGTGTTGAGGGCATTTTCATCCACCATGGACAGCATCATCACGCGCAGCTGCAGCTCACCTGCCTTCACCTTCTCGCGCAGCAGGTCCGTGGAAGCGCGGCAGGGTTCGCAGGCCGGATCCGTGAATACATAGGCAACCGGTGCATCCGGATTGCCGACCTGCATCCAAAAGCTTCCGCGGGCCGCGTCCAGCAGTGAAACCTCTTCAGGCCCTGCGGCATCAATGCCTTCGAGCCATTCTTCGATGGCGGTGTTGAAGGCGGCTTCGTCCTCAACGCCGCGCAGGACCTCAATCAGCTGGCCAATGGCAATTTTGCGCTCCGCTTCCGGCAGCGCTGACAGCTTTTCCTCCACCGTTGGCGCATGCGCCTCGGGAATGGAAATGGAGGGGCCGTGGAGCTTTTCGATCATCCGGCGGATGCCGGAGTTCTCGACCTCCTTGAGATCAGGATGCAGGGCCTTGCCTTCCGCATCAAAGACAAAGCCGGCGACAAGATCACCGGTTTCGGGATCCTGCAGATACATCATGGTTGAGCCTTCGGCCTTCCAGGCATTCATCCCGGCAACCGGATCTGTCGGGGTGAGGCCCGGGATGCCATCAAAGGCATTCGGTGCCGTCACCTCGCTTTCGACGGCGACTGCGGTATGCGGCGGTGTGAAGATCAAAAGCCCCGCGCCGAGCGCGGTGACCATCATCGCCGCAGTCTTGAGACCGATGAGGGGGTGAAAGTGCTTCATGTCCGTCGTCCTTTCCACAATCACTTACGGGGCGCGGTGCCGCTGTAGGCATCCGGCAAAGCGTCGGAGAAGTGATCCGGCTGGGGCACACCTGACAGGAATTTCGGCCCATCGCTGGTCTCGTACGCGAAGAAGGGAACGCCTGGCAGGCCGTTGTCAAAGATCATGCCATAGTTGACCCGGACGCCTTCCGCCAGTTCCGCCGGAATGTCATCCTCGTTGGCCCTTGGCAGCCCGGAAGCGCCGCGTTGGGCGTATTCGAGCTCGTGCTCCAGGAAGGTGCCAACCGGGTCTTGCGAGGTGAGAATGGAGGCGATCTTGCCGTAGGACGCGCGCGACAGTACCGGCGCCAGCAGGACGCGCAGCTGCAGCGAGCCGTCGTCGAGCTTGGGTTTCAGGTTGTGGATTGCTTTCGCGCAGTAGGGGCACATCGGATCGATGAAGACGTAGGCCACCGGCGCAGAGGTTTCGCCAATCGCAAACCAGAAGCCATCTTCGCGCATGGCCTGCAGAAGCATTTCACCATCGGTTTGGGGGGAGGCCGACGCCTCGACAGCTGCTGGCGCTTCCTCACGCGCAATGGTCGCGACCGGGGAGGGCGCGGGTTCGGCCGCGGGGGTCACCTGCACGGCTGCGCTGGCGCCGATGGCGGAGCTGTTCTGGAGGGCAGGGCGGGGCGGTTCCGCGGGCGCTTCGGTGGAGAGCTCCTTCAAGGCTTTGCCCGCCGCGGCCGCCGCGGCCGCATTGCCTTCGATTTCAGCTTGCCACTCCAGGATCAGCAGCTTGAATTCCTCCGGGCTTTGCGCGCGGTCCATGCGGGCAACCAGGTCGGCCACAAGCTCATGTTTTTTCGCATCATCGACATTGACCAGAGCCGCGCCGGCGCCATTCATGACATCAGCAATGATGTTGCCTTCCTGGACAGAAGGCTTTTGCGCAATCGGAACCGGCGCCGATTGGGATCGTGGCTTCGGCTGGCGCAGAAACTCCGGCAAATGATCCTCGCTGACCTCTTTGAAATTGATGACGGGCGCGTCGCCGCTGAGGTCGTAGACCATGCCGTTGATGAAGGTCTTGCCATCCGGGGACATCAGCCAGACACCGTCGGAACCGGAAACCTCATAGGCCGTCATTCCTTCAACAGAACCCTTGAGCTGGAAATCCAGCGCGCTGGCCGCCTGCTGGGCATGCACAGCGCTGGCCGATGCCGCAATGACGGTCGCAGAGAGGAGGGCGCCGCGCGCCCCGAGTTTGATTTTCGCAATCACGATATGTGCTCCTGTCAGGCGCTGCCGTCGGCGCTGGCGTTGATGAAGGCGGCAATATCCGCCCGGCTGGGCTCGTATCCGGCGTTGCCGGTGAGAGCTTTGAACAAGTCGGGATCCGAATGCGCCAGGACGAGACCGGCAAGATCCTTCTCGCTGACACCATAGTGCGGCGCCAGGCCGACGATGACTTCGCCGGGCGGGTAGCATGTGGTTTCATACTGGGACAGTTTGCGCGGCGAGGTCACCCCGGCAAGGTTTGCGGCCTGTGCCAGTGTCAGCGAGGCGCCGTTGCGCAGTTCACGCATGCGGTTGCCAAAATGCTTGCGCCGCAGAATACGCCGGGCAGTTTCTACGGGGTCACGCTCCGGGCGGCCGCGGGCCTGCACGCGGTAGTCCTGATCAGCCGTGGGATTGGCGGTAACGCAATCCACTATTGCGGCATTCTTGCTGGCGGTCATTGATGTCATCACTTCTTAGTTTGTGTTTCCGGTTGCCAGGCAGGTGGCTCGTTTTCCCGAGAATGCGGTCTTGTCGCCGCTCTGTGCAGTATGCGCGGTAAAATTTAATGTTGTCTATCGTTTTTCGCAAACATATTATCGGATCTGCACAGAAAATTTGGAGCGGCCATGAGCACAAACTACCTCGCGAAGGCGAAAAAGCAGCAGAAGGCCCGGCCTGGAGGCCTGGCCGAACGCGCCCGCTTCTATGCCAAGATTGCGCTGTCCGTGTTTGCGGTCGGCGTTTTGGTGGCGGTCGGACTGCTAGCATTGGAAATCTCCACGCCGGGCATGGCCTGGTATGTTTACGAATAGGCCCGAAGCGGGCTGATCGAATTTCAGGAACCAGATTATGAAGCAATACCTCAATGCTCTGAGCGAGATCCTTGAGACCGGCACGCCGTCCACAGACCGCACCGGCACTGGAACAATTTCGCTGTTCGGCATGCAGTCCCGCTACCGCCTGGCAGACGGATTCCCGCTGGTGACCACCAAGAAGCTCCACCTGAAGTCCATTATTCATGAGCTGCTGTGGTTTCTCTCCGGGAACACCAATATTGGCTACCTCAAAGAGAACGGCGTCTCGATCTGGGATGAATGGGCGGATGAGAATGGCGATCTGGGACCGGTCTACGGGGCGCAGTGGCGCCAATGGCCGGGTGGTGAGCGCGGCACGATCGATCAGATCGAAAAGCTCGTGGACGACATCAGGAATACACCTGACAGCCGCCGGCTGATCGTCACCGCTTGGAACCCGGCAGACATCGGCCGGATGGCCCTGCCGCCGTGCCATACTCTCTGGCAGGTCCGGATTGCTGCGGGCAAGCTCCACCTGCAGTTGTATCAGCGCAGCGGTGACATGCTGCTCGGAATTCCTTTTAATTCAGCAAGTTATGCGCTTTTGACGCATATGCTTGCACATGTGACCGGCTATGAGCCGGGCGACTTCATTCACACGATCGGCGATGCCCACATCTATTCGAACCACATCGAGCAGGTGAAGCTGCAGCTGAGCCGCGAGCCGCGCCCGGCGCCGCGGCTGAAGATCAAACGGCAGGTGAATTCAATTTTCGACTTCCGCTTCGAAGACTTTGAAATCGAGGGGTATGACCCTCATCCGGCGATCAAGGCTCCGGTGGCGGTCTAAGGCTGCCGCCAGAGAGTTATGACCCCATGAGCTGGCCGGAAACGTGCAGCCGGCTCATGGGGAAGGCGCAGCCTGCTGTGCATCCTTGGATGCAGAAACGAGTTTTTCCATACGTTCATGGCGCTTGCGCAAGGTCTTGTTGAGAGAGCCTTTGTTCGGGAAGAACAGCCGATCCCACTCTCTGCCGAAGTAGATGTCGAGGTAGGACTTTGCCTCCTCAAACCGCTTGTGCCGGACAAGCCCGCCGGTCAGCCGATTGAGCCAGTAGGGCGCCTGGAAGAAATTATGCAGACCGGGAAAGGCCGGGTCGAATTCCAGCCATTTGTCGACATAGACCTTGGATATTTCCATCACGCGATCCGCGTCCCGAGCGCGAATGGCTTCCGCGTAGCCAAGATCCTCAAGAAGTTTTGCCATCTTAGAAGCAAAAGGCTTCTGGCGTTTGTAATCCGTAAGCTTCGCGCCCGAATAGCCGTGGCTGTATGCTGACAAGCTCCCTAAGGGTTCATGCATGATAAGCTACCTCCATGACGGGCAGGAAACCCTTTAACGCACTGTTTGTAAATGGGATATTGCCGTGGCAGTCCGACCCGCCATTAAGGGGCCTCATGGCCAGTCGCGCCTTTTTCGCGGCAAGGAGCTATCCTTGCCGATGAAATGGAGGCCTGGCTATGATGAATCCGCCGTATGATGGTAAGCAGCGCCGCGCTGCCAAAGACTGGCGCTGGGTGACTGCCCGGCGCCAGGAAGTCCGGCTTGGCGACATGGATGATCGCCATCTCCAAAACCTGGCGTCTTTCATCGAGCGCAGGATTGCCCAGATGGATGAGCGGATTGCCATGGAGCAAACCTATCAGCAGGGGAAGTGGTCGGAAGGGTTTTCAGGCGCGGAGCGCCTAAAATACAGGTTCGAGGACACGCTGGAGCATATCCGCATCGAAACCGATACCCGCCAGCGTATCGCCGCCGGTGAAGAGGTGGAGATCGCTCCGCAGCTGGTGCAGGCGGAAGTCGAGCAGCCGCGGCCGGAGCCGTACCGGGACCTGGATCCGGAGATCCCGTTTTGACCTGACGCGCATCCCGGCGCCGGATGCCCTGTAAGAACCGTTATGTTAAATTACTGCCGTCCTGGGGGACGTGGTGCTCCGCAAGGGCCCGCAAGCGGGAAATGGCCCGGATCCTGTTCGGATCCGGGCCATCTATTCTTTGAAGTGAGAGAGGTTTGGAGGGGTGGCGCCCGGTTAGAAGCGCCAGGCGAAATTCACGCCGTATTGGGTGTCATCGAAGAAGCTGTCAGAGCTGTCGATCATGGAAACGCTTGCCGAAACGGTCAGCTTTTTGCTGATCTGATGGCGGACGCCCAGGCTGGTGATGGTCTCCGAAAGCTCCCGGCCCATCCACATTCCGCCTTCGTTTTCCTGCAGGCTCACAGAGACGGAGCTGGGACGGTCAAAGGCGAGAAAGCCCAGGCCGGCAAAGGCGCGGTAGCGCATGGCCTTAACGCCGGAGACGCTCTCGCCAACCTGAACGCCCAGGTTCACGGCAAAGGGGCCCGGGATCGCGGAGGAGACGGACAGGCTGCCGATTTTCTGGTTGTAGATCGTGGTATTCAGGTGGCGATTGAGAAGGACAGAAGCCGAGATCTCGTGAACGCCGACGCTGGAAGACACGATGTGGCTCATGCCCACGCGTGCGCCGACCCGCTTGCTCTCACCAAGTTCATACCCGTGGTAGCTGGCATCGACGCATGCGTTGGCATAGGTCGAGTAGCTGACCATGTGCTCGATGCAGGCGGTGCCGCCCAGAGACGTTTTGACCATGTCATGCTCCGGTGCGTAGCCGATGGAGCCGCCGGCACGCAGGTCCAGGGCGGTGGAGTTGCCAAGCGCAACCCGTGCCCGGCCGGAGCCGCTGACACCAAGAACCAGACCGCCGACGGCCCGGTAGTCTTCCCCGATGGTGAACGGGATACCCGCTACGGTGAAGCTGTCGCTGGCAAAGCCGCCATTGATGTTGCTGTCATGGGTCATGATCGGAGAGAACTGGAAGCTGGCACCGCTGACACTGCCGGGCTGGCCGCGCAGCCCCATGCGGGTCAGGACCTTCTCGCGTGCCGCACGCGCCTGGGCCGGAAGGCCCTTGTAAGACAGGACGTGAACCATCATCCGCTCCGAGCCTGCAAGGCGGATTGCGTCCAGCTGCTCGCCAAGCCGCACCTGCGCAGCGGCGGGTGCCGCGGCCAGAGAGGAAAGAAGAGCAAGAACTGCAGAGGCGCGCTTCATCATGATCAGAACCTTGTGACGCTGTATGTGAAAAGTCTTTCTGGGGTCAATTTGGCAGTTATGCGAAAAACAGTCAACGGAAAAACTATTACCTAAGCCGAGTTTTTCGCAAACCCGCCGGCAAGAATATCTGCAGGCGCTCGCGCGGCGCGCGTGCATGATCTATCTGTCTGGTATGACGCAGTTATATTAAGGGCCTCCAGGCGTCCCCTCAAATCTGGCGGGCTGTGTAAAATTTTTTCGCAAATCTGCTTTTGACCTCTTGCTTAGGAAAAACTTTGCGAATAAGTTAGTGGCAGAAACAACGAATGGCCCTGAGCCGACACCTACCGGAGACACGAAAAATGAACACCATCACCATCAAAAGCGTTGCAGTTCTCGGCCTGATGTCCCTGGCAGCTTGCGGCGGCGGCTCGGGCAGCACCGGCGGCTCCCCTGTCACTCCGCCCCCGGCAGCGACCGCACCTGCATCCAACTCCTCGGCTGACCTGCTGGACTACGTCGTTGACGGCGGCGCGGTTGTCTACAACCAGCACACCAACGAGAACAACATGACCCGCCTGCAGCGCTCCGAGGTGGTGAACGGCGAGCGCCACACCGTGACCGTGGACCGGCTGGCTGACGGCACCTACGGTCTGATCCAGTACGTCAAAGGCGACGAGGCGACCCTCTACACCATGGACGATGGTCTGGTGGCGTCGACCGATGTCCCGGACGGCCAGTTCAACGGCGCTTTCGAGGTCTCCTACACCGTGGATGGCGGCTCGACCTGGAACATCGGTTCGGGTGAGGCATCTGTGACCCTCGATACCGCGACCGGCCAGGCGCACTTCGGCGGCATGGCAACCGATCGCTCCGTTGCGACCGGCGACTTCAACTCGGTGGAATACTACTCGACCGCAAACCTCGTGAACGGTGAGTTCTCCGACAATGCGGCAAGCGTGATCTACCGCGAGGATGGCGCCTCTGTGAGCACCCACACCGGCACCATCGACGGCATCGTTGTCGGCTCGGGTGACGACGCAGGGGTTATCGGTCTGGTCGGCGGCACCGATGGCGACTTCCAGGCGAACGGTGGCTTCACTCTCTCCCCCTACACTCCGGATTAATCACCGGGGAACCCAATCAGGAACAAGGGGCGCGATAATTCGCGCCCCTTTTTTGCATCGAGCGCCGGGTACGCCGGCATTCCGCGCCCCGCGCCATTGCATCCAAGCCATGAAGAACCCGGACCATCGCAGCTGCGTGCGCTGGAATGAGGCTAAAAGATCAGTATTGCCGCGCACGGAGCGAACGGCAGAACCTCCCTTGACCACTCCCCCACCCTCTCTCTTCTTCAAAGAATGAAGGTCCGGATCCGATCAGGAATCCGGACCGCGGCCCGCACAGCGGGCCCCGGCGAAGCCGTCAATCAATCCTGGCGCGCCTGCGCGATCAGCGTTGTGAAATCCTCTGCGCCCAAGGCGCCGGGAACGACTTCATCCCCGACCACCAGGAAGGGCGTTCCGGTAATGCCGATGCGCTCCGCCAGGCGCATGGTCTGCGCCAGCTCAGCCGTGACTTCGGCGCTGTCCATTGCCAGGGACAGCTCGTCGAAATCATACCCCTGCCCGGCCGCGTGGTCGTGGAACCAGGCGGAATCAAACTGACCCGCAGCGTCATAGAGCGCATCGTGGACCTTATGGTAGGCCTCCGCCCCGTGAAGCGCATTTACCGCCAGGGCGTAGCGCGCCGCAGTCTGTGAGGCAGCGCCCAGGATGGGCCATTCCTTGATGATGACTTTCACGCCCGGGTCGGCCGCCAGAACAGAGCGCAGTGCGGCATTCGTATTGCGGCAATGACCGCAGCGGTAATCGGCAAACTCGACGACAGTCACGTCGCCCTCTGCATTGCCGATGACCGGCGAGTCCGGATCGTTGAACAGCTCGGCGTGCGCCGCGCCGACCGCAGCGGTCATCTCGTTCAGCTGGTCGATCTTGCGGTTCTGCTCATACGCCTGGAGGGCTTCCACCACGACTTCCGGGTTCTCAAGCAGATAGGAGCGGATGAACTCGCCCGCCAGCGGCATGGTCGCCGCATTGTACTGGGCCGCCAGGGGCGATGCCGACAGCGCCGCCAGGGCGGCCGCGGCAAAAAGGGTCTTCATGTCATTTTCCTTTCTATTATTCGCATATTCTGGTGAGGAGAGCATATGCCTCCTGGACGACCCGGAATGTTTCCGGGTTTCCTCCGGCGTCCGGATGAGCCTGTTTGATGGCTCTCCGGTATGCCGCGCGCAGGACTTCGCGGGATATCGGGCGCAACGGATCGATGCTCAGCACCCTGCAAGCCTGCATTTCGGATTTCGGCCGGTTTACCCGGACCGGATCCTCATCATCGGCCAGGTCAGCAGACCCGTCCGGGGTTTGGTGCAGGCATGCGGCCAGGCCTTCCGACAGGCCCCATATGTTGGCCTCGAGATGCTGGATATGAGTGCGCAGCTCCCGGTTCTCGCGGCGCAGATCGGCATTGCTCTCGATCCATCTCAGCAGCGACCGAGCAGACCACAGGAGCCCGGATGCGCCTGCCAGCCCTATAGCTCCCGCGATCATATCCACCTGCATCACCTGCTCTGTTCAAGAGGCCCGCGCGCTTGCGCGGGCCCGGGGTACAGCGTTACTTCCGGCCGGCAACCCAGTTCATGCCCCAGCCATAGTGCGCATCCATGTACCTGTGGGAGGAGAAGAATTTCACCTCCCGCTTCACCTTGATCTGGCCGCCATGGTTCTCCAGCAGCGCAACGGCGCACATTCCGTCCTGCGAGCCGAATTCATTCATCCGCACCTCGATTTCGGGCTGATCCGGGATGAACAGCCGCACGACCCCGTCCGTCTGGCGCCAGTCCGGCACCCCGTCATAAATGAAGGCGAACAGAAGAATGCGATTGAACTCCGGCCATTGCTGACCGTTGATCTCCAGCCACTCACCATCAGCAACCGCACCGGTCCGGTCGTCGCCCTTGAGGCGGACATACGGCGCATAGGTGAAATCCCCGAAGGAGTTGCCAAGCGCCTGGACGCAGAACTTGTTCCCGTAGCGGTCCTCAACGAGGGCGCCCAGGTCGAGGTCGACTTGCTGGCTGCCAAACAGGCCGCCCATGATACCGCGCGCCGGAGGGCGTTGCTGCCAGTTGAGGTTGCAGCGGATTGTGCCGAAGCGGCCGTCCGGCTTCTTGAGGGAAACCGTTGCCTTCTCCTTGGTCAGGGAGACTTTGCTGAGCGAAACGGTAGGAGCGGCAGGCGGTGGCACCGGCGCGGGCTTTACCGCAGGCGCCGGGGAGGATGGAGCGCCCGCCACATCCACGCCAAGATGCGTTGCCAGCGCCGGGAGGCCGCCATTGAAACCTTGCCCCAGCATGCGCAGCTTCCACTGCCCGTTGCGCTGGTACAGCTCAGCCAGCATGAGTGCCGTTTCGGTCATTCCGGTGCAGGGGATTTGCCCGGAGAGGCCGGTTTCGCAAGAGACGGTAATGCCGGGGATGCGCCCGAAGGATGCCCGGTTTTCATAAATGGTCGCGGCAAAGATGATTTTTTCAACGCCCCGCGGCAGCCGGTGCAGATCGAACGAGAAGACGCTCTGGCCTGCACGTCCGCTTTCGGGCAGAAATTCGACGGCGCCGCCGGCAACGCGCGGCTGGCCATAAAAGCACATATCCCCATCACCGCGCACTTTTCCATCCTGCCCGACCAGGAAGGCGGAGACATCGATCTCTGCTCCCGGAATCGTGCCGGTTTCGAACTGGATCCGGGAAGCAAGCGCCCCGAGAGGGGCATTGGCCCCCGGCGTCAAAGATTGCATGGTATAGACCTCTTGAGCAGCTGCCCGGCCACGCGGGCCGGGCGTGAAATCAAAGGATCGACTGGTTTTCCGCCGCGGCGATCCAATCGGCATATTCCTCCATCATCAGGTCGAACATTTCCGCGTCGCTCGGCGCCGCCGGATCCCGCAGGGAAAAGGCGTCGGCATTGTCCACGACCCGTCCATCGAGATCATCGAGGTTGGTCAGGAACTCGAACCGCTTCCGGTCGAACAGGCCGCCGCCGGACTGGATTGCCATGAACTTCCAGAAGAGCGGCTCAGCCGAAGCCGCGCGGATTTCGCGGATGGTCTTGGCTTTGTCGTCCGTGCCGCCGTCGGTGACGAACATCACGTATACGGGAAGGCCTTCAGGGTTGTTCTGGGCGTAGAACGCCCGGACACGCGCAATGGCGTCGCCATACCGGGTTCCGCCTTCCAGCGGGTACTCAGCGCGGATGCGGCTTACGGTGCCTTGGTAGGTGTCGATGCCCACGGAGCCGAAGTCATGAACCTTGCGCCCGAACAGGAAAACGTCGATTTCCCCATCGTCATCCATCCTGTAGCCAAGAGCCATCACGCGCCGGACAAGCGTGTCGATCTTGCCCGAGCGGTACAGGGAGTTCATCGAGCCGGAAATATCAAGCACCAGGGCGACTTTGGCGCGGTCCCTTGAGACACCCTTCTTCTCGAGCGAGACGCCGACCTGCTTGACCAATGAAACCAGTCCTGGATCCTTCTTCTCCAGGCTGACCATTTTCTTCTCCAGAGAAACTGAGGCAGCTGCGGCAGCTGCGGCAGGAGCTTCCTCCTGAGCCACCTCGATCCCGAAGTGCGTGGCAAGGGCAGCCAGGCCGCCATTGAAGCCCTGGCTGACATTGCGGATCTTCCAGCCGCCTCCCCGCCGGTAGATCTCTGCGAGGATCAGGGCCGCTTCACTCCTGCCGGCCGGGTCGATCGGCAGGGCAATGCCGTCACCTGCCTGGATGCTGAAGGCGGGAACCTGGGCGAAGGTTGCTCCCGCGCCATCGAGGGTTGCGGTGATCACAATCTTCTCGACGTCCGCCGGGATCCGCGCCGGATCGACATGGATCACGGCCTCGCCGCTGGCCTGCCGAAGTTTCAGAGCGCCATTGGCGATGTCGGGCTGATTGAAGAACAGCATATCGCCATCCCCGCGCACCTTGCCGCCGGAATAGGTCATGAGGGCGGTCACGTCGATGCTTGCGGGAAGGCCAATGCGCAGATCGGCCGGCGTGTCCGGGAATGGCGCATTGGCGCCCATGGAAAGTGAGGTCATGTCGGCCTTCCTTCGATGTGTCATGTGTTCAGAGATGGCGGCAGTGCCGGTGCGCAGGCTGGGCATTGGCCGCTCGGGGCATCACAGCTGTGGCGAATGCAGACGGACCGGCGGTGTGGTCTCGAGCCCCAGACCATAGGTTTGGTTCAGGCTTTCGATGCCATGCTTGAAGCCTTCCATCCTGATCTTGAACCGGATTTCGCCTTTGCGCCGGTAGATCTCTCCGAGGATCAGGGAGCGCTCGTATTCGCCGGTGAAGGGAATGTCCGCAGTGTAGGCTTTCTCATCATCTGCGATTTCGATCGCATCCTTGCCTGCAGCGGAGATGAACCCGGACCAGGCCGAAAGGCACAGGAGCATTCGCTCGGTACCATGAGGGATGTCCTCCGGGCGGACCTGGACCACCGGCTCAGCGCTCGCAGGTTTAGCGAGGGTGAGGCCAGGCAGACCGGTCCGGCCATAATAGGCTGCAGCCGCCGCAGGAACTGCCTTCCCATCGGATCCAAGCGCGATCGCGTGGATGATATAGCCCTGCTGCGGGATCTTGACCCGGATCAGTGTTGCTTGTGCTGACAGGGTGATGTTCTGTCCTGGAACGAGTTTCATGCTGACTCCTGAAGGGTTCCGGTTCCCTTTCCAGAAGCCGCGGGCATGCACGGCTTCGGGAAAGGGCCCGCGGTGTGCGCGGGCCCCGGCTCCGGCCTTAGCCGATGTTCACGCCATGTGCGGTGGCCAGCGGCGCCAGGCCGCCTGCGAAGCCCTGTTCGATGGCCTTGAACTTCCACTCGTCGCCCTTGCGGTACAGCTCGCCGAAGATCATCGCGGTTTCCATCGAAGCGTCTTCGCTCAGATCGAAACGGGCCAGCTCGGCACCGCCGTCCTGGTTCTCGATGCGCATGAAGGCGTTGGACACCTGGCCGAAGGTCTGGCCGTTCTGTTCCGCCTCGTGGATGGTCACGCCGAAGACCAGCTTCTCGATATCGGCCGGGACTTTCGACAGGTCGACCTTGACCTGCTCATCATCACCGTCGCCATCGCCGGTGCGGTTGTCGCCGAGGTGCTCGATGGCGCCATCCAGGCCGGTCTTGTTGCCGTAGAAGATGAAGTCCGCATCCGAGCGGACCTTGCCGTCAGCGCCGACGGCGAAAACGGAGGCGTCCAGGTCGAAGTCTTTGCCATCGGTTGCGCGGGCGTCCCAGCCCAGGCCGACGAGGATGGCGGTCAGGCCGGGTGCTTCTTTGGTCAGGGAAACGTTGCCGCCTTTGGAGAGCGATACTGCCATGGGAATGTCCTTTCAGAACGGTTGTGTTGCAGGTGTTTTCGTGGTTGACCCCGCCCGGTCCGCCCGGGCGGGGCGCAGGCTTATGCGGAGGCGTCGATGCCGAACTGGCGGCACATGGTCAGCAGGCCGCCGGCAAAGCCCTGGCCGACTGCTTTGAACTTCCAGTCGCCGTTGTGGCGGTAGACCTCGCCAAAAATCATGGCGGTTTCGGTCGAGTAGTCCTCCGAAAGATCGTAGCGGGCGACCTCCGCATTGGAGTCGCGGTTGACAACCCGCATGAAGGCGCCGCCGACCTGGCCGAACGACTGGCGGCGCTGTTCGGCGTCGTGGATGGTGACGGTGACGATCAGGCGCTGGATGTCTGCCGGGACTTTCGACAGGTCGATGTTGATCACCTCATCATCGCCCTCACCCTCGCCGGTACGGTTGTCGCCGGTATGCTCGATGGAGCCGCAAGGGGAGGTCAGCTGCTTGTAGAAGATGAAGTCTTCCGGGCCGCGGACTTTGCCGGTGCCGTTCACCATGAACAGCGATGCGTCCAGATCGAATTCCTGGCCATCAGTGGCGCGCGGGTCCCAGCCCAGGCCGACCAGCAGGCGGGTCAGCGACGGGTCGGTCTTGCTCAGGGAGATATTGCTGCCCTTGGAGAGAGAGATTGTCATGGAAAAGACCTTTCGTATTTTCGCAGATTAGATGGCTGCCAGCAGGGTGCCTGCAGCCGGGGTGAAGTATTGCCAGCCAATGAAGGCCAGATAGGAGGCGAGCATCACGGCGCCTGCCCGCTTGCTGATCCGGCCGCGGGCCAGGAGGAAGAAGGCGAAGATCAGGGTCACCGCGATCACGACGGGCAGATCGAAGCCCAGGAAGCCGCTATCCATCACCAGAGGCTTCGCGATGGCGCTGAAAGCCAGGACCGAGAAGATGTTGAAGATGTTGGAGCCGACGATGCCGCCAACGATCATTTCGGAGTGGCCCTTGCGTGCCGCGGCGATACAGGCCGTCAGCTCCGGCAAAGAGGTGCCGAAAGCGATCACTGTCATGCCGATCACGGATTCCGGAACACCCAGCGCCATACCGCCCGCAACCGCGCCCTGTACGAGGATCTCGGAGCCGATCAGCAAGGTGGTGATCCCGGCCACGACCATCAGGTAGGGGTTTGCACCCTCATCCTCGCCATCCTCGTCGTCTTCAACTTCGATCTTGGATGCGCGCCACTGATAGAGGATGTAGATCACGATCGTCGCAACCATTGCGCCGCCCGCCCAGCGGGGCAGAATGCCGTAGATCATTGCCGGGACCAGCGTTGCGGTTGCCAGCAGCATGACCATGGCATCAACCCGCACATCCTTGCGGTCGATCAGGATCGGGGCAATGATCGCCGAGAGCCCCAATACCATCAGCACATTCGCGATGTTCGAACCGATCACATTGCCAACGGAGATGCCAGGATACCCGGACAGATTGGCATTGATGGAGGTGAAGAGCTCCGGCGCGGAAGTGCCGAAGGCCACGATTGTCGCCGCGATGAAAAGCTTGGACAGGCCGGACCGTTCTGCAATGGCAGAGGCGGAATCGACAGTCCAGTCCCCGCCCTTGCACAGAAGCCAAACGCCAAAACCGATGGCGCCGAGCGCAACCATGGCCATTTGGTAGGTTTCGAGGCTATGCATTTTGTGAAAATTCCTTACATTTTCGCAAAGTGTGCCCGAGGCGGGAATGCCTCGGGCGAGGCGTTTACAGCTCGAAATCGCCCGGGTTCAGCCCCAGGTCGACGGCGATCATGCGGCCAACAGCCTTTTCGTCATCGTCGAAATTGCCATCAGCGCCGCCGATGATGCAGGCCACACGGACCAGCATGCGGGCCTGTTCTTCCTTGCCCTTGATCCGGCCGATGATCTTCAGCGCCTCTGCACGGCCGATCTCGACGTCAAATTCGAATTTTTTCACGATGCTTTCGAAGAAAGCGATCACATCGCCCATGTCAAAGTGCTTCAGCTCGTCGGTGTTCTCGATGACGCCGATCATCTTGCGCTTCTCATCGCTCGAGATTTCGCCGTCCGCCGCCGCCATCAGAGCACCGGCTGCCACACAGGCCTCCATGAACTCACGGTTGCGGTACTTCGACATCTCGGCCACCAGAGCGGAGCGCGCGTTTTCGGTGGTGTTTTTCAGCCAACCCAGCATAACAGCCCCCTCTTACGCGTAGCGCACTGCAGCATCCGCGAGATCGCGGACGGTGCGGCCATTTGCGATTTCGCCGATCGCGGTCATCGACCACTCGCCGCCCTTGCGCGACAGCGCTGCCATGACGACGCCGGTGTGCGAGCCCTTTTCTGCCAGCACGAACTTGCACAGCTCTTTGTTGCCGTTCTGGTCGACGAGACGGCATTCGGCGTTCTCGACCTCGTTGAAGGTCTGGCCGGTGAAGCTGTTCACGGTGAAGACCAAGCTCACGGCATTTGCAGGCAGAGCGGCCAGGTCAACCGAGATTACTTCGTCGTCGCCGTCGCCATCACCGGTGCGGTTATCGCCGGAATGGCGAATGGCGCCGCCCATGCCGTTCAGCTGGCGGAACCAGACCGTGTCCAGCGCATTGCCGTTGGCGTCGAAAACGATGACCGAAGCGTCCAGGTCAATGTCACCACCGCCGGCAGCGGCGCCCAGTACGCGGCTGAAGAAGCCGGTCTTCTGCGGCCGTGCGGCATCCCAGCCCAGGCCCATGTAGACCTTGCTCAGGCCGGTTTCCTTGGAGAGGGACAGCGCCTGACCCTTCGAGAGAGAGATCGTCATTATGGTCTCCTGTTAAGTTCACCCTGAACATATTGTTTTTCGCAAAGTGCTTGCAAGCGAAAATGCGAAAAAAAGAAAAAATTATACAGCGACAGCTTCGCGGCCGTGTCCGGACGTGACCGCCTCGAGCTCCGGCTGCTCGTAAACACCCCATGTCTTTGCCCGGGACAGAATCCGGCGGGCCCAGAGGGAATGGGTGGCGGGTTCGCACATGACGCCATGGATCTGAAAGACCGCCGCGGATGCATCGTCGAGAATGGCCTTGGCCATGTGCAGATCCTCACGGCTCACCTTGAGCATCTCGTGAATGATGTCGATCTGAGCCGGATGGATCGCGGTCTTGCCGATGAACCCCCGCAGCACATCCTGCTCAACCTCGCGGATCAATGTCTTGGTGTCATGGATGATATCAAAGACCGGTGCCGCCACCGGAAGGCCGCGCGCCATCATTTGGGAACCCATCATGGAGAGGACGTATGACAGCGGTCCCTCGTAGGAGGTCATGCCGGGCGTGCGGCGCAGGCCGAGACAGTTCAGAAGGTCATTGCCGCCAAGCCTGACAGCCATGACCCGGTCCAGACCTTCGCTGGCGAACATGTCAGCCACTGAAGACACGTATCCCGGATCGAAATACTCCGCGGTCTCCAGGGTCGGCATGATCAGTGTCTCATGATCCCTGGCCAGCTCGAACCATCCGGGCCCGCTTTTCAAAGTCATCTTGGGCACGATCATCCCGCTCACCGTGGAGAAGCCCTCCATTTCAGAGATCAGATGGGCCATGCCGAGATTGCGGGGACGCACAAAAACCATCGTTTTCTGGTGGCGGGCGCCATTTTCGGATCGGGTTTTCAAATGCGAGCGCAGGCCATTCAGCCCCCGCTCAACATCGTTTTCATGCAGCGCATCTTCCAGGCAGATGACCACGGATCCGGCGCCATTCAGGTCTTCACCTGCGAAGACCCGTTTCGCATGCGGATTTGTTGCTGGCATGTAGAGCGTGGCGCCCAGGCCGGCGGCGCGGGTATGCAGTTCGTCGGAGTGCATATCAGCTAACCTTGGAGATCACGGTAACGGCTCGGTACGGGCCGGTGAGATCCGGACGTACGGAATAGTCAACGCCACCCTCCTTGCACAGGTGGATCAGTGCCTGCAGATCCGGGTCCGCTTCACTGGAAACCAGTACGTGATGGGGCTTGCGGCGCAGGACGGCACGAGTGGCCTCAGCGATGCCCGGCTTCACCCTGTTCGGGTTCTCCGTCTGGTAGATCTCCATGATCCGGGTCACGGCTGACGCGGAGTCCAGCGTGAGCGCATTGGAGGTGCCGCTGGATTGATCCTGGCACACTGCTTCAGCCAGCGCTGCACCTTGCTGCTGGCGCATCAGGCCGTGGATGTCATCGACGAACCTGGCCGAGTAGTCGATGTCCTGGAGATGATCCACGGGGATGCAGCCGTGAAAGTCGTTTTCGCCAACGACGTCGGCATTCAGGATCGAGCGGGAGATCAGGCCCGAGATATTGGCGCCGAGAATGCCGGAGGGGATCAGCCAGTCATCGTTCGAGCCGGCAATATCTGCCATGCCGCAGGGATCTGCGAGCACGACAAGGACAGGGCGCCGGCCGGTGTTTTCGGTCCAGGTGTGGCGCAACTCGCGCGTGATGGCGCCCTTGCCGGTCCAGCCATCAACGAACAGGATGCCGTCCGGGTCGCGCTTGCCCATAACATAGCGCATGGCGTTCATGTCGATGCCGCGATCCCGGATGATGGAGATCCCAAAGTGCGCGCTGTCCACGCCAAGATCGCGTAAGGCCCGATGCAGCAGAACGCCCAGAGGCGCACCCGCCCGGACAAGCGAGCAGAGGGTCACCTGCGCGGGAAGGCTTCCTTCCTCAACGCCTGCGCGGATCTCCCTGGCGATAGCCATCACTTCGGCGGCGATACGTTCGCGGCCTCGCTGCCAGGCATCTTCGAAAATGCTCAGGTAGCGCTGATCGGGCCGGGCCTCTTCGGAGATCATTTCGGAATAGTGGCGGCGGCCCGACTGAATGGCCGCCTCCTTCTCATCGATGCCGGTCGGCCGCATCTGCACCGGTTTCAGCAGGAAGTCGACGTCATCCTTGGCGTAGCTTCCTGAAAAAGGCACTCGGGTTGAAGAATTGTCAAACATGGTCAAACCTCCAGGTTCACGAAAAAAGCTTTTTGGAATTCTGAGTGTTGTTGGGGACCAGCATCATCGAGCAGAGCTCCATGAAGGGAAGGTCCGCCAGAGAGTCCCCTGCTCCGACCGTCGGGCGGTTCTGCAGGTCTTCACGGATGCTGAGAAGATATTGCACGGCAGACTTTTTAGAGACGCCGCCAGGGACAAACGCGAGATTATTACCGTTGCGATGCACCTGGACGTCAGAGAACTGGAAGCTCTCCTTGAAGAGCTTCTCTGCTGTTCTGAGGTTCAAATCGACGCCCAACTGGGTTTCGTCGTTTGATTTCACCGTCATCCCCAGCATGATGCCTTTGTGCATGTGCTGGTGGATACGGATGTTGATTGGGGCTTTTTCCAGCTCCTCGATCGCCCTTGCAAGGGTGGCTGCTGCCTTTTCGCATTTTTTGGCAATTGCTTCGGACCATGCCAGATCCTCAGAGCCATCCGGAGCGAGGATCATCGCACCGTTCGATACGATTGCGCCCTCCCGGAAGGAATCGAGATGCACCCGGTTGAACGCATCCAGGCTGCGCGCAGTCACAGGAAGAAGCGTGGCGCCGCTGGAGAGCCAGGCAAGGAGCGCCTGGCGATGGCTGCACATGTAACTGTGATTGCCATTTTTGGCAGTTGTCACACGCTGAAGGGTCTTCGGATCCCTGTCCGGGTAGCTCTTCAAGGTGGTGAAGATCGTGTCGTCGAGGTCTGCAAGAATAACGGGGGTCATGCGCAGAGTTTCCCTTTATTGAACTGGTGGATGCGCCCGGCGGGCGTCATGACGGCGAAGGTCGAAAGATATTCGCGCAAAGGCTCTGCGAGGCCGGAGAGGTCCTCGCTTTCATTCAGCAGAACAATCCGCCCCCAGGCCTGCGGATCGACATTGTGGAGATACATCGGCACACCGATCCCGTAATGATCCGGGAAGATGGCTTTACGCGTGATGGTTTCCCCAAGCAGAACCGGGGAGCGCGTGGTGGCGAGGAACGAGGCCTGATAGCCGCCCTCTTCGAGCATTTCAGCGACCCGGAACGGCTGCCAAACGTATTCACCCGTTCCGATAATGAGAACGCTGCCGCATTGATCGGCAGAGGGGAGCCATCGCATCAGCGCATCGGTTTCGGGCGAGGTGCCCCCCATGATCCCAGCCCGCCAGCTGCCGGCGGAGGCATCGATCCGGGCATCCTTGATCTTGTCCTTGGAGGCCGGAATGGTCTGTTCAGCCGCGCCCGCAGCTGGCGACCAGCTCCAACGCCCCTCGACCAGGCTCACGCTGCGGACGTCAGTTTGCTGGCAGAAGGGCAATTCGGAGATTGATTTTCGCACTTCTCCCGCAGACCAGTCTGTGAGGGTGACCAGGCAAATCCTTTCAAACGTCCGGCCAGCCGCTGCCAGAGCGGCGAGCAGGTTTGCGAAGGTTTTCCCTGTGGTGGTCTCATCATCGACAAGAACCAGGGTCGGCGCATTGAATGCCACATCCCGGATCTCAGGATCCTCGGGGACCAGGACGTTATGTGCGGTGGCATGGGAATGGTCTTCACTGAACCCAGCCCAGACGGGGCGGCCTTCCGGGTGGCGCGTTGTCGGCAGATAGGCCGCACGGCCTTCCAGCATGTGAGACTGCCGAAGAGCGTCGTAGACCCCCGCCCCCAGCCCCACTGCGGTTTCGGCGTATCCCATGACAAGAACGTCGCGGGCGGTGTCGATCTGCTGTGCAGCTTCCTGGGCCAGTGCCTGAAGGATATGCCGATGGCTGGCGGCCGGCACCGGGATGTGGCGCCCCAGGACCGTGGAGACGAACAGAAAAGCGCGCTTGGGGTTCTGGCGCTCAGCCATTTTGATGATGCCGGTGACGTCAGCTTTGCTGGTGGTCACGTCGAGCGTCATGGTGCCGCGCGACAGCGGGAAAATGTGGCGCTGAGGCAAAGTCTGCGTGTCAGCAATGGATCTTGTTTGGAAAGACATCAACCGCCCCTTTGAGGAAAAAGATTTTCGCATAATTGCCCGGCCCGGTGGGGATGGCAAGACAAAAATGCGAAAAAGTGACGGCTGGATGTGTTCGGGCGGTCAGATCTCGAAGGCCATCTCGTCCTCGGGCGTCACCAGGATTGCACCGGCCGGGGCTAGCTCACCGTCAGCCAGCCGTGACGGCTCCCTCCCGTAGCTGTACTCCAGGCTGCGCTGAACATCATCTTCGATGATTTCCCAGATCAGGACCTCAATTTCATCAGCATTCAAAGCCTGTCCATGCTCTCCGGTGACATGAAGGGGCTTGCCCTCCTGGTCGGTGAGGCGAACGCTGTCAGCGATCAGGTCGCACGTTGACGGATGACGCATGAGCGTCACCTGGATCTCCAGGCCATCGATCCCGTCCGGGCGGAAAACATCCACCTCAGACGCTGGGTTGACCCTTGTCTCGGTGAAAGAAAAATCAGCAGACCTGATGTCGGATTCACGTGTCATCTGGGGCTCCTTTGGAAGGTCCCCGGATCATAGCGGAATTTGAGAAAAAATAAAAACGCGAGCCTGCGTATCGGCGTATCACGGTGGTATCGTCCCGTTGATACCAGCTAAGCCCCTTATTTCTCTATATTTATTTATCTATGTATCACTGTAACAAGATATAGATAGATATATATAGAAGAAGAGTCCCACAGAGAGTCTTATCTCCCTATAGACATTCGCCCGCCGTTTCGGCTGTTTCACTGTTACATCCAGAAATGTCTCAGTGAATTCAGCATGTTAAGTGAAACACGGGTGGTGAAACAGGGCGTTTCACCAAGCCGCTTCCGTCAGTTGAGGCGTTCTGGAGGCTCTGCATTTGCGAAAATAGTTGCCAATCCTGGCCCTCGTGACGCATGTTATGCGAGAAATAGAGCTGAAGGGTCAAAATGCTGAAATTCTCCAACATGGCTGTTGCCGCTCTGATGGCAGCCGCTTCGACGGCAGCTGCGGGCGATGCGCCAATTCAGGCTGTGACGCTGTTTGATGCCGGTGTGGCAGATATCAAGAGAGCGGCTGGAGAGGAGCAAAGCCTCACTCTGAAGGTGCCCTTGAAAGATGTGAACGATGTCCTGAAATCCCTTGTTGTGCAAGGGAGCGGCGCGGGTGCCGCACGTATCGTTCTCGATGGGTCATCTCCGATCGAAGATGCCTTCACTACGCTGCCCGTCAGTCCGGCTGACATCCAGAATATCGAGCGATTGCTTAAGGCCTTGCCGGGCACGCGTGTCAGCGTGACGGATCCGTCCGGCGTCACTGGCGGGCGTGTTCTTGGGGTGTCGCCTGCCGGGAATTGCACGCAAGGCGAATGCCATGCGAGCTTGCACCTGATCACGGACGAGGGCGATGTCGCGCGCATTCCCCTGGCGGCGGATGTGCGGGTCAAGATCCTCGATGGCGCTGTCCGCGAGGCACTCAGCACGGGAGTGGCGGCGGTTGCAGGCGCTTCCCGGCAGAAAGTCAAAGAAATCACTCTCGAGCTGACAGATCCGAAACCGGATACAACCATCAGCTACGTGGTGCCTGCGCCGATCTGGAAGACTGCGTACCGCAGCGTTCTAGGCGCAGAGGGGGAGGTCTCGCTTCAGGCATGGGCAGTCATCGAAAATGCGACCGGTGAGGATTGGTCGGACATCAGTCTGACGCTCAGCTCCGGCGCCCCCAAGACCCTTCAATCCGACCTGCATTCGCGGAAGTGGGCTGTGCGGGACCGGTATGAGAATGAAGATGGCGGCCCAGTCTTTGCCAAAGCCGCCAGGATGGAAGCATTTTCTGCCGACAGCATGGGCTTTGCAGCAGGGATGGCCCCGGAGCTGATGGCGGCCGAGGTAAGCGCCGCAGGCCATGAGGGCGCCCTTGCAACACGTTTCACGTTCCCTGATCTGATCGATCTGCCGTCCGGCAAGATGATGTCGGTTCCGTTTATCGCCGGGAGCATGGACGGGCATCACTATTCGGTATGGACCGGAGGCGCCGGAGAGCGCAAAGGCGCTCCCGAACTTCAGCTCGTGGTCACCAATGATCTGCCGGTCCGGTTGCCGCCCGGCATTATGACGATTCACGATGCTGAGACCGGTTATGCGGGGGATGCGGCATTCCCGATGATTGCGCCGGGCGCTACCGGCTCAGTGGCCTTCGGCATAGATCAGAAGACCGAAGTATCGGAGGTCGCCGGACTGGAAACGCGCGAGGCGGGCCTTGTCGTCTCTGGCGGCACCGTGCTGCTGAAAGACGTTGCGGTGCGCAGCACCCGCTACCTTGTGACGGCCCCGAAGCAAGAGAGCCGTGAGCTGCTCATCGAGCACCCCCTCCAGCACGGCGCGACCCCGTCCGTCTCCGCATCGGGTGCCGTTCACTCTGTGGAGCCCGACAACTCCCGACCGGGATGGGTCATGATCCGAGTTGAGCTTCCCGCGGGAGAGGCGCACGAGATTTCAGTTGAGGAGCAGCTGCCGCGGGAGGCGCTTCACAGGCTGAGCGATGTTACCCCGGCAGAGATTCTGGACTGGATGGCCTGGCAGGGTCTGAAGCGTGCTCAGCATGAAGTCCTGGCCAGGGCGCTCGACATCAAAACGCTTCTGGAGGAGCTCCAAGGGAAACGGGAGGCGCTTCTTGAGAAGCGCGGCGCGGCCATCGAAGATCAGCGGCGCAGCCGGGATATGCTCAGTGTCCTGGTCCGTGGCAGCATGGAGCACAGCAGCTTCCTGGAGACCCTCATGGAGGCGGAAAACCAGATCAACATGTTGTCAGGAAGCCTGCGGTCCGTCGATGAGGCCATGGAGAAGGTCCGGTCCGAGCTGGAGAGTTTGGGTGAAGCCTGATTGAAAATGCACTTCCTGCCTTGGGATTTTCCACATATTTCCTTAGGCAGGGAGTGTGAGAAAAAATAAAACAAGACTACCATTGCGTGAAATCCGTTACCCGGATGAGTGAAGTATCCTGGAGAAGAGACTGATGAGCAAGACACCCACCCCGATCCAGCTCCGCGTTCTCGAGCGGCTGATGGCTACGGTCGCCGCGGAGGCGTATATGACGGTCCCGCAATTCAAAGACATTGCCACGTCAAAAAAGCTCAAGGAAGAGTGGGCCATTACGCCCCTGAAGGCACTTGAGAAGCTCAAGATGGTCGAGCGGACGCCGGTCAAGGCGGGTAAAGCCTCCACCTGGCGGATCACCACGCTCGGCGTCTCCGCGGTTATGGAGAGCCGGGCCTGATGCCGGCGGGGACGCCGGAATGGACGCGCCTGCCGGGAACCGCTTTGTGGTCTGCGGCGCAGGAGCGCCATGCCCTGGAAGGCTGGCGCCGGTACCACGACTTCAATCATCCTCATGTGATGTATGACCGCGCGGCAAAGCTTTTCGGTTTTCCCTATTGCGTCTCTCTGGACAGATCTATTGCTACGCACGATGTAATTGTTGACACGGATCAGCCAGAGCGGGACTCTGAAGCCTGGCTGCAATCGCACCTGGAGCAGCCGGACAGGCTTGCAGGCAAGTTGATTTTCAGCACCATTGAGCACCGGCCGTGCGAAGATAACCGGCTCATCCTGCTGGATTTGGGCGGGTTTCTGGATCCGCAGGTCATGCGTGAAGAGACGGAACAGGTCCGTCAGGAAATGGAAGCGCGGCACGGCTGGGATCTTGCGGCATGCAGGGAGAAGGCGAGCGGCTACCTGGCTGGGCTTGAGCAGCGGTTGCGGGACGGGGTCCAGAATGAGCATGTCCCTTCCGGCGACAAGGGGTACCTCCTGGGGATCGCTGATGGCGTCGGGGAAACGGTGTCAGAGCTTCGTTCCAGCATTGAAATCCATCTCTTCTGAAAAGGCAGGCAAACACCATGGCGCGATTTCTTTTCTGGAGCGATCTCCACTGTGAGTTTGAGCCTTTCGAGGTGCCGCTTCCGGCCGAAGCACCCGGTGCGGGCAGCGATGCGCCTGCGCGATCTGATATCGACGGGATCCTCATTGCTGGCGATACGGATGTGAAGGGCCGGCACATCGATCTGGCGGAAGAGGTCTGGGATATCTGGCGCTGCCCGATCCTCATGATCGATGGCAACCATGAGCCGTATGGCGCCAAGAGGATCCAGAAGCTTTGGGCGCTGGAAGATCAGCGCATTGCCGAGAGGCGTTCGAAAGGCGTTGATGTCGAGATCCTCCGGGGAACATCCCGGACGATCGGCGACACCCGGATTATCGGGGCCACGCTCTGGACGGATCTGCAGCTCTATCCGGATCGGGCTGTTGGTGCAGAGCGTGCCGTTGCATCCACGATGAATGACTACAGCAGGGTCCGGTTCTTCGACGAGAGGACCGGGATTTACCGCAAGATGCTCCCCGGCGACACGAGGGCCATGCATTTGCAGGAAAAGGCCCGGATCTTCGAGCTTCTCGCCCAGCCATTTGATGGGCGCACCATCGTTATGACCCACCACCTTCCGGTCAAACAGATGCTGAACCCCAAGCGCCGCGAGGAGGCCGACATCATCTCAGCAGCCTATGCGTCCGACCTTGCATCTGAAATCGAGCCGTTCCCGGTCGACGCCTGGATTTGCGGGCACAGCCACGATGCTGTGGAGTATCTCCTTTCCGGTCAGGAGCGCGACATCCGTTTTCTGCGCAATATTCGCGGCTACCCCGGACAGGGCGCGGGCTTCGAGCCGCTGCGCATCCTGGACAGCAATGCGCCCAGGATGGCCAATGAACCTGAAACGGAAGACCTCATGCCATGAAAATGCCTATGGTTCCGGCCAGGCGCGCCGGCCCGGTCCATATGATCTTCCAGGAAGAATTGTTGCGGGGGCTCGATCCGGTTCCGGGGGTCAGCTCTTCCGGCGCTGCAGCGCTCGTCTTCAGCACCTCCGGGAACTGGAGGGCTGATCTTGACCGGCTTGACGCGGAGCTCTCCCCGGAAAGCCCGCTGGATCCCATGTCCGGAACCCGGGTCGCAGTGTTCGGATCCCTGGAGGTTGCCGCATATGTGCGCCGCAACTGCGGCCATCTGGCGACGGGCATCCTTCAGGATGAAGACCACTTGTCCGTACAGACGTTTTCCGGACTTATGCCCCGGGAGTGGCTTCTGAACCGGGAAACCATCCTGCTGCCATTCGGACAGGCCGCAAGCCGGGAGGATCAGCTCAGAGCGCTGTTCGGGGAGAGGCTGTTCATGCGCCCGGCATCCTCACGCAAGGACTTCTCCGGCACAGTCTTTGATATCTCGGATCTGGCGCAGGAGCTTTCCGCGCAGCGCCAGATTCACAATGTCCACGGAGATGCCCTCGTCGCTTTTGACAGAGCGCAGGCTATCGCGCCGCACGAATACCGCTTCTGGCTCATGAGCGGCGAGGTCCTGACCTGCGCGGCCTATTCTTTCGAGGCCGATGCGCCCGCGCCCCCATGCCCTCAGGCGGTTCAAAGCCTGGCTTCGAAGGTTGCCGGGCATGTTGAAGTCTGGGCCGACCCGGTGGTCGCGGATTTTGTCATGGATGAGAATGGCGTGCCGCGGCTTGTGGAGCTGAATGGCTTCACATCCTCAGGCTTCTACCCGGGCGCCGACTTTGGCGCGATCGCCCGGGGATTGGACAGGCTGCTTCTTTGAAGCCCGAAGGAGCCGTTACCACGGTGACAGGTGGTCAGCCTCTGCAGTCAGCTCCGCCAGGCGGCGCCTTTCACCCTTGGTCATGCGCACGGGTTTGCACTGGGTGGCCACCAGGTTCTCCGGTGAGATCTCGGCCTCCCTGCCCTGCGCGTCGAACCAGCTGCCGTGGCCGGTGCCCGTCAGACGCGCGCCTGCAGGCACAGGCTCCCCATCGGTGAATTCGAAGCAGGCGCTGCGAATGATTACCGTTCCGGGGCGGCTGAGCCTGCGCGTGAATGCGGCCCTTTCCTGATCCAGCAGCAGCTCAGTGCGTTCAACTGAGCCTGCCTTCCTGGCAAGGCGGCGGGAGAGGATGAAGTGGTCCATTGAGCCGGGCGTGCCGGAAAGCGCGCCGCCGTAGGTCTTACGGGCCCGCTCGGCCAGCAGTGCGGGCGCTTTTTCCGGGAGGCCATGAATAGCCGGATTCCGCCGCACCAGGGACAAACCGGCAAGGGCGTTGTGAAAACGAGGGATCCCTGGCCGCTTGGCGGCGGTGTCGTTGGTCAGCTTCCGGGACAGCTTGCCGATCAGCTCCTCGATCTCCTCGCCGTGAAACAGCCTGTTCCCATCAGACCAGCGGCCGCGGTGCCGCGCTTTGCGCAGATCGTTCATAAGCAGCCTGGCCGCCAGTTTCCGCTCTTTGCGGGTCATCAATTTGGACATGCTTCACTCCTTGGGTGCTGGAGCAAGAATAGCCGGGATATGTGAAAACGAAGATCCGGAATTGGAAAATCCTGCCCCTCTCGGGGCAGGATGTTGATAGATATGCCGGCGCGGATCAGCCGGCGAGAATGAAGTTGTCCACGGTCATCAAGTCGAGATGCGCACCTTCGAGGAAGACCGAGGCGCCCTCGTATTCGAACATCACACCGGAAGAGGTCTGGGTCAGGTGTTCAGTAACGTCGCCAAAGGAGTCGAGGCGCGTGAAGGCCGAAATGTCAAGCACATCAGCCTCCTGAGTGCCTTCCGAGACCACGGAGAAGTCCGTGATGATGTCAGCCCCGTCGTTGGGGCCGAATACGAAGGTATCAGCGCCGCTGCCGCCGGTCAGAACATCGTTGCCGCGGCCGCCCTTCAGGATGTCATCGCCGCTGCCCCCATCGAGGGTGTCCCGACCTGCACCGCCGAACAACTGGTCGCGGCCCTCCCCGCCGAGCAAAATGTCTTCTCCGTTGCCGCCGCGAAGCTTGTCGCGCCCGGCACCGCCATGCAACTCGTCGTTGCCATCATTGCCATAGATCACATCGGCGCCATCTCCGCCAAAGACCTGGTCATGACCGCGGCCCGCTTTGATCACATCAGCGCCCTGCCCGCCCTCGATCGTGTCATTCCCGGCGCCCGCATCGACGGTATCATTGCCTTCCTCGGCGAAGATCATATCGTCAACTTCGGTTCCGAAGATCCTTTCGCCCTCGGGCGTGCCGACCTGGAACTGGACTGCATCCTCTTCGTTCGGGGTCATCTCAATATCTTTCGCCATTCGCTCATGCCTTTCTGCGTTTCGTAGTCCGGCTCTCGTTTCCGGGCGCGCTGGCTGCCCGGAAATCATGTCCGCCTATACATTTGGGCAGTGCGAAAAACATTGCAATGTTTTGCAGGCTGATCCAGCTGAGGGAGCTTGGCACGGCTCGTTTTGTTCAGGCGCCGATCGCAGAGCGCGCTTTGAACATCTTGTCCGGGATGCCATGCGGGTGTTCTCCAAACAGCCTCTCCATATCCCGTTGGACCTGCTCGGCGTCGACATCCCGCCCCATGAGATTTCTCTGGGTTCTGGCAAGGAACCCGGACGCCTTCGGGCCGATTGTCCCGACCCGGATGCCGCGGACGATCGTCCGCTCATCGACCAGAACGAAGTTGAGGTTGAGGCGCTCTCCCTCATTGACCGCAACCATGCCTGCGCCGTCCTGGGCGCGGGCAATAACCGGGGACCACAGCAAGTCGAAGGAAAAGCCGCGGAATTTCGGGCTGAACAGCAGGAAGCTGCCAAAATCGCCAAGGCGGACCGTTGCCTGCTTGTTGAAATCGCGCAGTTCGCGCTTTCTGGGCTGATCGAGCCGCATCAGGATCATGTTGAGGTCGAAGAACAATCCGCCACTCATCCCGGCGGGCTGGCTGGCAATGGCCAGACCCATTTCCAGGGGCAGCGGCTGACCGGTTGCAAGCAGGGTGGGTTTGAATTCTTGGTTTAAGGGGGCCATGGCCTCCTCCTGTTCCGGGAATATACAATCACTTGCAGCTCGCGCCCCACCACTACAATCAGAGCTTAGGCATGAGTTCAAGGATTATCCGGAATATCACTTGGTAAATCGCAAAAATCGGCGGGCTTCGCATTTGTGCGAAAAAGAGATTGACGAAGCGTTTTCCTTTGTCTACCTTGGCCGAAAGTTGACTGTGAAGCTGGAGCTTGCACGCCATGAAATATGAACGCGAACAGATGGGCATCGTGTAACGCGCGGACAGAGATCCAGCACGCGACCGATGCCCTGCACCCGCCCCTTGAGGCGGGTTTTTTGATGCCCGGGCGCTGACAGCTCTGCGCCCATTCGTCCGCATAGTTCAACTGGTCAGAATCCAGGACTTTCACTCTTGGGATAGGGGTTCGAGACCCCTTGCGGATGCCAATGGCGCCTTCGTCTAGTGGTTAGGACGTCTGGTTTTCAACCAGGAAACACGGGTTCGATCCCCGTAGGCGCTGCCATACCAGAGGCTTCTTATGCTGCAAAAGTTACTCAGAGCGGTCCGGGGCAAGCCCGCACGCCCGCAAGATCCAGGCCGCTGGCCGGAGCCCGGCAAGTCGGATGTGTGGATGCGCCAGAAGCTTGACTATCTGAGCGCAAGCGGTCCGGAAACCGCGGCACTGCTGTTTGATATTTCAAGCGGCGACTACCTGCCAGGGACCATCCATGCCGGATCGTTTTTTGGCCCTGAGGAGCTTGCCTCCTACCGCCGCCTGAAGACGGAGAACCCGGAACTTGTCAAGCTGGCCAGGCAGAATGCCTCGCCATACAGCCGCTCCGTGATCTGTGATCCGGAAGACCTCCCGGACCATCCGCTCCTCCCCTGATATCAAGAATGGCGCTACCCGAAATGACACCCGCATACACCACCCGCATCGCCCCCTCTCCAACGGGGGATTTCCATATTGGAACGGCACGCACCGCCTATTTCAACTGGCTCGCGGCCCGAGCCTCCGGCGGCCGGTTCATCCTGCGGATCGATGACACCGACCTGGCCCGCAACAATGACGCATCAGTGGATGTCATCCACGATTGCCTGGATTGGCTTGGTCTCATTCCGGATGCGGTCCACCGGCAGTCCGATCGGCTGGATCTGTATCACGGCATTGCCGGGAATCTGATCTCGGCCGGGCGCGCAGTTCGCGCCGATAATGGAGCGATCCTGCTTGCGGATGGTGCCGCAGGCGATTGGCACGACCTCATTTCCGGCAATCAGGCGCCAAGCGGCAAGGTGCAGGATCTGGCGCGGAACCAGGTGCTGATCAAGGCGGATGGGATGCCGGTCTATCACTTCGCGTCGGTGGTGGATGATGCGGATATGGGGATCAACCTGGTGCTGCGTGGAATTGACCATATGACGAACACCTTCCGGCACACGGCAATCTATGACGCGCTCGGCCATCCCCTGCCCCATTTCGCACACCTGGGCCTGATCACTCTGGGCGGCAAGAAGATGTCGAAGCGAGATGCGGCAGCAAGTCTGCTGTCCTATCGCGATGCCGGCGTTGATCGGGATGCCATGCTGAACTTCCTCCTGAGGATGGGATGGGGGCCGTCTTGCGACGACAGGTCCATGGCTCTGATTGATCGCGATCGCGCGACAGGGCTCTTCCTGCAGTCCGGGAAGATGCGTGCAAGCCCGGCCGCGTTTGATCCGCAAAAGCTTGCAAGCTTCGATCGGAAGTACAAGGCGAAGGCGCAGCGGCCCTCACGCTGACGGTCTTTGGTTCCCAGGACCCGCAGAAGCATGGCCCGGAAGCTGCGGCGAAACGAAACCGGAAACCGAAATTCGCACACTCAGGGGGTCAAGTCCGGGCTTGCCGGTGCAGGGAGTTCCGGGATGGCCGTGCCGAGATGGTCCCGGAACATCCCGGAATATTCCGCATCGAGGCCGTCCCAGCCGTAAGCCGCGCATGCGGATAGCTGTCCGGTCTCCTCATCCATGGCGATGTCGCCGACGCTGGTGGAACGCGCAGGTGTAGATACGGCAAGAATATTCGCACCTTCGGTCCAATCCGCATCAATGTGATTGGTAAGCGGGAACAGCTGATGAATGTCCGGGGACTGTACCCGGGCCACCTCCCGGTACAGGCCGAGGCGCACCGCCTCCTCAACGCGGCCCATCATAGCCTGGAAGCGGGCTTCCATGGCGCTGCTTGACGGAGCCATGGGCTCATTGGGGTGGTCGAGATGGAACAGGCGATATACTGGCATTTCTTTCTCCGAATGCATTCTGCGCACTAGATGCTGGCCGCTCATGCGGCCAGCCCGACTTCCACAAGGCTTTTCCCGCTACCGGTGCGGCGCACCTGGACCTGCACGGGGATCCTGTCCTTCATGGCCTCGACGTGAGAAATGACGCCGATGGTGCGGCCCTGGCTTTGCAGCGCTTCAAGCGCCTCGATGGCAATGTCGAGAGAGTCCGCATCAAGGCTTCCAAAGCCCTCGTCGATGAAGAGCGTGGCTGCAATTGCGCCCTGCCGCCCCAGGCCCGACAGAGCCAGAGCCAGGGAGAGGGAGATAAGGAAGCGTTCACCGCCCGAGAGGGAGCGGGTCGATCTGATCTCATCCCCCATGTCATGATCGATGACATGCAGCGCGAGGTCTTCACCGCCCTGGATCAGCTCATAACGGGGTTTGAGCAGGGCGAGATGCGTGTTGGCGCGCTCCACAAGCACAGACAGGGTCACGAGCTGGGCGATGCGGGCGAATTTGTTGCCGCTGCTTGAGCCGACCGCCGCGTTCACCGGGATCCAGGTATCGCATTCGGCCTTCTGCTTCTCGATGTCGCGCAGCAGTCCCTGAAGGCGGGTTCTGGCAAGGTCATCCGTTTCCAGGCGGCCCTGGATCAGGCCGATCCGGGCGCGGCGCTCAGTCTGCCCCTTCTCTTCCGCAGCCATTCTGGCCGAAACATCCTCTTTGGAGATCGCTGGCAGGCCGGCGGCCATAAGGCGCTCGTGATCCGCTTTACGCTCCTGAAGCGCCGATGACGTCCGGGTCACACGGTCATCCGTGTCGCGAAGTTTCGCGCGAAGTGCGCTCACCTCAGCATGGCCCAAAGCGAGGATCTCAGAGAGGGTCTCCGGGGATAGCGCAGCATCACGAAGCTCTCCGGAAAGGGCCGCCTCCGCGGCTGTCAGCGCGGCCTCTGCTTCCGACACGGTTTCCTGCGCCGTTTCGGCCTTCTGCCGGGCGGCGGCCTCCTGTCCCAACGCGGAAGTCAGAGCCTGATCGTCCTCCTCCTTGCGTTTGGCTGCATCCAGGCGCGCTGCATTGATCCGGCTCCGGTGCGTATTGGTTGGCTCACCGTCCAAGAGACCGGAACGCTCCCGGACAAGCCCATCCCGGACACCCGAGCGTTCGGAAACTGTGGCACCCGCCCGCTTCCGGGCCGCCTCGGCGCCCGCCTTCTCGCTCTCAGCCGAAGAGATTTCCGGAACAAGATCCGTCAAAGCCGCCCTGGTCCGTTCAACGATCCCGGTTTGGGTCGTCCACCATTCGCACAGGCGGGTGAGCTTGCGCATCATTTCATCCGGATCCGTGTCCAGATCCTCCGGGGTGGTGCGGGCGGCGGCAAGAGCTGGCGCGATCTCATCAGTGATCTCGCTAAGGCGTGCGCCCAGGGCTTCGACCCTCTGCGCTGAGAGGGCCTTTTCCTGATCTGCCAGTGCAGCTGCTTCTTTGCGGCCTTCCCGGATAGTGCTCCGCTCTTCGATTTCAGAATTGAGCCGGTTTCGCTCCTTGGCGCGCTGGTCGAGTGCAGCACGCAATGCGCTGGCCTCTCGAACAAGGGCGCTGATTTCCTGGCCGCGCGCTTGAAGCTTTACGTCGACTTCCGACAGTGCGGGGCCTGCACCCACCGGTTCTTCCGGGATGAGGCTGGAAATTCCGGCGACAGCTTCGCGTTCCCGGATGATACTGAATTCTGACCGGATGCTGGCAATCGTCCCCCGGCAGCTTTCCGCGTCCTTGCCGGCATGTGCCCTCTGGGCTTCAAAGCCGGCAAGCCGGGATTGTGCCGAAGACAGATCTTTGGAGGCCGTTTCGAGCGCCTTGCGATGGCCTTCAAGCTCACGGCGCATCCCGGAAGCAAGCTCCGCCAGCGCTTCATCTGCGCTCAAGGGGTGGTCCGGGGAGCCACAGACCGGGCACGGTTCCCCATCTTCAAGATGAACACGGAGCTGGGCGGCTGCATTGGAGGCGGCCGCTTCCGCCCTCTCGGTCGGCTGAGAGAGCGCCCGGATGGCAGCTTCCTCAGCGCTGATGCGGCCTTTGGCAACCGCAGCGTCCTTTTCGGCCTGGGCATAACCGGCCTCGGCGGCCTCCCGGGAAGCCTCTGCTTCCTTCAGGCGCGCCTGAGCCTGATCCGCAGAGCGCGTGTGGCTGCGCAGTTCGCTCACCGCGCCCTGAGCCTGTGTCAGCCGGGCCATCCGGTCCTGAGGGTCATCCTTCTCGATATCCTGAAGGCGCTGGCTGTCAGCGGCATCTTTCCCGGACAGCTCGGTGATGCGGTTGCGCGCCTGCCGGTCCGCCTCGTCGAGTTTTTCGATCTCCTTGCGTGCCTTTTCGGCTGCCTGTCCCGCCTTGTCGTTCAGGAGCTGCTGCTCGGCGCGGTCCTTTGAGACCTTCGCGCGGGCATCGATCCGCGCGCGCACCTCATCCCAGCGGGATGCCAGTCTTTCCAGTCCCGGGAATTTGGCCAGCCCCTCTTCAGCGGATGCCAAAGCGTTCTGATGGGATGTCCGTGATTCTTGCAGCTGCGCTGCTTTCCTGGTGGCCAGCCTGAGGGCCTCATCCGCTTCCCGGAGCGCATCTTGCGCGCGGCTCAGCTCCTCGCCAGCTGTTGCGATCTTGCTGTCGAGGGCAGTCGCCTGATCCCAGAGGGGAGCGAAGGCTTTGAATTCTGCCTCCATTTTGGCGGCCTGATGCCCGGAAGCCTGAGCCGCGTCGCGCGCCTTCAGGGCGGCAGCTGACCGGGCTTGCAGCGCCTCATTGGCCTGGCTCAGGGAAAGCGCGGCCTGTTTGGTCTGCTGCCGGGCGTTCACGGCCCGGTCGTATGCCGGACGGATCGGCAATGCGATGTCGATCTGCTGCAGGAAGGAGCGTTCGGAGGCGGCGGCCTCCTGATCCTGAAGAGCCGCGCTATGAGCTGCGGCGGCCTCTTTCAACCGGGCCTCGGCAGCCTCGGCATCCTTGTACTTCTGAAGATCGGCAGCAAGCGCTTTGAGAGTGGCGTCTGCTTTACCGATCTCCCGGGTCAGCTGCCCGCTTTCCAGGCGGAGAGCTTCGCGCTCCTCGTCCGAGAGCGTGCTGTGTTCACCTTGCCGCGCCTTGAGCCTCTCCAAAGCTTCCCGCGCCTCACCTTCCCGGGCATAGATCCGCTTCGAGATCTCGCGGTAGATCCCGGTCCCGGTGACCTTTTCCAGAAGGGCGGCACGATCTGCGGTGTCGGCACGCAGGAAGGCGTCGAAATCGCCTTGGGCGAGCAGGCCGCTGCGGCGGAACTCATCGTATTGCAGGCCTGTCAGGCGCACCACTTCGTCATTGACCGCATTGATCTGAGAGGCCAGCAGCTGGCCGTCCGAAAGCCGGGTCAGGCTGCGTTCAGGTTTCTGCAGGCGCCCATCGGCTTTGTTGCGCGCGCGACGGATGCCCCATGTCGCCCGGTAGGCTGCGCCATCCGCGGCAATGAATTCGACTTCCGCATATCCAGATGCAGCGCCCCGGCGGAGCACGCCGCGCGGGTCGCGGGCCTTGATGGTTTCCCCGGACGCATCGGGCACGTCATCATTGATGCCGGAAGAGCTCAGCCGGGGGCATTCCCCGTACAGCGCCAGGCACATGGCATCCAGGATGGTTGATTTGCCTGCACCGGTCTCGCCAGTGATGGCAAAGAGGCCCGCTGACCGGAGCGGTTCATCGCGCAGGTCGATCTTGAATTGATCGGCCAGGCTGGCGAGATTGCGCCCGCTGATGGACAGGATCTGCATGCTCAAACCTCCGCCGCAGCATCCCGGAACGCTGCGAGATGCCGCGCCTCGGGGTCGGTGTCATTGATTTTCCGGAAAGCTTCGATGAAGAGCTTCTCAGGAGTCGTGTCCTGAAGGGAGGCAACCTTCACAACAGGTGCATCATTTGCAACATCGCGCTGCACTTTCAGCCCGGCCGTCCGTACCGGATACCCGGAAAGAACCGCTTCGGCTTCTGCAAGAATGACCGAGGCGGGGCCATCCGCCGACAATGTCCCATAGACAAAGGGCTGCAGATCCGCAGGCGTCTCCGGGTCAAGGTCCAAAGCATCAAGTGCGACCCGGAATTCATCGAGGGACATGTTGCCGGTTGCGGGCAGGCGGTAGAATTCTGCCGGTCGCGGAATTTCGACATGGCGCCATTCCACATTGCCATCAGCAAGATCAATCAGGGTTACCCCGTGGCGGTAACGGATCTCTGCGGCGGAAAGCGGAAAACAGGAGCCGGAATACCGGATCCGTCCGCCGTCGAGCGATTGGGGGCCGTGCAGATGGCCCAAGGCAACATATGCGATGTCTTCATCGAAGACATCGATCGGCAGCGCGTGTTCGCCGCCGATCAGGATGCGCCGTTCTGCGCCCTCGCTTTCCTCGCCGCCAATGCACGTCAGATGCCCCATCGCGATGATGGGAAGATCCCCGGCAGCGGCGCGGGCAGCCGCGGCCATTTGCCGGTGAAGGCTGCGCGCGGCATCAACAATTGGAGATCGGCCCGGGTCGGAGTCCGCAAATGAGAGCCCCGGCATATCCGCGGCGCGAAGGAACGGCACCGCCATGACCACAGCGGCCGGAGCCCCGTCCGGGCCCGGCACCTCGATGATGTGGCGCTGCAGGTCGACGTCTTCATCCTGGCGGCGGACCGTACCGATGACCTTGGTGCCCTGCCCGGACAAAATGGCCTCCGGGGCCTCGAGACGGCCTGCGGGATCGTGGTTTCCCGATGTCATGATGATCAGGAGGTCCGGTCGCCGCCTGCGGAACTCTGCCAGTGCATCGAAGAGGATCTTCTGGCTTTCCCCGGAAGGATTGATGCCATCGTAGATGTCCCCGGAAACGAGGAGCACATCAACCTGCTCTTCCTCGATGATCCGGGCCAGGCGTTCAAAGAACACCCTGTGCTCGCCATCGCGCGCCCACCCATTCAAGCTGTGTCCCAAGTGCCAGTCAGCCGTGTGCAGAAACCGCAATTCATCCTCCGAAGCAGTCCCGGACAACCTCCGGGGGAATTGTCTCAATCCGCTCCCGGAGGGTACGAAATAGTTTTTCGCTTATCAAGATGTTCTTTTCGCCATAAGGGCAGGTTTCGAAATGTGGATAAGTTATTCGGGAATGTTTAAGATTTTCGCATTCCGGTTATCCTTGCCGAAGCCGAAATTCTGAAAGCACATATCATGAAATTCACTGCCCTGAGCGCGAGCGCCCTTCTCTTTGCGATTGCGGCCTGCTCAACCTCGAAACAGATGGACATCCCGGATGGGATGGATGATCTGGTTGAGTATGCGACCGAAACATTTGGACCGAAAGATTCCGGGGACATCTCGGACGTCTTCGGTAAGGCGACCAGTCCCAACAACCCCTATGGCGGCCGCAGGATCCCCGCGGGCTACTCTGGCGATTATCATCCTGCCCCTGGGAATGGCGTCTACTGGACGTCCCCGGAAGGATGCACTTATTCCCGGACCCAGGCACCCGGATACGAGCCGGAGTGGTATCTCGTCCTCAACCCCCATCACATCGGCAAGCCCAATGCGCACGCGCAGTGCGCTAACACGGTGCGGGAAATGCGGGGCTGAAGCCCCTGATCCGGCATATTGCCGGTCCGTGCGGCGAGATGCCTGAATGCATCAGGCGCAGCGCCCCGGGCATGCCCGGGACGCTGAAGACTTACATGCTGAGGCCGGCCGAGGCGTAGCCGGGCTCCTCGGGCTCCGGTTTATAGCTCAGGCGATCCATCCGGCAGTCGCTTTCCGGGATGTCAGTCCGCAGGCCCTTGTATGTGGGCTGATAGATCGCGCCGCCTTTGAAGGCGTAGAGGTACTTGACGTCGATCAGGCTGCCCTTGGGAGGAATGCCGGCGTTCGCGGGGATCGTCACGTTCCCTACAGCCGTCCAGTTGCTGTCGTCATCCAGCAGCTCAAGCCCGACCGAGCGCTTGCCCGGCCGCGAGTCTCCCACGCGGCAGGTCACGTCCTTCCAGAATTTGACCTTCAGCACTTGCCCGCCGGAACTGGGCTTGCCCGGGGTATCGAGGCTGTCGCGGTGGCGCAGGATGAAGCCTTCAGCCTTGCGCTCCTGCAATTCCGGGAGATGCATCGCGAAGAACTCGCGCGCCGGGACCGGAATTTCCACCTGAAGCATTTCGTCCAGCCCGGCCGCCGCGATTTGCTCCTTGAGACTCTCCAGAAGGGCGGCGCGCTGGCTGAATGTTGCTTGAGGCGGCAGGTCCGGGTGGCGCTTGATATCGAAGATGACCAGTTTCGACCCAAGATCTTCCGCATCAACAGCGATCGGGAAACCCAGTGCTTCATGCAGAGCCTTGAAGGCGTCATCAATGGGGGACTGAACGCCAACAGCAATGCCGCTGCGGTTCGAATAGACTGCAGATCCGGCATCACAGCTAGCCCCGCGGCGTTCCCCGTCGTGCTTTTCCTGGACGAGCCACTCGTCGCCGAGCTCCAGTGCGTCTTCGAGCGAAATTTCATTTGAAAGCTGCGCCTGGAAGTCCGTCTTTTCGCCGGCGAACTCGCTGGAAGAGAAGCTCACCCCGTCTTCATGTTCTGTGTAACCGCCTTTGATTTTGCTTTTCACGAGTTTTTCGTAGATGGGCAAGGCCGCCTCATACGGCAGGCCTTCTCCCTTGTTTTGGAGCTTGAGAGGTTTGCCGCGGCGCCCGTTATGGGCGTGGACCGCCCATGCTCCATCCTTTTCGAAGAGGTCAACGTTGTAGACCTTGTCCGAACTGCCCTCGGTTTTGTACAGCTTGACGCTTTTGCTTTCCATGACTCACTCCGATTTTCGCAAACTCAACGTAGAGGATCGAAGCGATAATGTGAAAATATTTTCGCGTTCAGCCCTGATCCCTTTCCGCGGCCGCCAGATGCGAGCGGCCGGACCAGGTCAGCTAGATTTGCCCCAGGCGGTCCAAGTTGAATTGCACGATTGACTGGCGCGTGAGGATGCCGTCCTCAAGCCAGCCGCGCTCCGAGCCGCATCTGGACTCGAGCAGGACGAGATCGCGGATCTCCGACGGGTCAATCGGTTCAGAAGAATTGCGGTCCAGCCTGTATTGGAAGCCCATCAGGTACTTGAGAGCCTCTGCCACCTCCCCGCGGGAGGCGGTTGGGCTTTGGATTACGCCCCGAACATAGAGCAGCATCTTGAGGCGGTCCTCGAACGCAGGTTTGCAGGAGCGCGCAATCAGGAGCGGATAGAGCTGCAGGCTCGTGTTCGTGTAAGCATTGAGTTTCTGGGCGATGACTTTGATGTCATTCCCTCTTGGCACCTTGTTGATGTACTTTCGTGCGCCGGCGATTAGAGCAGGTGTGCTTATGGATAGGCTCGCGGCGATCGCGTCCACTTCAAGTTCGCTGATGCCGGAGGTGCCGTCCATCCACTTCTTGACCAGCTCGAGGGGGACGTTCAGCTTGGCGTCGGATGCAAGTTTGTCCCTCAAGGTCTTTGCTAGAGCGGCTCTCCCCGGTCCCTCTAGCTGGAGCCGTTCCACAGCGGCCCGCTTGATGCGCTTACTGATGCCGGGGTCGGCTTGCGGAATCAAAATGCTTTCCAAAATGCCGCTGAATTCCTCAGGCTTTCTAAGGTTCGTCAATGCGCTGCGCTTTCTGGGTTTGGGAGGGGGGTCGGCCCTTTGGAGGCCGCGCATATTGATGATAGCGCTGCGCGTTTCCTGATCAGCATCCAGCGCCCGCAATATGGCGTTAAGGCTGGAGGTGTTGGGGCGCAAAAGCCCTTTGAACCATTTTCCGAGAGCGTGATCTGAGGCCTTTATACCCTGCTCCTGCAGCCGGGGCTTCAACCATTCGTACAAGCCGGTTCCGTATGGGAGGCCTTCTGTATCGAGTAGTGTTTTGATCAGCCTCATCGCGAGCCTGCGGTGTCGGCCCGCGACTTTCTCTGGAATAGCCCAATCCGGTGTGGAGCCCAGCAACCAGGAGATTTGCACCACGAGTGTCCATCTCATCTTCTCCGGGTTCCTCATTGCTGAGGCCAGGGAAGTGGGCGTTGCGGGCTCACCTGGCGCTCCTTGCAGTGCGTCCGCCAGGTTCATGATGAAACGCTTTCCTCGAATTGGGCCGCAAATCGGAGCCAGATCTTTTGCCTGGGGGGTGTCGGTCAACTGCATGGAGCCGTCGAACGCTGCCTTCCCACGGGATGCGCGGGTGTCTTTCCGGAATTGCCTTTGGTGCAGATAGCCCTTGAAGGTCGGCAGGTGTTTGGCCAGGACCCGACAGGTCTCTGCCCGCGGCGGGTTGTCGCCTGAGAACAATCCTGCGATCTTATTTCTGTTGCTGGGAACGCCTTCGCTCTCCATGATTTTGGCAAGCCAGGCCACAGGGCTTTCGGTCAGCTCCCCCTTCACATTGCTGATGTCGGTCAGGATTGCGCGAGCCCCGCTCTGCCATTTCGGCCCGATCCCCATCATCCCCAGAAGGGGCTTGGGGTATTCCCCTATCAGCATGCCCAGATGAATGCCCAATGGAGCCGGAAGAGGCAGCTCGCCGGCAAGGTGCCGCTCGATCCTCTCAACACTTGTGGTGTTGCCCGGCAGAGGCTTCATGAGCTTGTGAAGCTCCGTTGCGGCCTCCCTCTCATTCAGGGAGGGGAAATGGCTGTCTATGAGTGTCTGGAGCCCGGTTTGAGCCATTTGATCCCCCTGTGGATGAATTGACCGAGCCAATCGCAAATGAGGCTCCGAAATGCAAGGACGAGAAGCTGCGCGCCGGGACCGGGAATGGAAGCTGATGTCCGTTGTTTGCCGCGCTTCGCATTTTCGCCGCATGCTGGAACACTGCCTGAAAATTGGAGGATCCGATGGACCTGATTTTCGAAGCTGAACATGTTGCCGCGCTCCTGAGCGCCTCGCTGCGTTCATCCGCAAGGCTGCCTTGCCTGTCACAAATGATGAACCCGGATCTTTGGCGGCAGGATCTGGATCCGTCCCGGATCAGGCTCCTGCGCCAAGAGCTTGAAACGCTCGGCGTGGTCTTGAGTGTGAGCGCCGATGATATCGACCCGAGCCGGATAGAACCGGGTTTGTGGCTGGTGGGAGGAGAAGGCGTTTATCTGATGTCCAATGCGCCCATCGAAGATCTGCGCGCCAAAGGAATCCAGCACACCGCATACGCGGAGGGCTGCGACCCCGGACTGGTCTCTCCTGGGGAATGGATCCGAATGAAGCGGGCCACATTCGGGGGAGATGATGGCGTCGAGTTCTTGTCGTCAGCTTCAGTGTCTGCCGGACTTCCCAAGGCCGGAAAGTATCGGCTGTTGATCACGCCCGAGACGATGATCCTGCCAGTTCTGCCCAAGGAGCGGCGCATGAGCCTCCCGGAGGCGGGCATGGAGACATGCGACGCAGTTGGCGTTCCGGATCTTTAATCTTGCAGCATGCGGCCCGCCTGCCGATCGCAGCTGAAAGCCTGCTCATCTAACAGAATTGTACTAGGGATCGCGCAGGCCCGGCCCCTTACGTTCTTGCGGAGACCGCCGGAAAATGCGAAAAAGTGAGCAAGGGCCGGCAGATCCGGCCAAGAGGATTGACGATGACATCAATGAATGCGGTTGCCGCGTGTAAAGCTAAGCCTGTAGGTCGTGGTGGACCGAAAGATGGCTTGCTGAGCCAGGAGGAGGAAGCCAGGCTGGCCTTGGCTTGGCAAAAGCACAAGGATTATGAGGCCCGCCAGCGCCTTGTCCTGGCCTTCGATCGCTTCCTGAGCAGCGAAGTTTCCGCATTTCTGCGAAAAATGCCCGTGGACAAGGCTATTGCAATGAAGGGGGACCTGAAAAGCGAAGCCGCCATTGGAATGATGAAGGCGGCCGACAAGTTTAACCCGGACAAAGGGTTCCGCTTCTCGACGTATGCCCGCTGGTGGGTCCGCGCTGCGATGCAGGACTACATCATCTCGCAGCACAGCCTCGTGCGGATTGGCGGCTCGGGGCGCCTGCGCATGCTTTTCTTTAATCTGAGAAAAGTCATGAAAGCGATCGAGGCCAAGCATGAGAAAATCGGCGAGCGGCTGACCAACGATGCTCTTTCGCGCCTTGCCGCCGAGAAGCTGGGCGTCCCCGAGGATTTTGTGATTGCGTATGGTGCGCGGATTCTCGGCAGCGACGTCAGCCTGAACGTTCCGCTGAAAACCTCCAGCGAAGACGGGGGCGGCGGCGATTGGATGGATTTCCTGGAGGATGAGGCGCCTGACGCTGAAGCTGAGCTGATCAGCAGTAACTCTGGAAAGGTTGCCAGCGACCTCATCGAAACCGCATTGCTCAGCCTTTCTGAGCGGGAGCGGGACGTGATCCGCCAGCGCAAGCTTCAGGAGGAGCGGCCGTCGACGCTCGAAGAACTCAGCGTGCAGTATGGTCTTTCCCGTGAGCGGATCCGGCAGATCGAGGTGAGAGCTCTCGAGAAGATGAAGCGCGCAATCAAATCGGCCGGGCCCAGTTATCAGGATTTCGTGCCTTGAATTACAGGAGGCGGACATGAGCTGTCCGCCCTCGGAGCAGGCAGCGGCCCGACTTCCGCCGCCCTACTGCAGCTTGTCGAACATCTCAATGATGGCGCTGCTGTCAGCCCTTGCAGAAAAGCCAGGCGCCTTGTCCGGAAGCCGCTTCAGTTTCCCTGAGGCCAGTCCGGAGCGAATGCAATTATCGCAGACAAGCGTCCCGTTTGCCGGAGGCTTGCCGGTAAACGCCAGAACCTCCATATCCGCCACTTCAGACCCGTAGTGCCCCACCAGGAGGTCTTCGGTCACTTCGGCCGCACAGCCGCGGCCTTGCGTGTTGTCCCGCGAGAAAATTACGGGATAAGACTTGCTGCACAAGCCGCATTTCACGGAACTCATCGTCCACCTCAATACTTCATCGTCCCCCATAGTCGCATAGAAACACAGCGCGGTGGAGTTTTATTTTTCGCAAATTGCGCCGGACGTCTTTACAGTAATGTTTTTCGCAAATATTCTAGCCTCATCTGCCCAGGCAGACTGCCTCCTAATCCCCAACTGACCCGGACAGTGTCCGGGTCATTTTTCCAGAGGCACTAATTGATTGCATCAAGGGGGCCAGGCTCCCGATGGAGAGTGGCATGGCGCAGCTGGAGAAATCCGCGGCTACAGGTCTTTCAAAATTGCGCCGCGTCTGGATGGTCAGGCTTGACAGGACAGCTGCGGCGGAAGCTCAGGCGCTTGAGACCGGGCTTGTTGTTTTTGACGCGGGCGTGCGCGCAGACCTGTCTGATCATCTCGAATTTGCCGATATCCTCGAAGAGGTCGCTGAGGCAAATCCTGGCGAGAGCCTGCGGCGGCAAGAAGCCTCGGCGCGGCAGCTCCATCTCCTGTTGCATGACATCCAGGCCGGGGACCTTGCAATCTCCCCGCTGCGCACCAGCGGACGGCTGGCAGTGGGCGTCTTCCGCGGCGACACCGGAGTTGACCGGGACGGCAGGCCGGGCCGTATGGTTCAATGGCTGCGCAAGGATGTTCCCAGAAATCAGCTGATGCATGACCTTCTTTACTCGCTGGGCGCAAAGCAGAAGGTCTGTGAAATTGCGCGCAATGACGCGGCCAGGCGCATTGAGGCGGTTCTGGGCGGGAACGCAGATCCTGGCCCGGAAGGGGCTGGAGGGCTTCTGCCGGATGACCCGGATGAGCTGGAGAGCCTACTGCGCCAGAGGGTCATGTCCCGCATGGGTGTGGTGTTCAGCGGGCACGCCCTGGCCGATCTCATCGGCGAAATTCTGAAAGTGCGCGGGTATCAGGTTCGGGTCTCGCCGCCCGGGCCGGATGGCGGCGTGGACATCTATGCAGGGAAAGGCGACCTGGGAGGTGACAGCCGCCTGATTGTCCAGGTCAAATCCGGAGATCAGACGGCCGGGCATGAAACCCTGCAGCGCCTTGAGGGCGCTATGCGTGCGGCAAAGGCGCAGCAGGGGCTCCTGGTCAGCTGGGGCGGCTTTACCCGTCAGGTCGCCGCGCGCAGCGAACAGCTCTGGTATGAGGTCCGCATGTGGTCGGCCGCTGACGTTATGGATGAGTTCGTCGATTGCTATGACCGGCTGCCCCTGCACATCCGCGATACCATGCCCCTGCGCAAGGCTTGGCTCACGTGATGGTCAGTAGCTCAGCTCTTCGGTCTTCGACGGAATCCGGATGATCTGCTGCGCCTTGCGGCTCGCCAGAACCTCCCTGAACTCACCGATGAGGTCATGCATGAACATGGGGCTGAAGGACCTGATCGGCACGTTGTGGCGCAGGCAGGTCGACGTCTCGATGTAATCGAGATTGTAATCATTCATGCCAATAGACGCCTGGCGGCTGGGGTCCATCCCTACGCGCATGCATTCCTCGATCGGAACCGGCATCCGGTTGTCATGCTCGCGTGCCGTTTTGGTGGTGATCGGCAGGAGAAGGACGGCCGGCCCATCCTCGGTCTCTTCGCGCATCAGAACAACGCATGGCCTCAGCTTGTCGGACCGCGTATGACCGCGGGCGCTTTGCCATGACCAAAGGAATGGGTAGATGATCAAATCCCCTTCTGCGAGATCCATCCGGCTCTTGATCGCACCGTTCCGGTTCTTTCCGGGCTCACAGTGTGCGTCTTGTTTCCTGATTTGCTCCGTCATGATGAATCCTTGGTGGACAGTGCGACAATGATAGCCCCCGTTCTAAAAATAGAAAAACAATAGTAAGCGAAAAAGTGAACATCTAACTTACAAGTATTCGATTTTCATTGTCATTTTCCAGAAGGAGTCTGTGAAGGGCGATACGTTGCGCGCGCTGCTCTTCCTGGGCGCTTTCAATGTCATCCAAATTCCGGATTTTGGAAAATCGCTTCAACGTTGCCGCCTGAAATCCACGGCAAGCTTCCGCTGAAGCTTCCGGGAGAGCCCGCAGAGGTTTCATGTTGTGGCGCGCCAGCGCAGAAGCCCATTGGGAAAAGCGCCCGCAGAGGCAGGCAACCGTGCCGGCCGTTACGGTCGCTGAAGCGATGGTCTCAGCCAGCGCGTCTTTGGCGCCTGCCGCCACGAGGTACAAGGTTAGCGTTTCCGCCTCCTCCAAGGTGTAGCGATGGAGATTGATCAGCGAGGAGGTCAGCAGCGGCAGGTTAGCGCCCCTGCCCTCCTGAACCGCCTTCACACCGTCATGGTAGAAGTGGCGCCAATCCTCCGATGTGATCGCATCGGCCGCCTGGAGGCGGTCGGTCAGCTCTGTGAGCAAGTGCTGTGCCCGGGAGACATGGGTGAAAGGGTCGCCCAATGCTTCCGTTATACCCTGAACGCGAGCGGATCCAAGGGCAAGCGCCATGCGGAGGGCCTCGCCATGGGCATCGCGGGGTCTGTCCTCAAGAAGTTGGAGGCACCTTTTCTCATACTGTGCAGCTGATGCTTCTCCGAAAATCGGACCGTCCACTTGCAGCATATCCGAATTTTTCTCCTTTTCAGAGGTCAAGCGATGTCTGCCAGCCTTTAGCCGAATTGATGCGAGGAACATCCACCACTTCGATTTTCCGGTCAAGGAGCCTGTAGTCCGGGATCTCGGGAGGAGCAACAGTCAGAACGCAGAAATCAGGGTCATTTCGCAATTCCAGGCGATGCCCCATGTGAAGCCGCCCAAGGGCATTCACACCGCGCAGCCGTCCGGAGCCAATTGGCTTCGCGCCCCAGAAATCATCACGCAGCGATTTCTCCACGATGGGCATGTCTGCGCTTTGGTCATAAAGCGGCTGCAGGCGAACCGCATTGAAGGCGTGCCGCAACTGAATGCAATGCCGCATGATGGGGATGTTGACCCGATGCCAGTCCTCCCGGGTCTGCGAGATGAACTCGTAGGCTTTCCGCTTGGCCTTGATGGGAGACTTCACCGCCAGGATCTGCTCTTGAATGTCAGGACGGTGCGGAAAGCGCATGGCCTGGTAGTGATGCTCGCTCGACAAAACCGCAACATCACCGATCTGAAATCCATAGCCTGAGGCCATGTTGGAGAAGGGGCCGAACGTATCGCGGACGCGATGGAAGACAGCGCATTCGGCTTCGGAATACTCACGGATGCTCAGCATTTTTCACATCACCGGTTGAGGTTCCGGGGCCGCCTCGGCGGACCTCGAAATGAAGGCCGAGAGCGCGTCCCTATCGATGCCGGAGAAGAGCGCCCCCTCGAAATCCCTGTAGATGGGCGTGAGGGTAGCCAAGTGGCTCTCCAGCTGCAAAAGGACCTGCTTTGGCTTGCTGACCTCATATGCCATCTCCCGAAGTCCGGGAAAATCAATTGTGAACTCAGCCATGAACTCATCGGGCTGTGGTGAGCCCTCGCAGAATGCATCGGCGTCAAAGGCTGGCCAGGCGGCAAGGATCGGCATCATGCGCTCCATCAGCCCGGCCTGATCCGCCTGCTTTTGCCCCCTGAACATCCGGCCGAAGATTCCGCGCTGCTCAGCGCCGGCAGACCTGGAGAGCGAAGCCAGAAACACGGCGGGATCCGCATCCGGCAGCACACCCGCCATGGCCAGGGTGCGCGCCGCGGTGAGCTGCACGCCAAAGGCGAGCCTGCGCTCGGCGTCGGACAAGGCGGACAGATGCGGCCGGTTGTCCGTGGTGCGAAGGAAGCCGGTGCGCAAGCCATTGACCCTTTGCAAGACCTTCAGGCTCACATGGCGCAATGTTTGCTGATCGATAGTGTCGAAAGGGTCAGTCGCCGGGAATACCATTTCCATCTCCTTCACATGCCGGGGTAATCAAATGCGGGTTTTCGCTTTTCCATGAGATCGAGGTGTGCGCGCGCCTGGTCGGCGTGCCGCTCGAGCAGCTGTGAGATCCCTGGATCCCGCGCAGGAAGATGTTCAACGCAATGCAGGAACATCTCGAAGAATTCCTGCCGCGCCTGACGGGCATTCAGGCCCCGGATACGGACGCCCAGCTCGGTCAGCGCAGGGTCCTCTTTCCAGATCAGATCCTTGCCCGCACTGCGGGCCGGTTCGCAGATCGCCGCGTCGCGCTCGTCCAGCCGGATCCTGCGGTCGATCAGCTTTATCTGGATTTTCTGAATGTCCACATTCTTCGGGGACAGCCCGAAGGCTTCAATGATCACCGCCTGGGAGCGGTCCTCATAAGTGCGGAATGCCGGCATCAGCTCCTTGAGAGGTGTTGCCATATCCCCGAAGTAGGCTTCCGAGGCGTCGTGCAGCAGCAGGGCAAGCGCATCCTCCCGCATCACGATCAGGCCGTTCTCGATGGCCCATTGCGTCATAAGAACGGAGTGCTCGGAAACGGAAAGGAAATCGCACTCCTCGACCAGCTGGCCATTGTACCTGCAGCATCGTGACAGCCCGGCGCCGATATCGCGAATGGACACATCGCGCGGCGATGGATGCTTGATAGACCACATGCCGCCGGTCGATGTCGCTAGCCAGGGGCCGCGATCCGCCACAGGCAGCGATGTGATGTCGTCGAAGGGATCCGGATTATGGATGCTCATAGCATTTTCCTTTCCCTCAGATTTTATGAGGGAGATGCGAAAAAATCACACAAGGAAAGAAATTTGGGTTTTTCCGGCAATCTGTATATTCTCCCGAAGAACGAAATCCGGAGATTGCCGCACCATGCTGACCGGTCGTGATTGCGATGTTGGGCAGCTCGAAGAACTGCTGGCGGGGCAGCTGGAGGCTGGCTCCCTCGGGATTGGTGCGTTCCGCGATGGGAGTGACGCGGCCGATCCGCTTGCATGGGCGGTCCAGGCCCGGAAGCTGCTGGGGGACCGGGTCAGGATTTACGGGTTCTGGTGCTTTGAAAACCCGGCTGCAACGGTCATGGGGGAGCTTCGCGAGCGCCATGATTTTGCGGTCATAGACCGGAAATGGATTCTGGATCTTTGGGTGCGCCGCTTCTACTCCGGGGAAGGATCCGGATGGGTGGATCTCGATGATGAAGAAGGATACGCCGCGGCGCAGGCGCTCTACGGGGACCCGGAGACCTGGGAGCGCGATCTGGATATGGAATACCGTGCAGATCATCAGATCGGTCCGGGGCATACTCCGATGCCCACCGGGCTGTCAGGCTCTGAAGGCATGGATGCAGAATTCTCAGCTTGACGGGGGAGAGTTCCGCATTCCATGATTCAACCATGGATTTTCCAAGCGACATGCTCTTGTACCGGGTGAACCCTGAGAGAAAAGAACGACGGTTCTATCGTCTCAGGATTTTGCGGAGCCTGTTTGGTGAACCCCAGCTCATGCGGGAGTGGGGGCGCATTGGGCAGCCCGGACGGATCCTCTTTGAAACATTCAGGTATCCGGACCAGGCGGAAATGGCATTCTGTGTTCTGGCTCGGTAAAAGCTCAGACGCGGATACCGCCGCATCTTTGCGCATTCGCCACATGCGAAAGCGGAGCCATCCCGCTTCCGCCCTGGGAGCAGGGCCTTCGACATCATCGAAGATCCGCTTTCCAGCATTTTGCTATCTGAGAGCGCCGGACCTGCGCATGAGCGTCTTGTGTCAGGCTATGCAGCTTCACCTGATGCAAGATGAAGCTCAATTTCCGGTATCGGCTGCAGGTGCAGTTCCTGGCCGACCAGGATGGTCTTCAGGTGACGCATCAATGGCAGGGCATCCTCTTCAGACAGTTCCTGCTCGCCATTGAGCGGAAACACGATGACCTGGTCGCTGAGCGCCATATCGGAGGCCAGCTTGCCGCTCTCTTCCCGGAGTGCGAATTGCAGCTGATCAATGTCCAGAAATGCAGGTTCCTGCCAATGCGCAGCCAGCGCCGCCGTATGCCCTGACCCATCCGTTTGGGCAAACCAAGTGACGGGCGAAGAAATCGCACCGGAATGGATTTTCCGCACTGTTCGGCTCAATCCGAACCGCAGCCGAAGCTGCGGGCTGAAGCGGATCCGGTGCCAGTTCCCGGAAACCGTTCCATCGAGCTGCAGAGTGCGGCTGCTGAGGGCGGGAGCCGGGCTGGCGCCTGCAGGACGCTCCCTTATCTCCCGAGGCAGGTGAATGACCTCACCGTCCATTGTTTCGGATACCTCCTGCCTTCGGCTGGCTGACTTGCGACCAATATGCAATTTCGCAAATTCAGCGGCAACCGGCCGGCAGGGGGCTGGAAGCTGTTTATCGGCTTCCGCCCCAGGTTATCCACATTCCTGCGTAGAGCCCTTGCGGCGGCGCGGGGCGGGCGCCATCAGGGCGCCGCGGCTCCATGGCCTGGCGGTAGCGTTCTGCCGTCAGCGGATTAACCAGGGTGATTGAGCTGACCTGAGGATGATCGTTCAGGACCTTGAAGAAATCCGGATCCTTTCGGATTTCCCTGCTGAAGCCGCGGCCGCCACCGATTGGATAGCGCATGGACACAAAATCATCGCCTTGCTCGTTGAGGCTGGAGTATTCAGGCTGGCCAAATCTTTTCTGCGGGAAAATTCGGCCCATGTGTCTGGCCATCAGCGCCTCCAGCCCCTTGTCCCCGAAGATCAGGCCGTAGTCCTTAACGGGGAACTCATCCGGATCAAAGAATAGAAGAATTTCATGAACCGGGTCTTCATCTGTAGCCCCGTCATACCACTCCGGAGTGCGCCGCTCGTATAGAACCGGTGTAATCTCGATCGATGTGACACCATGAGCGCGGAGCGTCTCCTGGTTTGCATATGGCGGATACCCGATGGAATAGAGCGGCGCCGTAAGTGGAGCCAGCTCGAAAAAAATCAGATCGTCTGGGCTTGCGGGATAATTTTCCGGGAACAACATGAGTGTGATTTCGCCATTGATTGAGGTCCTCCTTACGATCAAACAGGAGCACCATCAAGAAGCTTGATCAGTTAGTTAAATTCTTGTTGTCATGTTAATGACCAAATGCACCAGGATACCTCGCATTCTGGCATCCAGTTGGAAGCATTGCCTGTTTTTTAGGCGAGCATCTTTCAGATTCAGACCTGGGTGAGTGTGCGGTGAAAGGTGCGCGCCCGGTCTGTGACCCGGTAGAGCACCGATGGCTTCTTATGGCCTGGCATGATCCGGGACTCGCCGGTTTCCTCGATGAAGCCGAGATCCAGAACTTTGCGCCGGAACGAAGCGGAGTTGATTTCCTCACCGGAGATGATCTCGTAGACCTGATGCAGCTGTGCGAGCGAGAAGCCATCCTGCAGCAAGCTGGCCGGAAGAGAGGAGTATGCCCCCTTCCCTCGCAGCCTCTGAAGGGCCGCAGCGATGATCTCATCATGCCGGAATGCGGCGGCCGCCTTCAGAGCTTCCTCAACCGGAAACAGGGACACATGCGCCTGGTCCAGATCTTCGAGCTCCTCATGCGGCACGAGTGCGAGATGGGAGACCGACAGCGACCAGCCTCTGGGGTCCCTGGAGGCGCCGGAGAACACTCCGAGCTGTTCCAGGTGATAGGGCGGCATGCCGACCTTATCGCGCAGCACGCGGTGCGCGGCGGCCTCGACGGTCTCATCCTCGTTGGTCCGGACCCAGCCTCCGGGTAAAGCCCAGGATCCTTTGAAAGGATCTTGTTCGCGCTTCAGGAGCAGAACGCACAGCTGGCCGGAGGAGATGGTCAGCAGGACAACGTCGACTGTGGTGATTGGGTAGATGATGTCCGGGTCGTTCATTCGGTGGCTCCTGTTCTTGGGATCAGGATCGCAGATAAAATCGCATTGTGCAACTTGATAAATGCCGCGTGCGAAGCCGGGCAAAGAAAAAGCCCCGCGTGAGCGGGGCTTTAGATTTTCGCAAGTTGGCTGCTTAGCCTTCGAGAACCGGGTCCTCGTCATCGCCGCCGATATCGAAGTCGAAGTCGATATCGCCGTTGGCGTCATAGCGCATGTCGCGCAGCTGCGCGCGCAGTGCTTCCAGCTCTTCGTCGCTCGGAACGTCGGCTTCCGAGAAGGACACGAGCTCCGGCGCGGTATCGAAGTCGTTCACGCGGGTTTCGCTGTCCCAGGCATAGAGAACCGCACCAGCCTGGTCTGCCACCATCAGCATATCAGCGCCATCGCGGCTGAAGACCTTGGCGGAGAAGTCGTAACCCGGCATGCGGCTCTTCAGCAGCTTGCGGCATTTCTCCACCGCGGAGGTGCCCCATTCCTTGTCTTCGAAACGGCGCAGGTCCTGCAGCACGGTGTTGGCGTCACGCGGGCCAAGGCGGCGGGCCTGGATTTCATGCGGCGGCAGAGTGGTGAACGGCTGGAATGCCAGGTTCATCAGGTCCTGGTTGGGCATGATGGCGGCCATCTGGGCCTGGTTGATGCCCTCGCCGGGATAGCGCAGATCTTCCAGGGCGGCCTCCACGCGCTCAGTGCCATGCTCGCGCTCGGCCTGGGGGGCCTCTGCGGCGTTGGCTTCCAGCTTCGCGATTTCCGCGCGCAGGGCGTGAGCTTCCTTGGCCTTGGCCAGCTCAGCATCAGTCAGGTTGTGGCGGGTCGCATCGCCAACCTTGAGCTCGTTCAGGGCCGCCAGGGATTTGCCTGCCGCGCCGGTAAATTCGTTGCCATATTCGACACTCAGGCGGGACTTCATGCAGTCCACCAGGTCGGGCAGCTTGGCGAAGGCGCCGTCGGCGAAGCGCGGCTTCACGGGCGTGAACTGTTCATCTTCATCAATTTCGTTGCGCGCGACGGCCGCACGGTGCGCCTTTTCGGCGGCACGGTTGGTCTCAGCCAGTTCAGCGCGGTTCTGCTTGTCATCCTTGACCAGCGCGGAGAGGCGGACGATGGCGTCCCCCATGTCGCCGGCGGGCACGGCCATATCTTCGCCGTCGCTCTTGCGGATCATGATCTTCAGATCATTGTCTGCCATCGGGTCCAGCACTTCGCCACGGAAGCCGCCGTTCTCGCCGCGCCAGGTGACGATCATATCGCCGGCAACGAGGTGCTTTCCGGTTTTCGCATCAGCGGCGCTCTTGTATTCGCTCAGAACGTTCTCGCTGATGGGCAGAAGTTTGGCGGGGTTGCCTTCGTAGGTGGCATTCAGGCCTTTCTCGTTAAGGGCCTTCTTCAGGTCGATGGACATGGATCTCTCCTCGGTTCTTCGTTCATGGTGGAGCCTATGAGCAACGACTGAAAAACCAAAATGGGAATTCCGCAGCACATTGCTCAGCTGTTGTAATACTTTTTCGCATAGGCGGCAATCGAAAATGCGAAAAACTGATTTCCATTCACCGTCTGCAGTTCTAGTATGAGGGAAATGTATTGCTCGAAATTGGATTGCGCATGAATGACCACAACCGAAAGCTGGCGCTTGCCATGGACGCAGGAGCCGCGCCCGAAGCGGCAGCTGGGCTCGAGGCGGTGATCGCTGATCTCGACCGTGCGGCGCCTGAGGGCGGGCTGGATACCTATATCGACCTGGCTTGCCGCATTTTGGATCGCTGCATGCTCAATGCAACGGCACGGGAAGTCATTGCGAATGGAATCCAGAACATTGACGTGTACTTCCGCGGCGGTTTCCTCAGCGATGCGCTCTCCGAGCTTGCTGAAGACGCCACTGAATTCTGGGGTGGCCAGGAAGAAAACCCCAAGAGGAAGGGCAGCTCACGGGATCGGCGCAGCAGCCGGGATGAGATCCTCTTCCTGACCGAGGTCCGTACCCGGCTTTTGGATATGCTCGCGCAGATGCCGGAAAGCGAATTCAAGCGGCGCAGCCTGGCGAATGCGGATGTGATCGCGGATGTTTTCGGGTTGCGCGACTATGAGGCGCGCATGCTCTATATCCTTCATGCCGCAACAGAGATGAGCCCCATCGCTAAGGTGGTCAACAACCTGACGTCTGATGTCAGCATCCGGGAAGCGGCGCTATGCGCTTTCATCGATGCAGACCGCAGTAGCGTAAAGGAGCTTCTCAACGGCCGCAGTCTGAGCGTGCGGCGTGGGGTGCTGATCCTGGACCCGGATTATTCCGGGTTTACTGATCAATTTGAGCTGCGGCCGCCCATTCGCATCCATATGGGCAGTGAGGACTTGGAGCCTGAAGAGCTTCGCGCGGGGCTTCTGCCCAAAGCGCAGGCGGCGAGCATCTCCCTGAGTAATGCCCCTCATCTGCAAGCGGATGCCGATCTTTGCATCCGCGCCCTGAAGGGCGCAAAGGCGGCTGGTACGCGGAACGTCTCCATCCTTCTCTATGGGCCTCCGGGCACGGGCAAGACCGAGTTGAGCCGCATCATTCTTGCGGAGGCGGGCTATCAGGCCTTTGCTGTCGCCGAGGAGGAGGATGGCGCGGATCTCGACCGGGAAGCGCGGATTGGCGATCTGCTCATGGCGCATGCATTGCTGGAGAATGATCCGGATGCGGCATGCGTCTTCGATGAAATGGAGGATCTCACCGTGCGCCGGACCGGTGAGGGCAGCAAGATTGTTCTGAACCGGTTTCTGGATGATGCCAAGGTGCCGACGGTCTTCGTTGCCAATGACCTCGACATGATCCCGGACTATTTGCTCCGGCGGATGATGCTGGTTCTGGAGGTCCCTGTTCCGCCTGTGCAGATCCAGCGCAGCATCCTGAAAAGCCTGGCTTGCGAAGCGGCTATTGAAGTTGAAGATGGCGACATCGCCCGCATGCAGGGGGTTGCTGATGTTGTCCCGGCAGTGGCCAGGTCCGCCGTAAAGGCCGCCAGCCTGGCTGGCGGAGGTGCCCGGGATCTTGAGAGAGCCTACCTCAACCTCAATAGCGCTCTGACCGGCCGCCGCCTGAAATCCCCGCGCAGAGCCGCGCAAGATATCTACCGTCCGGAGTTTTCCGAGACCGACATCCCGCTTGCGGGTTTCGTTGAAAAGCTGCGCGGGCGCGGCGCGATCAGAGCGAGCTTCCTGTTCTTCGGAGCCGCGGGAACCGGCAAAAGTGCCGGGGCGCGGCATATTGCTGATGCAATGGGAGTGAAGGTGATCGAGAAACGGGGGTCGGATCTCCTGGGGGCTTATGTGGGGGAAAGCGAAAAATTGATCCGATCGGCCTTTGAAGAGGCCCGGGATGAACGGGCTGCGCTGGTCTTCGACGAGATCGACAGTCTGCTGAGCGATCGCTCTGATCATGGCCGAAGCTGGGAAACCAGTCAGGTCAATGAGTTCCTGAAAGCGCTGGAAGATCATGATGCGCCGGTCTTTGGATGCACCAACCTGCGCGACCGGATGGACAAGGCGGCAATGCGCCGGTTCCTCTTCCATGTGGAATTCAAGACCTTGCCCGGCGAGAAGGCGGCTGCCTGTTTCACCCATTATCTGGGGCTGCCGGCGCCGGACGCGATTGCGAGCCTCTCCGGCCTCACGCCGGCCCATTTCGGCCTGGTGAAGGCGCGCTGCGAGATGATGGGCATCGAAAGCCCCGCTGAAATGGTCCGGATGCTGGAAAAGGAGGCCGTGGACTTCGGCGGCGGCCGCAAGATCGGTTTCCAGGCCGCCTAGCGGCCGCGTAATCCGGCCTATCTGAATTGAACTGTGGAGGTCTCATGACGTTTAAAAAGAGGATCGCGCTCTTCGCCGCCGCGCTGGCAGTTTGCCCCGTTTGGGTGGCAGCTGAAGGCATCCCGGACTTTGCAAGCCTCGATCGCAATCGGGACGGGGCGCTGACCCTGGCCGAAGCGCGGCATTTCATGGACACAAGAACGCTCGAAGCGGATTTCAACAGGAGCGGTAAGCTCGATCCCAAGGAGCTGTCCCGTGCTGCCGCGCATATGAATGAGCGGCAGGCGGCGGACTACATCGAGCTGCTGGACACCGATGGTGACAATCAGCTGGACTACGATGAGATCGCCCAGGATCTTCCGATGATCTTCCAGGCCGCAGATCTGGATAGAAGCGGCAGCCTCTCTTCAGAGGAATATGCCGAGGCAGTAGCCCGCTTCGGCCGATAGCGCTGGGAAGCAATAGAAAAGGGCTCCGGCAGCATGCACGGAGCCCTTTTTTGTTCTATCTGCCTGCTCTCAACCCTGAGCGCGCAGCACTTTCTCGATCTCGGCCGGAGGCTCGCCGAACACCTGGTCATCCGTCTTTGTGCCGAACAGGCGGACATAGACCACGCCATCTTCCCCGATCATCATCCCGATCCGCTTCATGGCGCACTCATGCGGCCGGCAGGTCTCGTAATACTCGTAGGACTGATCCTTCAGGGTCAGTGTGATGGGCTTGCCTTCAACGCCGCCCCTTTCGAGCACAAAATCAACCCAAGCGGGCTGCTCGCCCAAAAGCTCAGTCACCCGTTCCCGAACGCCATCCTGCGCCAGAGCGCCATGAAAGCGCAGCTCGTCGGCCTGTGCCGCGGCTGTCAGGCCGATGGAGAACGCAATTGCGCAAATGGCGTGGCGGATCATATGAGGCTCCTGGTCCGTGTTTTGCTCTTTGCCAGAAATTAGGCCGCCTTCGGCGCGCACACAAGATGATGTGAAAAATTTTTTCCACATCCCTTCATTTTGCGCTCATGCGCCGGGTGCGGCGAGATCTCCGCTGGACGGCTCAGCGGGCTCTGGCGGATACACCATGTCACGGAAAGCTGCCGGGTTATCACGGCGGAGCGCCTCCATTTCGGCGCACAAGGTCAGAAGCCAGCCCTGCCCCGTAATCTCGCCGGGACGCCCGGTGGCACAGCATCTGTTTTCTGAGGCCGTCTCCGCCCATGCTGCAATGGCGTGAATATCATCGATGAAGTCATCCGGTCCCGAGGCGGACACGTAAAAGCGCAGGGTTCCGAATTTCTCCTTGGTTTGGGAGATGCACACATGCGCATCCTCCTCCAAGGACAGCCGGGCCGCGATCCCCCCGCAGGCGCGCTCAATGACACGGGTCCATCCCGCGGGGAGGCCATATACCTGATTGGGCTGTTCCACCCCGGCTTCCCGCAATACGTTGATCGCAGCATCAATGCGGCGATGGTATTCCTCGGCGGTCATGTCTTCCGGTTCTGGCAGCACCGGCTCAGCAATTTCTCCGGAAAAGCCTGCCAGGCTCCATCCCGGAACCCGAACCCGGTTCAGAGCATTCACCAGCTGCTGCACCTGGCCCGCGCCGGTATCGCCCTTGCCGGCCTCGGCAAGATCCAGGCTCCCACCGCTTTCGTGGGTGAATGCGCCGCGGTAACGCATCCGGAAGGGGCGCATGATCTCTTCACGCCGCTGGCACGCATCGTTCATGGCGACATGCCTTCCTCAAGCGCTTCCTCGACTTCCAGCAGCCGCGCCTTCGGCTTGCCATGCGGATAATCAAACCCGTCCATTACCTGCTCGATAATCGATTCCAGGGCGCTGCCGTGATAGAAGATGCAGCGTTCGCCCGTGAATTTGCGATCCTGGTCGTAGTCCTGATCCGCGCCGATCTGGACCACGGCTTCGATTTCAGCCTCGACGCTGCCGTAAGCATGCGCGGCATGGAAAAGTTCCAGCAGGCCCTCGGCGCTGTCAGCTGCGAAACGCTCATCTGGGCCATGGTGTCCCGGACGAACGATGTAGTCGCCGTCGATGCGCGCGCCGACGGTAGCCAGGGCGTCCTTGAAGCTCTTCCGGGGCAGGAAGACGGTGCCCTGGCGCAGGAGGTGCCGCTTTTCGTCACCGCCAACATTGGTTTCCGGGATGCATTCGATGATTTCCGCAGAAAAATCCCCGCCCTCATCAATTTCCGGGTTCCGCACATAGGCGGCCCCGTTCTCAGGTTTGATGTCCCCTGTGTGTACCCACTGCATGCGGCAACTCCCATTATGTTCCGGATATTCTTAGCAGCAGCGAACGAGAATTCGCATGCCCTGGTCAGCGCATCGCTGCTTGCAGCTGAGCAATGCGCTTCCGGAAATCCGCCAGCTTGCGCAATTCCCAAACCTCGCGATCCGTGCCGGGCTCCATCTGCGCAATGTCTTCAGCGGTCTCATCCCCGGTAAGGCCGGTCGTGCCTGAGAGGTTGTTGTAGTCATACTCGAAATGCTCCTCGAGCTCCTCCAGCAGGGCGGGAAGGTCTTCAAAGCCGGCGGGGACGCCTTTCAAGGGCGCTGCTGTCACGGTCATCAATTATCTAATCAGTTTTTCGCATATTCACGTTAGCATCTCAGAAGTGAAACGCAAAGAATGGGGTGGGTGATGATCGAGGATTTTGGCGAAAAAATTGATGGCGCGGCCAAGGATCGGTGGAGCCGGTACCGCATCCGTCTGAGCGCGATTGAGGATCGCGCCATCCTCGATCACACGTTTTCGGAAGTCTTCCCGGAGCCCAACTACCAGGCTCTGGAGAGGGATGGTGTTGATCGCACTGTCCTGGCCTTCATCCGCGCGGCACGGGACAGTATCCCGGCCAAACCCCGGGCAACCCGGAACAATAAGCACCGCCTGGTCAGTTGGGGGAACACGGTGCTGTCATTGCGCAGGTTCTCCCGGCAGCTCCTGAACGGAGAGGTTGGTCCCGAGGCCCTTGAGGACGCATTGCAGCGCAGCGGGCTGAAAACGGCCTCGCTGCTGGGCAAGATCCGCGCTTACGAGCGCCTCGGTCACGGCACCTCCCTGAAGCCATATGTGATTGGCAACAGTGTCTACAGGCGGCTTGACGGTATTGCCTTTGATCCGCCGCAACGGCGCTGGACGATCGAGAACCGGAAGAACCAGTTCTTTGCACAAGGAGGCACGCTCGATGAGGTGATCGGCAGTCTCGGACAGCATGTCGCTGATCAGGACCCTGCGCCAACAGCGGCTTCCAGCCAGGCCAAGCATTTCAAAATCTACACCTACCGCAACGGAGGCGGCCGGGTCTGGCTTGGGCGTAAGCTCGCAGGGAAGCTGATCGATATCATTTCCTTCGACACCACCGCCCAGGCCCGTAAGTACAAGCTCAATAATCTTGAAGAGCTGGTCCAGCGCTATGAGGACCTCAAGAAGACACCGGGAGAGCGTGCCGCCTCCAACCGTGACAGGCGGGGCGCCGACCACCGCAGCGGCCGTGACGTGACACCAGGAGAGTTTTCGGCAACGTTTGGGTTCCGCGGCGTCCAGTTCGGCAATTATGTTGAGGGGCCGCGCCGTCAGCAGGATCTGAACGATGCATTCGATGCCCTGATGGACCTCTCTGAGGTCCTGGGGTGTCAGCCTTCCGCGCTGTCGCTGGACGGGCGTCTTGGGCTTGCCTTCGGCGCTCGGGGAACCGGCGGCGTCGGGGCTGCTGCCGCACATTACGAGCCCCTGCAGACGGTGATCAATCTCACCAAGTCCAAGGGAGCAGGCTCTCTTGCCCACGAGTGGTTTCATGCTCTCGACAATATGGTGGGCCGCAAGCGCGGAGCGGCCACCTATTTCGGCACCGGCCTTGAGCAGGGATGCTCTGCGGGGCTCACCTATGAAGACCGGGCACCGGTCGAGGCGCTGGCCAGGCTGGGGGCGGATCTCGCTTCCGCCCCAATGGCGGAGCGAGCAAAGACGGCTGACCGGTACAGGTCGACGCGGTATTACAGTCTTCCCTACGAGATCAGTGCGAGGGCATTTGAGGCGTGGGTCTGCGACCGGCTGGGCCGGACCGGTTCCCACAATGACTACCTGGCAAACATCCTCCCCGAAGAGGTTTTCGACGCAGAGGCGCGTCTGCTCGGTTTGCCGGACAGCCGCTATCCATATCCCCGGCGGTCGGAGATGGCAGAGATTTCTCGCGTCTTCGATAGCGCATTCGGTCCCGAGGGGGCCATCGCGCAGCTGCTGGGCGGTCTGGATGTTGTGGAGTTTTCCGGTTCCGGGCAGAACAGCATCAAAGGCGTCCGGGAAACGGAGGGGGCTTTGGCGCATAACCCGGAGGCGGAAGACGCTGTCCGGGAAGATGAGCTTGAGATCAGCGAAGACGACGATCTCGTGTTTGGCTAAGCGGCCGTTCGGTCTGCCGCTGGAGCCATTCCGGGTTCTTGTCCGGTCGCTATCAGGCGATCCGGAGCGCCCTTTGCGCTGGCAGCGCCACGGGGAGGCTGCGGCTGATATTCTGCCGGCGGCCGTCCCGGTGCAGAATGTCCCGGGTTTCCACCCAGGTCACATAGCGCCCGTCATGAACAGCGGTCGCTTCTGATACGATCATGCGGTCCGGGTCCGGGCACCAATGGCCATTGATGCGGCATGCCGCTCCTGGCCGGACAGTTTCCAGGATGAAACCATCGAGATCGCTGCGGGAAGATTCCAGCCCCTCCGCGTCGAGAAGATAGCCGGTAACGCCCTCCCCCTGTGCTGAGAGCATGATGCCCTCAGGGGTTTGAGAGACAATGCCTTGCGAGCCCTCTGCGCCCGGCCGGATGCCCCATTTATCCATGGCCAGGTAAAGCATGCCGACGCCGTCAGCATTGAAGGGGCCGGCACGCAGCCGGCCGTCCGGGTAGGTCCCAAAACCAGGCACATAACGTAGAACAAGACCCATCAGATACTCCTTATCCGGGAATGCCTTCAGGTAGCATGTTCTCTTTATGTTCTCAATCCTGCAAATCAGGCCTGAACGGAAATTCCGGCTAGAGCTCGGGGTGCTCAATTTCCAAGGGTTGGAGTTCGATAGGCCCAACTGGGTACCCATCAAGAGTGACGGTTCCGTCCTTTTCCACCCGGATGCGGGAGATGTCATCTGCATCCCCATACCCCTCACTCGTGATGGTGATGGTCCCGGAAGCCACACTTCCCGCCTGATTGGCCTTCTCCGTAAAGGCCGCGATTCCCGATGCGAAGCTGCTGAGATCGAATGGCTCGTCCATCCCGGGACGCCAGGAGGCATCATTGTCGAACCAGCCCGCCTCCGGTGACGCTTCCCAGCCCTGGAGCACGGAGGTGACATGCTCCTGCTGCAGCCAGCTTTGAATTTCAGGCAGCGCGGCGGGGGTGAGAGCCGGGGTAATCTGCAGGCGTCCGGTGATGTAGCGATGATAGCTCATAGAGGTGTCCTTCGTCCTTATAGCAGCGGTCCGGTCTCTTCCGGACTTTCTTGGATCGTTGCGCGCATCAGCTCCGGGTGTGCGGATGGATCCCTTGGGATGATGATGCAGTCGTAATCCCGGGCGCCCCAGGCCGCTCGGGTGTCCTCCCGGCTCCAGATGACATTTCCGGCCACAGGGCAGGCAATGCTGTACCCTGCCGGCGTCACTGCGTGAGCAGTAACCCAGTGCTTGATGCCGCCGAGCAGGGTCCGGAGCATGACTGCATTCCCGTCCTCCAGGGCCGCATCAAGAAAGCCTGGCGCTCTGCGCTCTTCAGAGGCCGGGTGGGTGTAGGAGACGCCGAGCGCTTTCAGACCCCTTTTCATGGCGACATCCGTCGTGCCCGTGTAGGGGTTGGTTCCGCAAAACTCCGCAATTTCCTCTGTCGACGGGGCGTTGTCTATCAGGGCGTCGAGAACGGCGCCGAGGCAGCTTGGTCCGCAGGTGATGCCATCGGGCTGATATCGGACCTGAAAATCTTGCATTTGATTGGAACTCCTAAAGGGCGAACTCGGGTTCTGCGGCATGTTCCTTGAGGGCTGCAGGATCATAGCGGGGCTGCAAATAGGTTCTGATGGCGCCTGCAGCTTTCGGAATGGCCTCAGCCATCTGCCTTTCAAACCACTCCTTGAAGCCAGGCCCGCCGTCGGCCAGGTGGAGCAGGAAGCTCATGTATTCAGCCTGATCCGCTGATTGCGCAATATGCGCGCTCTCGACCGTGAACGCCGGCCGGTTCGCGAGATAGGTTTCGAGAATATCGGCTTCCGTGCGAAACCCGCTGGCATCAAAGGCGCGCCCGTCCGGAGCCTCGACCCAGGAATGCGCTGGATGTGGCAGCGTGGCGTAGTTCGTGCGCAAGGCGGTCAGGGTCTTGATAGGCCAGCCCAGCTCGCAATGGAGGGCAATTGCCATCGCGTAGCACTGGCCATAGCAGTAGATCTTTTCAATTTTCTCATCACGCTCCATTTGCTCGGCCCCTCACATTGCCGGCTCCGGATCTGAAGACAGATCCCGCATCTCGAGCGCATGCCAGGTCATCACGTTCCGGATGTTGCGGGCCCGCTCCAAGACGGGCTTGAAACCTTCCAGCTTCACCTGGATCAGCCCATTGCCGTCATGCGCGGTCCGATAGCCTGTGAATGCGGCCCCCGATGTACCTGTCATCAGGCGTTCAGCCAGGCTCCGCTCCACCCCATTCAGACGCCTGACGGCGGTCTCAAGACTGATCGCATGGTCCAGATGGCGAGGGCGGATCGGTCCGCGGCGGGTTTTGTTGGGGGCAAAGAGCCGGACGGCCTCATTTTCGATCAGCGCCTGAATGGGCCCGGTAATCCGGGCATGGATCTCCGGGCTGTCTTCCCCGCTGAGGAAAGCATTCCAGCTGTCCAGGAAATCAATCTGGCGGCCTTCGACCTCTACGGGTCCGCCCAAATGATCCGCATCGCGCAATTCCTGCATATCCAAAACCATGGCGGCCCGGATGCCCTTCATGCCTGGGTGGCGCTCCATCACGGAAAGGTATTCAGCAATGGCCGAAGCCGGGCTCGCGCCATGCTCTCGCACAAAAATGTCGAATTCATCTGCGGGCACATAGCTCGTGTAGAGCCGCAGGGGGTGTGTTTCGACTGTTCTGTGCAGCATGATCTTTCTCCAGGCAGCTTTCTGAAATTCTGCTAGGGCTCAGGGAAAACGCCAAGTAATTATGTTTTTCGCATTTTGCTGAACGGTTTTTATCCCTCCACAGCTTTTCAATGCGGTGCAGCATCGCCTGGCGGTCTTCATCATCCCCGCCCTGCACCAGGATCGGGAGCATGCGGAAGCGGCGCTTGCGATCATATCCCGCAGCAATCACAACTGCCCCTCCCTGCTCCGGAGCAAATGCAAAGACTTCGAATTCGCCGGCGCCGTCGGGCAGGACAATGGTCTTGCCATTGTTCGGGAAATTAACATCTTCCCCGCCCTGAAGGACGGGGATTTCCCATCAAACGGCAGCGGCATCGAGCTGCTGCCGTTTGAGTCGAGTTGACGCTTCGCAGGCGGCCAGTGCCGAAGCCTCCACGTCCAGCAACGGGGTGCTCCCCCGCCGGTAACTTTCCGGGTTCAGAGCCCGGTCCAGGATATTGCGTGCCGCATTCGTGTCGGCATTGGTTTCGGAACCGCAGGCGGTGCAGGCGAAGAGGGCTTGGCTTTCGCGGCTCCTCGCATCCACATGGCCGCAGGCGGCGCAGGTCTGACTGGTGTATGCGGCCGGGACCTTGATCAGGACCCCGCCCGTCTCCTCGAGCTTGTATCCGAGCATGCGCTCCAGCGCATGCCAGCCGATGCCCAGGATGGACCGGTTCAGGCCGGACTTTTGGGAGACATTGCGCCCCGGGGCCTCACGGGTCCCGCGCGCAGAGCGCGTCATGGACCGGATATTGAGGTCCTCGATGGCCACGAGGCCAAACCGGCCCGCCAGGTCGCGGCTGAGAACATGCGCCGCATGGGCCCGGATCCGCGCCAGTTTACCCTTCAGCTTTGCCAACCGGGCGCGAGAGGCCGCGTAGCGGCGCGATCCGCGCTTGCCGCGCGAGAGCTTCTTCTGGGCGCGGCGCAGGGCGCGCTCCAGACCCGGGACGGTGCCGGGCAGGCGGATCATCTCGCCGGTCGAAAGCGCATAAGGCACGGCAACGCCGCGATCAACGCCTACGGCCTCGGACGGCACCGGCCGCTCCGCGATCTCACAGCGCACCGCGATCGAGATCTGCCAGCCCCCGCCGGGGCGGCGGCTGATCGTGGCGTTGCGGATATCAATCGATCCATCCTTTTTCGCACGCAGCTTGCGCGTGTCGCGGTACCGCACCCATCCTATCTTGGGAATGCGGACCTCGGACCATCTCCGGTTCAGGCGCCGGACCGCGATTTCGCGCCCGGCCTGCCGGAAGTTGTCGTCCTGCCCCTTCTTGCGCTTGCGCGGATATCCTGCGCGGCCCTCGAAGAAGTTGGCATAGGCCCGGTCCAGATCGATCAGGGCCTGATTTTGCGCGGTCTGGCTGACCGCGGTGATCCATGGTTCCAATGCGCGAAGCTCGGCGAGCTCACGCGACAGCCGCTTGGCGCCGAAGACGCGCGGTGCGCCGCCTGCATAGGGCTTGCCGCCCCAGGTGCGGCGCTGCTCCAGGGCCAGGTTGTAGACGAGGCGCACAACACCAGCCGTCTGCGAGAGCAGATGATCCTGCTCCTGCGACGGGCAAAGGGTGTAGACATGGCCTCTGATAACTTCCATATTCGCAAACTAGAACTTGGCCTGAGGCACGTCAATATGGAATACCGAACCGGCAGACATGTCGTCTGCAGTCTGAACCTGCACTTGGTCTTTGTGACCAAATACCGCCGCGGCGTCCTGGACAAGGATGCGCATGAGCGCCTGCGCACCGCCTTCAGCAAGGTTGCGGCCGATTTCGGGGCGAAGCTCGTGGAATGCGACGGCGAAGACGATCACGTCCACCTGCTGGTGGAGTACCCGGCCACGGTCCAGATCTCGAAGCTGGTCAACTCGTTGAAGGGGGTTGGGTCGCGGCTGCTGCTCCGCGACCGGGAAGATCTACGGCGCCTGAGCCGGAAGGGGCTCTGGTCGCCGAGCTATTTTGCCGCCAGCTGCGGAGGCGCACCCATCGAGACTATTCGATCCTATGTGCGCAATCAGCGCACGCCGGCGGCATAAAGCGGCCCTATCCCTCCCCCACCTGAAGGAAGGGGCTTCCCGGGCGTTTGGTGATTTTCGGGCCGAGCGTATCTGGAAGTGATCTGTACAGTGCGGCGCCGATTACTGCTTTTCCAGCCAGGAGCCCGGCAATTATGAGCGGGTTCATATTTTCCCCTTGTCATTCACGATGATTTTTCGCATAACAATATCAGAATTTTTTTCCGGATTGGCAATGACTTTAGTATCGATTATTGCCGCTGCGTCGCTTTCAAATTTTGCGATCCGGACTTGATTGAACATGGTTCAGCCCCGGGATAACAATCCTGCGCGACAAGGCGGCCATGCCGGGACAAGGCAGTAGGTGAAAAAAAATGAAAAGACTGGCAAAATTTTCTGAAGACCTCCAGCAGTGCAAGCAGGCCGAGGATGTCTTTCAGCTCATGCAGAATTATGCAAAATCGATTGGCTTTGAATACTCCGCTTTCGGGCAGGTTGCCAACAACCCTGCAAGTGACGCAACTACCGTCAAGCACTATGGCATGGTGAATTACCCGGCAGCATGGGTTGAGCAGTACGAGTCTCAGGGCCTGTATCGCGTGGACCCCATTGTTCAGCGCGGCCATGAGATCGACGAGCTTTTCATCTGGTCCAAGATGAAGGATAGCATCCAGCTGACCCGGGAGGAGGCTGGCGTCCTCTCCGCGGCTGTCGAGCATGGTCTCAACGACGGCATCACAATCCCACTGCACGGGCGTTCCGGGAAGCCTGGGCTCATCTGCTTTGCCACCTCCGATGAGCGGCCTCTCACGCCTGGCACGATCAATGAAGCTCACGCCATGGCGCTGCTGGCCTTTTCAAAGCTCGACAAGATGCTGATGGACGGCACGGCCGTTTCACGGCTGTCGAAGCGTCAGGTCGAATGCCTGTACTGGACCGCTATGGGCAAGTCGTCCAAGGCCATCGCTGACATCCTGGATCTCAAGGAAAACACTGTCACCTATCACATCAAGACCGCAATGAAGCATCTCGGAACCAAGAACCGGACGGTTGCGGTCTTGAAATGCATCACCGCGGGCGCTTTCCACATCGACTGACGGCCCGTCTGACCTGGAGCGCAGGCCTTTGAAGCTTGCGCTCCTAGCTTCTTTTTCGCATAAGCTCAACTCGCTAGATTCGGGTATGCGAAAAGGAATAAGAGATTGGCTATTCTGGAAGTCAGGTGGGCGAACGCTCACCTGTATGGTGATGCTTGGTACCAGCACCACCTGCTGCGCAAGAAGATTTTCGTTGAGCGTATGGGGTGGGACATACCAAGTGCCGATGGCGCTGAATATGACCAGTATGACACGCCGGCCAGCTGGTACATCCTTTGGAAAAATGACCAGGGCGTCGTGCAGGGATCTGTGCGGCTTGTGCCGACAACAATGCCGTATATGGCGCTGGATCTGTGGCCGGAGATGCTCGGCAACCACCGGCCGCGCGATGCTTCCATATGGGAAGCGACCAGGTTCTGCTGTGACCATGATCTTACAGCGCGGGAGCGGGCACGGGTCGTGTCCGGGCTCATCGAGGGATGCCAGCGGTTTGGCCTCAAGCGCGGCATAGATCACTTCATTGGTGTTATGCCGCTCATGATTTTCAAGCGGAGCCTGGAGGCTTCCGGTTGCGAGTACCAGCTGCTCGGAGAGGTCAAGAAGATTGGCAGATTTGAAACCGGCGCCGCAAAACTCAAGGTAAGTGCGAAAATCCTTAATCGGGTTCGGGTGATCGCCCTGTCGAATGAGATCCGCTACCTTGAGAAGATGCGCGCTGACGAAAGTGTTGCTGAAATGGCGTAAAGCCGGGCTACAGGATGGGCTGGCCGGGGACGTCATAGGCCGCATCACCCAGAGTGCGGCGGGGCGCTCTGAGGCGCTCGAAAATCTCCTGCCAGCCCGGAGGATCCCTGAAGGTCTCGCGCGCCTTGTGCGAGACCTCCTCAAAGCCGCGGCCGACGCGCAAAACGGAGAAGAACGCCGGATCCGGCTTGACGCCGATGCGCCAGAGATTGACCCTGTCCGCATCCCAGCAGGCACCGATGGCCGGATCCTCGCTAACGAAGCCCTTTTCATGATCCTCGCAAGCCGTTTTCAGTTTGGAAATTTCGGTTCGCGATAGCATGGCGGGCAATGACTTCAGGCGCCCGATGGCATTGGCCGCCCGGGCGCCATGCTCCTCATCCCAGCCGTCGTCGATGCGCTGGAAGTCGTGGATGAGGCCGAAAGCAACGACCAGGCGGCGGTTCACTCCCGCATCGGCATCGGCAATATCGAGTCCCGAGCTGGCCACTGCGCGCCAGTGAGCATCTCCATGCATGGGGCTGTCCGGCATGGTGGACAGGCTTTTGGCTTCGCTTAGCAAGCCCTCCCATTCTGCCCTGGCGGCTCTTGAGGCCCAGCCGATCTTTAGCATTGATGCTCTTCCTCTTTCTGACGGCTTGCGCACAGCTCGCCGGTCATTGACATCTGTGCGGAGCTTATCAGCACGCATTAAATTGCGCAATGCGATTTAATATTGACCCTGGAAGGCCCGCGCGCTAGCCTTCGGAGCAAGACGCCGGTTCAAAAACCGGACTTTCCGAAATATGAGGCTCTGCTCGAAGAGCTCAGGAGAATGAAATGACCCAGGACACGCTCCACATCGCACTCATCCAGGATAATCCCATCGTCGGCGATGTCGAAGGGAACGCGCGCCTCGCGCTCAAGCACCTTGAGGAAAATGGCGATGCGGATCTTGTCGTCTTCTCGGAGTGCTTTGTCTCCGGCTATCCGGTTGGGGACCTGGTGCTGCGGCCCGGCTTTATTGCGTCGGTCGAGGAGCAGATCGGGCGGATCCGGGCGGAAGTAATTGCGAAAAACGGCCCGTCGGTGCTGATTGGAGCACCTGCCGCGGGAACCGGCCTGCCCTACAATGCAGCATTTCTGATCGAGCCGAGCGGTGCGATGCGCATCGTGCGCAAGCGGGAGCTGCCCACGAACGACGTTTTCGATGAGCGCCGGACCTTCGCTGGCGCCGAAGGCAACCCCTCCCCTCTCTCATTCCGCGGCTTCAGCCTGGGCGTGCAGATCTGCGAAGACATGTGGCACGGCCAGGTCTCCCGGGCTCTGGCGGATGAACTCGCGGATGTCCTGCTGGTACTCAATGGCTCGCCGTACCAGCGCGGCAAGCAAGAGGTCCGCCTGCGCCATGCCGCGGCCCGGGTGCGGGCGACAGGCCTTCCGCTGCTGTATGTCAATCAGGTCAGCGGTCAGGACGAGCTTGTCTTTGATGGCGGAACATTCTCGATGAACACGGACGGGGCGGTGGCTGGCGGTTGCGCTTTCACTCCGACGGTCATGAAGGTTGTGCTGCGGCGGGAGCAGGATGGCAGCGTGCGTGTCGGCCTGGATGCTGAGCCGGAAGGGCCCCGCCACCCGGAAGACCCTATTGCGGCCGATTACAATGCCTGCGTGCTGGGCCTGAGGGATTATGTCGGCAAGACCGGCATGCCGCGCGTCTTCATCGGCGTCTCCGGCGGGCTGGATTCAGCCCTTGTCCTGGCCATGGCCGTTGATGCGATCGGTGCAGATCGGGTTATTGGCGTGATGATGCCCTCGCGGCACACCAGTCAGGCCAGCCTCGATCTCGCCGACGACCTGATGCGCCGGACCGGCGTTATCCGGGAGTGCATCAGCATCGATGAAGGGTTCGAAGTTGTCGACGCGGCGATGACGTCGGCTGCTAGCCGCCTTGCCGGCGTGCTCGGCATCGAGCCGGATCATGGCATCGGCCGCGAAAACGATCAGTCCCGCTTGCGCGGCCTGAAGCTCATGGACCTCACCAACCGCCTGGGCGGCATCGTGATCTCCACCGGCAACAAGTCAGAGCTGGCGGTTGGCTATTGCACGCTCTATGGCGATACCAACGGAGGCTTCAATCCGCTCAAGAGCGTCTACAAGAGCGACGCGTTTGCGATGGCGCGCTGGCGCAACGAGGCCGAAGCGGTTTTGGACGTGGAAAACCCCGTTGCCCACCCGATCCCGGATGAGATCATTGCCCGCCCGCCAAGCGCAGAGCTTGCAGAGGGCCAGACCGACCAGCAGTCACTGGGCGATTATGACCTGCTCGACTGTGTCCTCAGGCAGCTTGTGGAAGTGCGCGCCGGCGCCGCAGCGGCAGCACGGGAGCTTGAGCGCCAGTTCGGTGCAGAAGATGTCTGGAAGCGCAGCGGAGGCTATAGCGCCCTGTCTTACGCTGAGCGCATTGCCGGGCTGTTGCGGCGGGCGCAGTATAAGCGCGATCAGACCTGCCCGGGCGTGAAGCTGAATGAGGTCGATTTCGGCCTCGGCTTGAGGCTTCCGATCGCTGGCAGCTACAAGCTGTAGCCATGTTCTGCCTGGCCGCGGAAGCGGCCAGGCGCAAACCTGCAAGAGAGCGGACTCCCGGCGTTCAGCCCTCGGCGGGATCTTCGTTGTAAACCTCTTCAAAGATAAACATGTCCCGGATGATTTGCTTGTCCTTTTCCCGGATGGTCACGTTGTCGTAGTATTGGCGCCCGTTGAACCGGACGACCGTCTTCTTCGAGCTGGCAATTCTCTCAAGAAGCCGGCGCAGGTCATCATCGACACGCATATCGGCCCATTCCCAGATCTCGCTGTCATTGTCCCGCTTCCAGCTGGCGCCGCGCAGCGGGACGATCTTTCCGTCGATGTTGAAGCTGGCGCGCTCAACAAACAGCCAGGAGTCCGAGGTGTAGACCAGCCTCATGCGCAGCCAGACTTCGCCGTTCTTTTCCCCTGCATAGACGGACAGATAGGGGCGGGTGTCCATGTACCTCGGTTCGTTCGGATGCGTCAGCCAGGTTGTGCCGTTGAATTCGTCCGTTTCCCTTCTGAGCCTCTTGGCGATCGCTGCGCGCTTGCTGCGCACCGCCTGCTCGTACTGATGGGATTTCTGCTGATAAGCGGCATGGTCAGGCCGCAGCAGGGACAATGCCCGGTATCCATCGAAGTTGGCCTGGGCATTGCTTGCCGGCAGCGGCTTTACATAGGCCAGCACCAGCTCCTCAGCGGCCGCGCGCTGCTCGGCGGTCAGTTGATCAGCAAAGCTGTCCTTTAAAAGCGCCCGGGTGACTTTTTGCCCGTTCTTGTCCTGAAGCGCCTTCCGGAAGGAGTACGGCACCGTGCTCACCGTACCAGGCTGCGCTGCGCTGCTGGCGGCTGCTGCAGGTTCGGATTGAGCGCCGCTGTAAACGTCTATCCCCTCCCCCGCGGCGACGGCCTTGATGAAGGCATCATCCGGCAGGATGGCGAGCAAGGCGCGGGCAGTTTCCTGGCGCTCTGCGCGGTTTTTGTCGCTGAGAACTACCAGCCGCTCCATCAGCATGAGGCGGGCTTGAAGTTGCTGTTCCGGCGGGAGGTCGGCAGTCTTGCCGTCAAGAACGTCCGAAAGCTGGTCGCGGCTGCCAGCTTCAAGCGCTCGGGTGATCGCATTCATATCAGCAGGTTCGGAGGCGGCTGCGGATGCGGATGCGCAAAGTAGAAGCGCCAATGCGGAAAGTTTTGTTGGAGATCTCATCGTTCGGCCATGCTCGCTATAGAAATACAAGCGGGAATAGAGAGGAACGACGCGTCTTCTTCAAGAACGGAAGCGGATCCCGTTCCCGGGCGTGGCTTTCCAGCCAGCCCAGCAGCCTTCCTGCCTGGGGCGCGGGCCCGAGGGGCAGGAAGGAGCCATGTATGGCAAAGGCTTACTTCGCCGGCCCGGCGGCTTCAGCGTCCTTCCCGGCAGCTTTCTGTTTTGCCGCTTCGGCCGCCTTGGCTTCCTGCTCCCGGATCCAGCGGTTTTCTTCAGCCTTGGCGCGATCGTTCAAGCTGTTCGACATATTTGATCTCCAATTTGCGAAAATTCCTGGAGAGAGTAGCATCGGCCATTTTGATCGGCAATGAGAAAACAAATTCGCAGAGTGAAAGGTATTAAAGTGCAATGTGCAATTTAATCTTGCCTGGCCCGTCATGGCGATGTAGAAAGGAGTCAAAGCTGATGTTCCCGGCACGCACCGGGCAAATTGAGGAGAACGAGATGAGCGTCGACATTGCACAACGGGTTCACAACCACAATTTTCGCATCGACCCGGTGGTCCGCTCGCTGCTCGACACCGATTTCTACAAGCTGCTGATGACCTATTTCATCTGGTGCAACTACCCGGATGTGTCCGTCACCTTTTCTGTGAAAAATAGAACGAAATCCGTGCGGCTGCCGGAATCCATTTCGGAGAACGAGCTGCGCGAACAGCTCGATCACGTCAGGAGCCTGCAGTTCACCGAAAGCGAGCTGATCTGGCTGCAAGGCGCCCGCTTCTATGGCCAGCGCAATATTTTCCCGGGCGAGTTCATTGATGCCCTTCGCACAATGCGGCTGCCCGAATACCAGCTGCGCCAGGAAGGCGGCGAGTTCATTCTCGACTTTACCGGCCCCTGGTGGATGGTCTCCCATTGGGAGATCCCGGCCCTTTCGATCATCAACGAGCTGCGCGCCCGCTCCGCAATGGCGGACATGAGCGCTTACCAGCTGCGGGTTCTCTATTCCAACGCGACTTCGAAGCTGGTGCGCAAGCTCAAGGATCTGCGCGGCGCAGGCGTGCCGCGGATCGCCGAGTTCGGAACGCGCCGCCGCCACAGCTGGCTGTGGCAGGACTTCGTCATCAAGGCGATGCGTGAGGAGCTTGGCGGGAATTTCCTGGGCACCTCGAATGCGCTGCATGCGATGCGCCACGGCATTGAGGCTATTGGCACCAATGCGCATGAGCTGCCGATGACCATCGCTGCTCTTGCCCGCCTGGAGACCCAGGGCAGTGAGGATGCGAGCGTTGCGCGCGATGCGCTGTTCGAAAGCCAGTACGAGGTTCTGCGGCAGTGGCAGCAGACCTTCATCGGCAACCTCCTGGTGGCACTGCCCGATACGTTCGGATCGACCCAATTCCTGAAGAATGCCGGAGAAAATTTCCCGGAGATCGCTGCTTGGAAAGGCTTCCGGGAAGACAGTAAGGATCCCTTCGTCGGCGGTGAGGAGAAAATCGCGTTCTGGAAGGAGATCGGGCAGGATCCGCGCCAGAAAAGCCAGCTGTTTTCCGATGGCCTGGATGTTGACCAGATGATCGCGCTCCACGAGGCGTTTGGCGGCCGGATCCTCGACGGTTACGGCTGGGGGACCATGGCGACCAACGATTTCCGCGGCTGCGATCCCCGCGGTCTGGATTTACTGGATCCGATTTCCGTGGTGTGCAAGGTGAGCTATGTCATGCGCAGCGGGCGCGGCGGCATCTCCGCGGTGAAACTGTCGGACAACTACGAGAAAGCCACCGGCTCGGAGCGTGAAATCGCCTACTACCGTGAAGTATTCGGGGCTGAGGGCGTCGCAAACGCGCCGGTGATCGTCTGATGGCGGGGCGGAAGAAAGCGCCCGCCAGCACGCCGGTTTCGCCGGTCTTGCAAGGCTTGGTCGATCAGGTGCCGGTCACGCCGGCGCTGATGGACCGTCTGATCGAGCGGATCAACAATCAGACGGTGATCCGCGCCGCGGCCCAGTCAGATGTGACGCAGGAAGTGGCTCTGCTTGCGGCGCTGCTCCACCTGCGTGAGCGTGAAAGCCTTCTTACGGCCCTGGTGGAGGATCTGGAACAGGCTTTGCCCGGCGACAAACGGACCTACAGGGCTCTGAGGCGGCGGGTGGATGAAGCGCTCCCTGACCCTGACCCTGAAACCCAGGCTGACGGCCTGGAGCCTGACCTGACGAGCGCGGAAGCCGCGGATTTCGAAAGCTGGCTCTTCATGCAGTCGAATGTCATGCATCTGCAGCCGGTGCCTTTAATGCTGCGCTCCTGGCGCGCGGATGAGGAATGGCGCAATCGAACGCACGAAAAGCCTTACAGGTCAAAAGCCTGAATTCTGGATGGAGGTTGAGCATGCCGGACTTTAACCGGGTCAAATTCTGCAGGGATGGCCGAGTTCTGATCACCGGCTCCCCGGCCGTTGCGGTTGCGCGCTGGGAAAAGAATCCGCGCGAGGGCTGGGATATTTCCTGCGTGCTGCCAGGCATGGAGGACAGGTCCATCAATGCGCTGCCGAGGACCAGTGCAAACAGCACGATCATGGGCTGGTACTCGGCCCATATGGAAACCGCTGGCGGGAAGAAGTAGAGCGTTAACCCTGTAGTGCCTATCTGACCGCAATGTATTTGAGAACCTTTGTCATTTTGGGAGAAGCGTCATGTTTGGACTCGGCAAAAAGGATGCCCAGGGAAATCAGAAGCGGATCGAGCACCGCGGCAAGCACGTCCGGGTGTCCCGGACCGGCGGCGCGTCGGTGCGCGCGCAAAAGAAGGTCGGCGGCGTCACCCTGACTGCAAACAGCAAGCATGGCATCCGCGCCTCGAAGAAAATCGCTCCTGGCACCCGGGTCGCCATTCAGCGCGGACGTTTCCAGCTGCTCGGCCGCTGGTCGAAAGGCCCCTTCAATTTCAACTTGTCAAAGTCGGGCGCATCCGTCTCCGCAAAGAACCGGCGCGGCTCTTTCAATTTCAGCAATCCGAAGCGCTCTTCCTTCAAGGTGGCCGGCGTGCAATTTCGAGGTCAGAAGGCGGCTCAGTTCCAGCTTTTCTACATGATGTACCGGATCACTGTCTTTTTTGCGGCCGTGGCCCTTTGGCTGATCGCTTTCCCGTTTGTCCTGCTGTTCGACTTGATGCGCCTGATCTTCCGCCGCCGGCGGCAGGTGCAAGAAGGGGAAGCTGGCTGAAATTTTCGCCAGGTGATGGCATGGTAGCCTGAAAGTTTCCGGAGGAAAAAATGAGCCGCAAGGTTGAAGTTCTCGGGCGCGAGCGCGTCTATGACGGCTTTTTCAAGGTCGACGCATGGCGCTTGCGCCAAACGGCGGAAGGCCGTGAATTCGAATTCTCACGGCTCAATTTCGAGCGCGGTCATGCTGCCGCAGTGCTCCTCTATGACCCAGAGGCCGACAGCGTGATGTGTGTCGAGGAGTTCCGGATCGGCATGCTGGCGGCTGGCTTTGAGGGCGATGCATGTTTCAGCCTGGGGCCTGTGGCGGGCATGATTGACGCTGGCGAAACCCCACGCGGCGCGGCCATCCGTGAAGCCCACGAGGAGGCCGGTGTCGAGATCGAGGATCGCGATATCCTGGCGGAGTTCACGACCCTCCCCTCCCCCGGCGGTTCCAGCGAGACGGTGACGATGCTCCTGGCGCGCGCAGATCTGAGCGGGCTCAAGGATGCCGTCTACGGCGAGGCGGGTGAGGCCGAACAGACCTGGCGCCGGGTGCTGCCGCGGGAAGAGGTGCTTGCGCGCGTCGAGCGCGAGCCATCGGCCGGTCACCTCAGCGTTCTGATGATGAAGCTGGAACTCTTGCGGCTGCGCGGCGTGCTGTGCGAACCTGCGGCGCAAAACGGCCCGGAAATGTAAGGAGTGCCGACGGCACGTCAATCAGGATACGGTAGCGCTCCAGCGCCGGATGCAGAACTCTGGATCGAGAGGGACGCGCGGGCACCGGCCGGCGGCAGCCAGCCGGATACGGATTCTCCGCAGTCAGGGTTATGACCCGATAAAGACGTCCATCGTGTAGCGGCCGTTGTCCAGCCGGTAGATCTCGATCTGCTCAACCGCAAGGTCTGCGATACCGTGCCCCCAGATCCCGAAGATCCCCTGTGTTTGCGGCCGGTTCAGGATGACGAGCTCCCCGAACTGCTGAGACGCCGGCGCAGGGTCTTCCCCTTCTTCGGACAAGTAGATCCCCTGATAGGCTTCCCGGATGACCTCCAGGAGCTTTGCTGCAGAGAACCCCTCGTCAGGACCGCCAGAAACATGCACAAGGGCTGCGTTGTTCATAGGGTAGTCCAGAAGGAAGCTGAACTCTGCCGGCATCACACCGGGTGCAAACATGTCCCGTTCGCCGACGGTGTCCTCGTAGGCGCCATGTGCGCCAAGACCTTCCTTGGAGAAGGCCAGCATCGGTCTATTGTCATCCTGCGCCTCTTCACCCTCTTCGCCGGGCCGGAAAGCTTCCAAGGGAGCCAGAAGGTTAATGGTATCGAGTTTAATCGCCCCCTTGCGGTTTGACAGGGCTTGATGCTCTTCGCTCGTTGCGACGGAAAGTTCGATCTTCATTGGACATCTCCTTGTGCCCATTTCGCGCGCTGCGCCTCGGGACCGTGCAGGGCTGAACCGCCCTGGACAGAAGCTTGCAGTACCTTGGAGGTAAGCCTGGTTACAACAGGATTTGCAACCCCGTCCGGGTCTGCAGGTATCGCTTCTTTCCCATGAGACTGGTATTTTGCGAAAAACGGATGTCGTGGCGACTGAGCAGCTGGCCGGTCGAGCTTGGAGAAACGAAATGACAGCAGAACGCCCCACCTGGAAGGTTGAAGACCTGACCCTTACCGGGTCATTCCCGGCGCGGTCGATTGATCCGGATGCCGCCATGGAGGCGGCTTTGGCCTACAAGATCTCTCATGATCGCCTGAATGACGTGACGGCGCTTGTGAAGGCCGCCATGGGCTATTTCATTGAGGCCTCGCAGGATGCCCTGGTTGAGCTGGCATGCAAGGCAACGGCTGGCTCCCTGCGCGCGCCGGACGGCTGGGAGCTTGAAGTGCTGCCGCAGCGAAACGGTCAGAGCGCAGATCTGCTTCTGCGGTCAGCGGTTGCGGGCGGATGGCATATTGGCTTGCGCACGGCAAAGGAGTTTACCGGCGGCGCACATGCGCGCCTTGAGGAGCTCAACCAGGAGATCGATCGGGATCTGGATGCTCTGGGCCTGACCGGGAAGGAAAAGATCCTTCGGCGCATTTTCCCCAAGGGTGACCTGACGCCGGCGGAAAAAGCCTATGCAGCGCTCGAAGCCGATCCCGAAAGCTACCGCGGCCTGCAGCCCGGCGATCGTTTTTCCCGTTTGACGATGAATGCCTTCACGCTCAAAGGGCCCCCTGCAGGGGTGGAGGATTTCAGCCGTCTTGATGAGATCCTGAAGGCTGATCCGGACAAGGATTACCTGTATGGAAATCATGTCCAAGCCGTCCCGGAGCTATCATTATCGGACGAAAGACGGGAACTCCTCAGCTCAAATTCCCTGAACATCGTTCATGGATCCGCAGAGGTGGCGTTGTTGGTGTTGTCCAGGCTGCTGAGCGAAAACGGTCTTGCAGACATCGTCAAAGCGCGGAGCGACGAGCTGAGCCTGAAGGGCTGGCGCTGCTACGACAGCTCCCCCGGCGGCGCGGAGATCATGGATGCTGCCACGGCCGCGGTCTACCGCTCCGGAGGACTGTTTGACGAGCGCGTTCTGGAGCGGGTCTCCCGCTTTTCCCGGGGCATTGCGGCACATGATGTGAACCTTCGCGCGCCGGACTTTATGAGCCTTGCTGCTGGACTGGTGAAGCACGGCTATACCAGCCCCGAAAGGCAGTTTGAGGCAAATGATGGCAAACACGTTGGCTATGCGCGCGAAGAGGTTTTTGGCTTCTCGGTGGAAGTGAAAACGCAGCGAGGCATGTACCGGGTGGATCTGCATATCGAGGATGGTGAGATGATGCGCATCTGCGCCTTCCGGGAGAGTGGCGGCGTTGCCCGCCCGGTTGGCCGGTTCGTGCGGGGTGCGGATGGCTTTGAGGAGGATTACGCGGGCCGTCGCACCGGCGGGCCCGCAGTAGCCTATCACATCAGTAAGGTGATGGACATGAACGGGATCATCGCCGCGCTTTCGACCCTCAGCTGTGTCCTGGATATGGAATATCCGGAGGCCGAGGCCGGAGACCTTCCGGCTCCGTGAAAGCTGAAGAAGCGAGCCGTTTGAGCGGCTCGCTTCTATCTCCACCCTCAGGGCATCCCGGCTTACGCCGTGATCCCAGGCCAGCGCCCTGCCCCGTCCTCGAAGGCTTCCTTGATCTGATCGATCGTCAGCTGGGAGACCGGTGCGGCATTGATGTCTTGGATTTGCCCAATCAGGGTGTCCGCAGTGGCCTGACCAAAGGCTCGGGCCAACTGCTCCCGCAGCATGGAGGGCGCAGCTCCCATGAAGACCGGAGCAACCGCATAGTGCTGCAGCAGCGGCAATGCAATTTCGATGTCCCGGCTGGACGCTTGGTTCAGCTGCGCGCGCAAATCTGCAACCTCGGCTTCGAGGCTGCAGATCTTTTCGGTCAAGATGCGTTCAGTGACCCCGTTCATGCTGATCAGAACCGCCAGGACAGGCCGACACGCAGGTAGGGCACGACGTCCAGGTCTTCCAGGTCCGACGCCAGATCAGAAATCTCGCTGTCGACCTGCGCCTGCGTGAAGGTGCCGGTCGGGTCGCTGGCCGAGACCTTGAAGCCATCACCGAACAGAGCGCCGGCGTCCATCGAGAAGGACAGCCTGCGCGAGACCTGCTTATCGAAGCCGATCGCCACGGCGGGCATGAAATCGGTGCGGGATTCAACGCTTGCGTTCAGGCGGGAGGTGATGCCGCCGATCTCAACATCGCTGGAAGAGAGCGTGCCGGAGATATCGGTCATGAAGCCGCCGCCCGAGAGGCGGAACGCCCCGCCGAAGGGGTGGTAGTCCAGCCAGACACCGGTGCCGCCCATCTCGAAATCACCGCTGTAGGTCTCGCCGCGGCTTTCTTCTTCGTGGTTCACGCTGAATTCCGCGATGTTGCCGCGCATAGCGAACTTTTCGGTGAATGCATAGCGCGCTTCGAGGCTCGGGCCGAAGACACTGACGCCGAGCCCGATCGAGAACGGAGACACGTCCCGGCCGGTCTGAGCGGAAATGCTGGCCGCGGCAATGTTGGAGGCGCTCAGCGGCACGAACTCCGCCTCCGCCAGAGCGGGTGTGGCGAACGCCAATGCGGCAGCAAAGATGATGGAGCGTTTCATAAGGGGGTCCTTAGGTAGATGTGGAATTTCGGAACCGGGTGTCAGCGCGCGAGCGAGACGCGGCCCTCTTCCAGGCGGTCATTGATGTCTGCCAGGGCCTGACGGATCTGTGCTTCCCCTGCCGGGAAATTGACGGTCGAGCGGTTCTCGTTGAACCAGATGCGGGTCGACACCAGGAACGGGACAGCGCCCGTTTTCACGGCGGGCCGTTCTGCGAATACAACCGCACGGGTTCCGCTGATCCGGATGGGCGCGGTGTCGCCATTGCCATCGGCTTCGAGGGTCACATTGCTGCGCGCGATGGCCTTGGCCGCACGGGAAATCTCCCCTTTGCCAGCCCGGCCGTTGTCCGACGAGTAGAAGAGCAGGATGGTATCACCGGCCGGCTCCGCATCCGGATGGCCATAGTCCGCGGTGCGGCCAGTTCCGGCCAGGCCCTGCAGTTCGTTCGCAACCCGCAGGGCTGCCTCCGCGCGCTCTGCGCTCGCAACCGGGTGGCGGCGGCCGGTGACGTCCTGCAGGGACAGGGCGGGGGCGACTTCCGCGGCAAAATGCTTTCAGTGTTTCATTTTTCGCATTCCTTATGCTTCGAATTCGACGAGGTATTTCAGTTTGGCCTGAGAGGTCCGGTAGACGATCATTTCATTGTTGCGCACGATGTCCTTCCCGCCGCGGGCAAAGACGGAGTCGTAGCCCTTAGGGGGCTTCACACTCGAACCGGTCCGGTCCGGATGCCAGGGCGCCCCCATGGCCACATCGGCGAGGAACATGTAGCACCGGCTGTCCCGCGACCCGCCGTCCCAGTAGCCATAGGCGTAGTTCAGCGACTTGGTGGATTGGTCAGAGAAATACAGACCGTCGCCGAACATGCGGCCGGTGACATGAATCGATCCCCTCGATTTCGGGATGATGAGACCGCTCTTGAGGATCGAGAGAAGGTTGTGAGCCCGGGTGCCATGCCAGAGCTCCATCACGCCGCCCAGCTTGGCGCCGTCGGCATCGTAGTCCCGGTCCATGGCCCCAAGAGAGACATCGAAAATACGCGCTGGCTTCAGCCGGTGCGATGCATGCATCGACTGGCGGCCCTGCTTGTAGAACTCCATGACGCGTTTGCGGACAGCCGGATCGTCATTGATGGACATCGAGACGTCAAAGATCTTCTCTGCAGGCTTCTTGCTGCCGCCTTCGGCCTCCCGCATGCGCTGCTGTGCGGTTTCGATAGAAGCTTCCAGCTGATCCAGCAGCGCACCCTGCTGGGTCAGGCTTTCCAGGCCGGTGATAAAATCACGGTGCCAGCCACGCTTGGATCCAACCTTCTGCGGAACGAGCATCAGGTACTCTTCCAGCGGCTTCATGAAGTTTGGCGTGTCGAAGTCCTGGCGCTCGACATAGGGCGTGAAGCCCTCAAGGAGCGCGCGCGCCTGAGCGATGTTTTGCGCGGTTACGACGCCGAGCGGTGTGGTAATCACCCCGGTCGTCAGGTCCACATCCATCTGGCCGCCGGAGGCGGCGATGATCTGGTGGCGATTGATTTTCGCAAGTTCGCGAACAAGTTCGGCAACAACCGCGTTGCCTTGGCCGATCTGTTCTTCAGCGGCTGACACAAGCTCGGATCCGTTCACCGCATTGCTGGCACTCGGGGCGCCAACGATCTCGATCTGCCGGTACCCCTTGCGCTCCTTCTCATTGATCTTGCGCTGAAACAACGCATCACCGCTTCCCAGGCTGCGGGTTTGACCTTTTGACCCGACCCGCCCATTGCGGGTGGTGACCATCCCGGACGCATCCTTGGTGATTTCCCAGAATTTGTTGTTGTTCGCACGGGTATCGGTGAGGACGTACATCCTCTTATCAACAGCGCTCATCAGCAATCCGTAATCTCAATCTACATTTTTCGCACAAGCTACCACCGAAGCTTGAGCTGCGCAAAAGGAAATGCGAAAAAATGAGATGGTAGGCATCAAATGCTCAATATTTTCCGGCCAGGGGAGCAAACTGCCTGAAGAACATCGTGGAGAGATCAAATGAAGACCAACGGCATCAACATCGTTCTTCTGGAGCGGTGCTTTCATCCTCTGACCGGCGCTTTCCCGGACAGCCACAAGCTTGATGATCCATTGGATGCGGGGCAGATCCAGATGCTTCGGACCGCTGTCGATCGGATGATGGAGCACATTTCTGAGGAGGCGCGAGAGGTCGCCGCGGTGCTTGGCGGAGAAGATCATCCCGTTCCAAGCCAAATCGACACCGGCACCGCACGGAGGCTGTCCCGTCTGATTTCATACCTCTGGGAGAAGACGCCGGATGAAGAGCGCAGGCAGCTGTCGGATTGGTTCCGCTGCTTCAACAACAGCCCCAGCCGCAGGCATCCTGCCCCCGAAAAGCCCGAAAGTGCATGCTGCGGCACATCCTTCTGACCACCCGGCGTTATTAAATTGCATTGCGCAATTTATTATTGCCTTCCGCTGCTGATGCCAGTAACCTGCTCATCAATCAGGCCGGACAAGGAGACCCTGAATGACCGCTGAAATCGATCCACGTATTGGCCAGGACCGGGTTGGGCTGTTTCTGACGCGCGGTCAGATTGAGCATGCCGGTAAGACCGCAGTCTACGCTCAGATGCTCACCGACAATTCCCGGAACACAATCTGCTACGGCAGCTCCGAGAAATTCGGAGTCCTCGGCAATCCGCTGAACCCGGACCAGAAGCGGCGGGCGATCCAGGGTCTTTGGGGGGCGGATGCCTTTGAACTCGTTTTCCTGGAAGACATCGGCGCCACGAACAACCTCACCGACTGGGCGGACTACGTGTTCCAGGCGATTGGAGAGTCCGGGAAGGCCGAGCCGACGGATCTCTATGCGGGATCCATCAATGATGCGCGCTGGTATGAGGCGCATTTTGCCTCTCTGAATGGCGCCCCGAGTTATCGCCGAGGCCTGTTCGACGTTTGGGAAAATCCGGAATCTGGGAAGCGTATTCACATCCTGGACCGCGAAAAACATATCCGGATTTCGTCTTCGGATGTGCGCAGCATGATCGAGCGCCGAGATCCGGCATGGCGGGATCATGTGCCGGCCAAGCTGTGGGCATTCTATGAGTGGGAGTATCCCGGACACCTCCGCACAGCCATCCCGCTCGACGGCGCCCCTGAAGACTGGCCTGACCTTGATGCCTGCCCGGCAGGAACCAAGGGCATCCGGGTTGCGGATAGGGACGGCACCAAGGAGGTGCTGATCTTGCGCGCTGATGGCAAATGGCGGCCGCGCACCGCGGCGGAAAGCGGCAAGAGCCTGGGAGACTGAGATGGCGAAAATGCTGACCGTGAACCAGAAGGCCGTGCTCCAGAAGCTGTCCGGAGTATCAGAGGGACTGTGCAGCCGGGACTTCGCCGCCATTGCCACCGTCCAGCACGGCCGCTGGGAGTGGGCTCAACCTATCCTGAAGGCGCTCGAGGCGCGCGGCTTCGTCCAGCGCGTTGGCCGCAAGACCGCCAGGGGGCAGGCCTGGCAGATCACGGCGGCAGGCCGGGCGGCGGCCAGCACCGAGATCCCGGCTCGTCCGGTTTCCGGGAAGCTGAGCATGACCATGGAGAATGAGATCCTGGCGACCGGCAGGTCGCAAGCGAAGGGTATCCCCTACACGCGCTGCATGCACCGGTCCACCCATCAGGCGCTCGAAGCGCGCGGCCTGGTGACCATCGTTCAGAGGCCCGATAGCTGGCGCGAAATTCGTCTGACGCAGGCAGGCGTTGAGGCATTCCAAACGCTGACCGGCGAGCCGCTCGAGATCCCCGTCGAAATCGATGCCTGAGGCTCCATACCAACCGAAATTCTGAAAGGATATGATGATGCCCATTACCCCGAAACCGACCGACCTCCTTTGCTTGATCGACATCCAGAACGACTTCTTGCCAGGCGGAGCTCTCGCTGTGCCGGATGGGGATGAGATCCTCCCGCAGGCGCATATGCTGGCCATGCAATTCGACAATGTGGTGCTGACCCAGGACTGGCATCCGATCGATCACAAGAGCTTCGCGGCCGAACATGAGGGGTGTGAACCCTTCGAGGTGATCGAGGTGGACTATGGCCAGCAGGTTCTCTGGCCGGTGCATTGCGTGCAGGGCACGACGGGGGCGGAGATCGCCCTGGCGCCATCGGTTCTGGACAAGGCCCAGGCGATCTTCCGCAAGGGCTTTCGTCCGGGCATCGACAGCTACAGCGCATTCCTGGAGAACGACGGCACCACGCCGACCGGCCTCGCCGGCTTCATGCGGGAGCGCGGCTTGACCCGCGCCGTGTTCGCGGGCCTGGCGCTGGACTATTGCGTAGGCTTCTCTGCCCTTGATGCGCGCAAGCTTGGCTTTGAGGCAGCCGTGGACCTAGGCTCCTGCCGTGGCATCGCGGATGCATCGATCGCGGAGCGCATGGCCGAAATGAAGGCGGCCGGTGTCGAGCTGATCTGAAATCGCAGCTGAGCAGCATGCAGTCCGCGTTGACCGGATCTGGCCATTTTGGCTAGGCTTGAAGAGCGAGTCCGCCCTGCGGCTCGCTCTTACTGCAGGAGGCTGAAATGCATCCCGATCTTCAGTTGCGCCGCTCCGTTCTTCTAAAGGCAAGCCTGCGCTTCGAGAGAGCAGAAGCGGACTGGCGCGGCGCGGTCGCAAAGGCATCCGAACTTGTCCCGCAGGCGCATCGCCACAGCTATTGGAGCATCGGCGACCCTGGGTCTCGCGTCCGTGAACTGTACAACCGGCGGGACAGAGCCCTGAATATGCTTTCTGTTGCCGTGCTGAAGCTTGAAGCGGCGCGCCGCCGTCTGCGTGAGCGGCAGGCGGATCGAGGGCCGCGCACTGTCCTGCTGCTGGCGGGACGGCGCGAAAGCTTCTGAGGGTCTTCTTCCGGAGCCAGCTGGTGGCGTTTTATGCTGCCCGCTTGAACGCTGCGCCCCCCACCGCGGCTAGGTATTTTCAACCGCCAGAAATATTGTCGGCCTGGGCAGCAAGGAGATGCGTCATGTCGACCGGAATGGAATGCGAGATTATCGAGCTGGAAGAGGATGGCCGCAGTTTCTATATCCTCGAATCCGGATCCGGGTTCCGCATGTCCGATTGGCTGGACAGCTACCCGCATGTCGGCGGGCCCTTCCCGGATCCGGATGCGGCCTGGGCTGCGCTCAGCGAGCGGCACGCCAATCCAGGTGGCTACTCAATTGAGACTATGACCGTGGATGAGCTGCTGACCGACCCGGTGCGCAGCGCGCTCATTTCCAAGGCGCTGGGACGGCCCCTTGAGCGGTCGGCGCCACCGGAAACTCCGGTGGAGGTTGCTCATATCCTGTTCAGCGGATGGAACCGGCTGGTTTTCCCAGGCGCATCTATCCAAAGGACATTCCCTGAGAATTCCGAGCGCCACCCGGAGGATCGCGTCCGGGAACCGGCGCAGTTCGATGTGACGCTTGAAGGCGGCCTGTCCGGTGAAATCCTGATCAGCGCGATGCGCAATGCGACAGGCACAGATTTCCGGATGGATGTTCCGGATGAGAGCTGGAAGCATCACGAAGGCCTCAGGCCGCTGATCGCCTGGATGATTGAGCGAACCCGGAAGATTTATCCGGAAGATGAAATCAGCATCCGCAAAGAGATCGCCGCCCCCGAAGGGCCGGCGCATGATCCCGGGTTCGAACCCTGAAGTTCAGAAGCCAGGAGCCAAGCCCTCAGTTTCGGGGGATGGTTCCGGCGGCGCGGCCCGCCCCATTTCCTCTTGGAGGGGCAGCATCGTGGAAACCTTCGGTGAGAGGCCCACGGCGGCGATCTTATCAGCCAGATAGGTGCCGCGGATTTCGAGCGGCAGCTGAAAAGGATCATCTTTGAATGGATTGCTCTCCTGGATGATCTTCATGCGCATCCGGGCGATATATTCCATCTCATCCGAATAGTAGATCCGGCTGCCTTCCCGGAAGCCTATGGTTTCCGGGCTTGCTTCTCCAGACAATGCCAGATGGCTCTCCGGGTGTATCGTCCGGCCATTCTTGCGATGCCATTCGCTATCCTTGCGGTGAAACTTTTCGTCGAGATACTTGCTCGCTTCGTAGTGAAGGCTCGACAACGTGGCGCCAACAGCTTGGCCCAGCCTGTCCTTCAACTGTCCAAGCAGAGTATCCTTAGCGTCAATACTCATCTTGACCGCCTCGGCTGCTACGTCGCCATAGTTTTCCTTCAGGTAACTCTCATAGGCCTTCTTAAACGCTTCCTGAGGAACGCCGTTTGCATGTGCGCTTATGAAGGTGTCAGAGATCTTCACGACCGCTTCCGTACCGCTCATGATGGCGCGCGACATTTCCAAATCCGAGGCGCCTGTGACGCACTTTGGGAGCGCCTCGTAGAGCGTCTCCAGCGCAGTATAGGTGCCCGGAAAATGTTCCCGCATGCCATAGCCGTCGGACTTGCGGTGCCAAAAGGTCTCCCATAGTCCGGGCTGCCGTCGCTCTGGTGTCATTATGTCGATCCTTCTTTCAATATAGCCGCTTTACGGCATCACGGGCGCCCAGTCGCCCTCCTTGGCGGACAGGTCCACAGCGGGCACGTAACCCTGATCCCGCGCCCAGTCGCAGATCTTCCGGTGCGCTGACAGGTGCGCGGCATAACCCGCCGGCGAAAAGCCGTTCCCCAGAAGCGCTTGGGTGGGCGAGCCGCCCAGGAGATCCGCGGCCGCGTTGATCATCAGGGATGAGCGCCCTGCCCCGCGGGCATCCTCGTCCATCCAGGACTCGCCGCCGAGATAGAAACCTCGCGCCATCCCGCAATCGTCAAACAGGCCGATATTGGCGGCCAGACCCAAATCATCAATCCAGCGGGCCTCCCAGCCATCCTGGTCGCGGGCCAGCACCGGCATATCGTCCCCGCGCTCGTCAAGCATGTCCCAGAGGCTGGCGTAGCCTTCCTCCCCTGCATCAATCGCGAAATGGGGGAGAACGCTGGCCGGACCCACGAATTCCAAGGGATCCATTTCCCAAGGGTCCAGGCTTTGCGAGACCAGGCCTACACTGACCAGCATGACCTGCGCTGGGTCCAGAATGATCCAGCTCCTCGATCCCGGATCCTCGTGATTGTTGGTGTAGGCGATCCCGTCCCATCCCGCATCCAGCAGCGTTCTGGCAAGCATCTCCTCTCCTTCCCCCACCGCGTCCGCTGCCAGGATCTCGCCGCGGCGCGCCGCTACTGCGGCATCGGCGCTTGAGAAGGCAATGAGGTTCAGGAGGGATGGCACATCGTGATTGCCATGCATGTCACTGAGGTGCAGCGGGTTGCGAATATCGAGATGCGCAGAGAACATCCGGGCACCCTCCTGCTCGAAAATTCGGGCTTTGGCGGCCGTGCGTGTGCCGAAATGGCTGAGGGGCGCAATATCCGCGGCGGCGAAGCCATGTTCACGCGTTGCATGATGAACCAGTTGCAGAGCATCGTTGAGGCCGCGCACTTCGGTATATGCGAGGCGCTTACGCTTCGGCTGGCGCGTGTTGATTTCCAGATTGACCGGCACTTGGACCTCCTGTGTCACTCAAGAACAGGATTTCAGGCCGCGCCGAAAATGCGAAAAACATTTCACAGTTTCCGGCGGAAACTCTACAATGAGGGGAAACAGATCGGAGTAGTCCCCCATGACCGAGGCCCCAGCTGAGCAGTACCGCGTTTACACAAAGGCGCACGACCGGGTTGTCCGGGCAACCGACCTGGCTTCAGACCCAGCAGAAGCGGACGCCGCGGCGGAGTTCTTGCGAAACAGGAAGCCGCTGACCCAGACACACCATGCATCCAAGCATGCGCATCCGGCCCGGATTTTGCTGGATCTCTCCGGCTCCATGCGCGGGGAGCTCATCCGTTCGACATGCCAGGCCCTGCAGGGGCTGGGAGACCGTCTTCAGGCTTCTGGCGTGCCCTTTGAGGTCCTCGGCTTCACGACCTTGGGCTGGAAGGGCGGCCAATCCCGGAAGGACTGGCTCAATGATGGACGGCCGAAAAATCCGGGACGCCTTAGCGACCTTCTCCATGTGATCTTCAAGACCATGGAGGATGACTGGGGAGACTGCCGCGACAGTATCGCTATCGCCATGAACGCGAAGCTTCTGAAAGAGAACATCGACGGCGAAGCGGTGGAGTGGGCCATGTCGCGCGCCCAATCCGATCCGGATGAGGCCGTGCTTGTGATGATTTCCGATGGCGTTCCGTGGTGCAATGCCACCTTGGGCTTCAACCCCTCGGGTATCCTGGCGGACCATATGGCTGCCACGATGCAAGGTCTCCAAGATGACGGGGTTGCATTCCGCCGGGTATGCCTTGATGGCGCGCCGGGCAGGGAGCACCTGCGTGGCCCAGCTGGCAGGGATGTGTTTGTCGACCTCCAGGAGGGGTGGAACGGCCAAGCTATTTTTGATGCGTTGACCACCGCAGTTGACGGCGCTCAGGCTGAACTGCATGAGAAGCAGTCGCCGGATGCCGAGAGCAGTCAGGCCCTATGCCCGTGAAGGGCATTCGGGCGGCTGCCGCCACGGGCGCGCATTTGCCGCTCCATGAGCAGCTGGTCTACACCGATGGCTATTGCGATGCTTTTGCCGCAGCGCTCCTGCAGCGTTATCCGGGAAAGCTGACAGCGTGCGAGCTGGTAGTTTCGGATGCGAGGTATGCGAAAAAGCTGGACTACCCTGCGGATTCCCGCATCCCGGCTCATGTCTTCTGTATGGATGCGGAGGGGTGGGTCATCGACGGCGAAGGCCGCCGGCCGGTCTTGGAGATGATGCGGAGCTTCGGCGTCCCAAAGGGATACCGGCACGAAATCTTGGCCAAAACGCCCGGCTTAACCCCGCAGACCGGGCCCTGGGATGCGATCGCTCATGCGCTTGATCTCATGGAAGCACAGGGCTGGCCTGATGATCCCGCCGCCATCCCGCGGGCGGATGCCCGCCTGGCGCGCAACTTCCGCCAGGCACGAAAGGAACAGCAGGCCGCAATGGCGGAGCGGAATGCACTTCCGGCCGGCGGTGAAGCCGCTTTGGAATTCTGACCATCGCGACTTGCAACAATCCGGAACCCATCTGCGCCCCTGAGCGCCCTTGTGCTCAGAGTTCCATTCCCGCGGCCTGGTCGATCTCATCAAAAATGGGCTTCAGCTTCTCCATCCGCTTTTGCAGCGCGGCCTCATCCGCCAGTTTCACTGCGCGGTCCATTGCGGCGTCGACAATCTGGAGAATTTTCTCCGCCCGGCTCTCAAAGCCAAGCTCGAACCGGACCTTCTGGGTGGCGGCTTCATGATTGATTTCCAGCGTGACGACCTGTTCCCGACCGACAGAGATCTTCGCCTCGATTTTGTCCTCATCCGCCATGAAGCCCATGTCGACCGCGGTGAAATTTTCAGGCAGGGCCTTGGACAGGAAGTGCGCGCTCACGGTCCTGAGCTTTGCCAGAACCCTTACTTCCAGATTCTTGCGCCTCTGATCATCTAGGCTGTTCAAGGCGGCGTCTCCCGGTTGTTTCATCCCGTCTCTCCATTATGTGGAACGCTGGAGGAAGCCTACACGGGATGGGCGAAAATCGCTGCCGGGTATCCAGCGGGCCCAGTTTGAAATAATTTCAGCCAGAACTGCACGGATTTTTTATTGAATACACCGCGCGCCGATATCATAGGCTTCCAGGATTCCAACTGAAGGAGACTGCGAATGGTTCGCTCGGACCTGATCGACATCATTGCCGCTGAAAACCCTCATTTAACCCTTCAGGAAGCGGAGCGCGCCGTGGTCGCCGTCTTCACCGAGATCACCGCGGCGATGGAGGCCGGCGGACGCGTGGAGCTTCGAGGGTTCGGCATCTTCAGTGTCCGTGAACGGGAAGCAAGGGAGGGGCGCAATCCGCGCACCGGAGAACCGGTCGATGTGGAGCGCAAGCACGCCCCCTTCTTCAAGGTCGGGAAGCAGCTGCACAAGCGCCTTAACGGCGACGCATGACGGGCCGGTACCGCACAATATCTTCCTTGCCCCCTGTATGCGCCCAATCGAGCTGATGAGCTTCAGCCACCAGCCATTCGACGGCATCCGGTCCGCGGCGGCAGACCTCGACAATCTGCTCCGGATCAAGGTCACCGGGCGGAAAGTTCTCTTCTGACGCGTGATGCCGCCACGGCCGCAAGGCGATGAAGGGCAAGTCACCGACAGGTTCCACCCCGCGCATGAAATGAGCCATCTCAAAGGGCAGCCCGGCCAGCCGCGTCCTGGCCGCCTCGACTGCCTTTGCGATCGCTTCGTCCACAGTGTCGCCAATTGCGGATGCGATACGTTCGATGCCCGCGCGCTCCGGCAGTTCGAACGAAATCACTGCGGTCGGACAAACCGGCTCGGTCAGCACATGATCGACACGCAAGACGATGTCGGACCCGTAGAGACCCCAAGGCGCAAGCGACGCCCATTCCTTGAAAGTGTTTTCGCAGGCCATTTTGATACCGAATATGATTTTTCGCAAATCTAGCACCGCCCCCTGCGACGTGCAATCGCAATCGCCAGAGTTGCAACGCGATACCGATCATGCAAGCTGATTTCATGCCGCCGCATGCGGCACCGACCATTCTCAATTCCGGGTTCCCAAATGGACTTCAACACATACAAAACCGAAAGTCTGGAGCGCATCCTCGCCGATCAGCGCTACACCGAGTATCACGCCGAAATTGACGAGATCTTGGGGGCGCGGGAAGGCCACCTTCACGTTTCACGTGCGCTCGAATTGCTGACCGGCGTCGCCAAGTCCGGAGAGACCATCAACTACAAGCCGTTCTTTGAAGACTGCGTGGGCGGAGATGTCCAATGGGATCACACCAAGATGTCCCAGGTGTCGCAGTTCCTGGGCAGGCTCACGGTCCATTGCAACGAGCATGGCTTGCCGATACTCTCTTCGCTGGTCGTAAATGCGCAGTCCGGCCAATGCGGCGAGGGGTTCTTCAAGGAACTTCTGAAACTGGAGCTGGCCTCCTCGACAGAAGACCCGGCCGCAGCGGCGCAAAAGCATCGTGAGGCATGCTGGGCCTGGGCCGCCAAGCTCTAGGCGCCACCAGCGTTTTGGGCCTGCGCAGTCACGGCGCGGGCCACTCCCTGCCCGACCAGAGCACATAGCCGATACGCTCGACCCGGTAATGGCTGCCCGGCGCGCCCGCCTCCGGCGGTGTTTCAAGCAGCGGCCCCTCCGGCCCCTCGGCCACGACCTTTTCGGGCCAGAATTGATCGTCATAGAGCGTGACCAGGATCATGCCGGTCTCCGGCTTTACCTGGGGTGCGTGGCGGACCAGAAGGAGATCATCTTCCCGGAACAGCCCGGTTGCATCCTCCTCCATGCGGATCAGCATGTCACCGTCCTGCAGCTGGGGCAGAAGCGGATGCGCAAGCTCCTCAGAGCTGAACCTGCGCTCAGGCCGGCCGCCGGGCTTGTCATGCGGCAGCAGGGGGACCTGAAAAGATGCGTTTTGCGAATTCTGTGTCATCGGACGCAGATATTGCTGTGCTAAGCGGGAATGTTCAAGCTGGTTTTCCGGAGTGCCGAGCCTTCCTTAAGGTTCCAGAATATCCGGGTCGTGATCTGGAACCTCCAGCGCAACGGTCTCGACCAGGTACTCCGGGTTAAAGCAAACCGGATCAGGTGAGAGAAGCAAGCCGGGGTGACCGCCGCGGAGCGCTCCACGAAGGCCGGAATCGTCGAAAGCCTTCGCAAACCGTTCGATGGCCCGGCCGTGCGGGATGTAGAGATGGAGCGTTTCCGGCACCTCCGCGAAGCGGAAAACATGCCGGAAATCGCCCTCCTCCTCCCTGCTGAGCGCTGCCTCCACCCCGCTCTCATCGAGGTCGGAGTGTTCGAGAAAGAGCCGTTTGAGCGCGTCCCGCGGCGCAATTATCATATCGTCGATCCCGGAGCCTTCGAGGAATTCCAGGCTCGGGTCCTCGATGGTGAAATAGCCGGACAGGTAATCCGCGTCCCCCTCCTCTTCCAATTCCCGTGCATCCTCCGGGCTGATCGTATTGCCGTAGTTGGCCAAGATAATCCGATCAGATTTGCGCTCCCGGATCGGCAAGGGGAAGAAGCCACCTTGATGAATGGCCATGACCCCGGTCTGTGCCTGAGTCTGTCTGGCAAACTCCAAGGCGCCAGCGTCTGCGTTGAAGTTATCAGGGAGGTTCATGCTGTCGATGTGAGCAGCATTGATCGCCTGAGCCAATGGCTCCCTCAAATCACGGGATGAGACAATGCAGAGGTCTCCGCCGGTCGAAATCTCCATGTGGACGACATCCGGCGGGCGGACACTCAGATCAAGCGGCTTTAGATCGTAGTCATCCTCTGCGCGCGCCGTATGCAGAACCATTCTCCAGCCGATCAGGCAGGGCGTAAGCTCCTCACCTGTCGAATGGTCGAGTGCCCGCGCCATGGCGCCGGCGCCGGGGCTGGTCTGCTCCGAGAACCCCTTGGCAATTTCCGCATTCAGATGCTCTGCCAGGATTTCCAGTTCATCGTTCTGGAGCCTTCCGGCCGCTGCTGATTGCATCTCGGCCTCAATATGTTCACGCAGGATCCACGGGATCTCAGCGGGCAACTCCCCCGTCTCTACAAAGCGGTTCCAGCTGTCCGCAAAACGCACCCTGCCGGGTTCGATCCCGATCTGTTCCAGCCGCCCCTCTGCCTGGCGGCAAAGCAGTTCACCCAGCGCAGCGCGCATCCAAGGGGACTGGCCGAGCATCTCGCGCCGAGGCACACGGACGCCGAACTTCCCGACGCAGGGGGTCAGGTCTGCGGCCGAGATCAGCCCGCGCTCAGGTGCGCATCCGGCCATAGCCGCATCATATCCGGGCCCTTTCTGAAGGCCCTCGGATCCAATCACCAACGCCCCGGCCGCGACCAGCCGATCAAGCACCGCTTTGCCGGGCTTGCTCGTTTCATTGAGACTGCCGCTCAGAAGGGTATCAATCCGGTTCAGGCGCATTTGGATGTCGCGCCGTTTGACGCCGATATTCCTGGCAGCCCAAATCAAGACCTGATGATTGGCAATGTCCTTGGCGCGCACGTCAGCCTCCAGTTCTATTTTCGCAAACCTTAGGCATACCTGCCGAAAAGACCAACCTGCAGGGGCCGTTTCAACCGCGTTCGAAGAACCCCGGATGCGGCTGATTATCGCCATAGCGGATCGTCCCGGCGCCAAACCGGCGGTTGATGCTGTCGGCCGCGACAGCGGCTTTTTCCTGCGGGCTGCGTTCTGCGGCCTGGACGCCGCTGAGCAGGTCCCCGCTGCGATCGCAGAGCAGCTGCACATCGCTCAGCTGCACGCCGATGGACAACAGCGTCTGCCCGCGGATCGCGGGCCAGGCGGAGCGCCAGAGCGTTCGGTTGATCCGCAGGAAGCCCAGCGTATCCTGTGCGGGCGCGCATTTGACCGACCGCGACCAGCCGGACCGGTCGGCGATCGAAATCTGCAGGGCAAACCGTCCGGCGACCCTGCCCTCTTCGCGCAGCCGTGCCGCCGCCTTCTCGATCAGCCATCTCGAAACGAGATATGCCTCCTCGGGCGCGCGGAATTCCGGCGCCAGCACCTTGGAGTTCCCAAAGCCGCCGCGGCTTGAGGGCTGGAGCGGAATATCCATGCCTTGAAGCATCCGGACGAACCGCTCGCCCTCGACTGAATTCCAGATCCGCCGGGCATGCCGGGGGTCCAGCGCGACGAGATCCGGAATGCTGCGCACGCCAGCCTTTTCAAGCCGTGCGCCCATCCCCCTGGAAATCCCAGGGAGATCATCCAGGGACAGGTGCGCAAGGGCTTGCGGCATGTTTTCCTGGGATAGCCAGCGGAAGCCGTCCGGCTTTTCCAGCTTGCCAGCGATCTTGGCCAGCAGGTGATTGGGGCCGATGCCCGCGCTGAAACGCAGGCACTCCCCGACCTCCCCGGCAACCGCCCGCTTCATGCGCATGACCAGATCGCGCGCGCCCTCCAGTTCCGTGGCCGGACCGGACAGGATCAGCTGAAACTCATCAACGGACCGGATGCGCTCCAGCTCTGCGAACCGGTCCAGAACCTCGGCCACGGCAAGGTTATAGCGCACATAAAGGCGATGACGGCTCGGGCGGAACTGAATGTCAGGGCAGAGCTGGCGCGCCTCGGCCACCCGCGTGCCTGTCTTGACGCCGAAGGCCTTGGCTTCATACGACGCGGCAACACAGGAGCCCTTCTCATTTTCCATCGCGGTTATGGCAACCGGCCGCCCGCGCAGCGCCGGGTCAAGCTGCTGCTCAACGCTCGCGAAGAACGAGTTCATATCGATGTACAGAGTTCTGAAGGTCACAAGGCCCCCGAAGAATCATTGCTAGCCGGATCTCACTTGTTCTACATCTGTTCTCCCCAATTCAAGGAGGGAAATCCATGGACAGAAACCGGCAGCTTTCCAATGTCGCCTTCGGCGGCGCCTGGTCGGAGGCCATCCCGCGGCGGGAGCGCATGGCACACTCCATCTCCCTGGTGCAGGAGGCAGCACAGCGCACCGTCGAAGAAGATCTGCGCCTCGACCCGGGCTTGGAGGCAGCGCTTCAGGATCTATGTGCGCTCCACCCGAAAGGGGCACAGCTTGGCGCCTCTTGGGCGCGGGCCCTGGCACATCCGGAGCCCGCAATACGGCAGCGTGAGCTGACGCGGCTGGCCGCGGCTTTTTCCGCCTGGCTCTCCCCGGAAAAGTGACCCCAGCACCGGCCCGGGCGCCTCGCCTTCTCTTTTTCGCATACTCGGATTATCCTGAACGGGAATACCGAATGGGAAAACCGAGATGCATTTCATCATGCTGATTGGCTGCTCCGGCAGCGGAAAATCCACCATCGCCGAGGACATCCGCGCCAGGAACCCCAGCGCGGTGATCATTTCATCCGACCAGATCATTGAGGACTTCGCTCAGGCGGAGGGGATCAGTTACCAGGAGGCCTACCCTGCGCAGGCTGACAATGCCCGGGATATCTGCGAGCAAACCGCGGTGCGCGCGTTTGAACGCGGCCTGGATGTGATCTGGGATCAAACCAACCTCCAGCGGTCGGTCCGGGAGAAGCGTTTGGCCATGGTGCCGGACGGATACACCAAGATCGCGGTCTGCCTTCATGGCGGGCTGGCTGCGCATCGATCACGGATCCTGGCCCGCGCGTCAGCTGGCGGCCGGGACATCCCGCGCGAGGTGTCCAAAAGGCAGATTTCGGATATGGAAATGCCCGACTTCGATGAAGGCTTTGATCGCATCATGGCCCAAGAAGTGACGATGCCGGAGCCTGCTGCGGAGTTGTCCTGTGCGGTCGCATGACCCGCTGCGGCGTGCGCAGTCCATCTCGGCAACCATGCGTGATTTGAAGCCCATCCCGACAGCGGTGATCCGGGATGGCGAGCAGGCCGTTCTGGTCATTTTCGGAAAGGATAAGCGCCTGCTCGGCGCTGGCCTCCCCGCCACGGGGGTATTGCGCCTCGTTGCCGGGCGCGGCCGGGATGCGATCTTCCTGCAGCCTGCGCAAGGCGGTCAGTGGCGCCTCAGGATCGATCCGGAAGCGGAGCTGGATCTCAGAACAGCTGCCGCTCTCAGTCTGGCGCATGCATCGACGTCAGGCCTCAGCATGCTTCTTCAGAACATCTCTATCGCATGGCCGCCAGGTCTCAGGTCGCAGGACCTGCCGGGTCGGCCGCGGCATCGTAGCTGAACATCTGAACGACCTGCGGATCGAAGCTGGCCGAAACCGGATAGTTCGGCAGCGATGTCACTGTCACGGTCTCAGAGCGCAACTCGCTGTCGGGATAACCCGAGACCGCCCCGTAGAAGGCGTGGTCCTGCTCCCGGATCGACACATCGCCCGCACCCAGCGCCTGCAGCAGATCCGTTTGCACGATTGGGGTTGCGATCCCGAGCCCGCCCTTCATCCGCGCAGCGCGATTTTCTTCAGACACAATGGTTTTCGCATCCTCGAAAGATGTGCCCACATCGAAGGGGTCTCCATCCGCATCGGTTCGCGCGGCGGCCCGTTCCAGGAATTCCGAACCCCCCGGACCGATCTCAGCATCGCTGAGATGGTAGGCTGCATTCAACACGCCCACCACCCGGCCCTCGCCATCAAGGATCGCTGAGCCGGACGCGCCCTGGTTCAGCAATTGCGTAGCATGCCCGGCCGTCACCATCATCAGCTCTCCGGGCTGCACTGGGGCAATCTCGCGCCCCCAGCTGTTCCAGCTGGCTTTGACCTCCGGCGTCGCATAATGCACCGGTGTCAGGACCGCCACATCCATGGCAAGAGATTCCACGGTCATGCTGCTGCCATCAATCCCTTCATGCCCGATGAGTTCGGGCTGCAGGACCGCAAGAGCCTGGCCGCTGTGGGAATAGGCCAGAATCTCCACCAGCTCTCCGCCTGACGGATCCCAGATCCGCGTGACATGGCCCGCCGTGAGAACCTTCGCATCCCCATCCTGGTGGCTGATGATGGTTCCTGTCCCGGACCGGACAGTGCCATTGTCATACCAGGCCATCAGGAAGACGCTTGCGGGATCCGCAGCATGCCCGTCCGCGGCCCGGTCTTCCCCCGCCGGCATGGCCTTATGGGTTGCAACAACCGCATCCTGGATTGTCTGTGCGATCTCGCCGCTCAGGGCCGCCCTGGCCGCATCCGTCAGCACGGGCACAGCCGCCTCAAAAGGGTCGGCCTGCGCAACCGATGTGGAAATCGCGAGGCCGAGCAGCGCCATGCGGCCGGCATCGATGGAGCGTGCGTGCAGTTTTACTGGCAAGGCTTTACCCTTCTTTCAGTGATGCGGTCAGCTGCGGTGAAATATGCGAAAACAGCTACCCATTTACCCAATAGACGGGCCGCGCTGGCGGGCCCGGTTGACGTCTCATGCCGGCTCGGGGAGACTCTCTTCTTTCAGGTTTGTCTGCAGGCTCTCGTACAGCTCCGGCGCCACCGTCACGCCAAAACGCTCCAGAGCCAGGAGCGCGCATTCCAGGACCTCCGGGTTTGTCAGTTTTTCGCAATGCGCCGCATCACCCGGCAGACCGAGGATCTCCCGCAGCAGGACGCCCGTTCCCTCGCCATGAAGATCACGCAGCGTATTCGTTTCCCCTGACAATGCCACCGCAACGCGATCCGTGATCCTGACGAACTCCGGGCCGGAAGCCTCAGACAGGTTCGTGGCGGAAAGCCTCAGGCCTTCGAGCGCCTGGTCGATTGCCTTTTCAGTGCGCTTGCCGGCGAGCGCAATGCTGACCTGGTCGCGATCGCGGGACAGGCCGGTGTTCAATACCCAGTTGCGTTCCAGATACCGCCGCGCGCGCTGCGGATACGTGGCCGCCTTGGTGAGCTTGCGCATCTTCACGGGATCCGCCTCATCGCAGTCAGCGGTCATCGTGATCTGCGCCTGGGAGAGATCGATGATCTGATCTGCCGTGAAATGTGCCTTCTCCGCGATGGCGCCGCGCCAGATCTGGCCAAGCCAGATTGCCTGGGTCATGCGCGGGTTCGTGCGTTCGGTGATCATGTGTTTGTCCTGACTTCACTGTTCTGTTTTCGCAATCCTATCCAAGCTAAAGGAAAACCGGAAACGCCAATGAGACGGCCCGCGCCGCAGGTCAATTGACCGGATGCGAAGCCGGGGCAGCGGCCGGACAGAAAAATGTGGATATGCGAAAAAAATTACGATTCACATGGTGACAGATTTGTGACGCACAGCTAGTATGCGAAAAACTCAAATCCCTCGGACTATCGATTGATGCAAAAGCAAGTCTCGTTTCTCCTGCTCTCGGGCGGGATAGGCTCCCGCTCGCGGCACTACGAGCCCAAACAGTTTTACAAGATCAACGGCCTGGAAATGCTGTGCTATTCGCTCATGCTGGCCAATGCCCATGAGCGCATCACTGAGATCATCACCAACGCGCCAGCTGGCTTCGAGGAGAGGACACGCGTCCTTTGTGAGAAGTACGCCCCGGCAAAATCTGCGAAAATCCTACAGTGCGGCGACACCCGGCAGGAAAGCGTCCGGATCCTGGCATCGGCGGCGCAAGGGGATGCGGTAATCCTGCATGAAGCGGCCCGGCCGATGATCAGCAGGGCCATGATCGACGAGCTTCTGGCCTCCAACGAGCCGAATGCGGGCCTGTTCTCCGCGGTTCCGTTTTCGATGTGCTCGGTCGATCTGGACACTGGCATGGTTGCAAGGGATGTGCCGCGCAAGGACGTCTTCAACATCCAGCTGCCGCAGAAATTTGACCGTTCCACGCTGCTGTCGGCCCATCAGGCCGCGGCTGATGCTGGCCGGGAATTCACCGAAGACGCCATCCTCGTCAAGGAAATGACCGGTGCGAACGTGCGCGCGATTGCCGGGCACGGACAGAATATCAAAGTCACCTCTCCGGAAGACTTTGGCCTCGTTGAAAAGCTTCTTCAGAACTAAGGGAACCCCAATGAAAACCATCATGATCACCGGCGCATCTCGCGGCATCGGCTTTGCAACCGCAAAAGCCTTCGCTGAAATGGATGCGGATTTTGACAACATCATCCTGGTCGCGCGCGACGCGGACCGCCTGCATTGCGCCGGGGAAGAAGTTTCCCGCATCGCCGGCAACAAGGCCGTCATTCTGATTGAAGCGGACCTGGGCGTTCCCGGTTTCCAGAAGGAACTGTTCGACCGCATCGAGGCCGAGGGCCTGACCGTCACCACGATCGTGAACAACGCCGGTTATACCGCGCCCTGCCCGTTCAACGAGATCACCGATGAAGATCTCGACCTGACAATGCAGATCAACGTCAAGGCGCCGATCCTGATCGTGCGCGAGGCGCGCCGCCGCGGCCATAAGCTGGACTTCATCGTGAACATCGCCTCGACCGCCGGCCTGAACGGGCGTCCGGAATGGGCCGCCTATTCCGCCTCCAAGGCTGCCATCCTGGCCGCATCGGAATCCATGGGGGAAGAATTCCGCAAGGACGGCACTGAAGTCCTGCGCATTTCGCCCGGCCGCTGTGCAACCGATCTGCGCAAGACCCTGGCGCCGGATGAAGATCCGTCGACCATCATGCAGCCGGAAGAGGTTGCGCATGGCCTGCGCTACATGCTGTCCGCACAGGGCAAGATCGTGCGCCATCAGAACGTGGTCTTCCGCTAAGCTGGATTGAGGACATGACACAGGTTTCTGCGGCTGTTTATATCGACAGCCCGATCCGCGCGGCTGCAAAGCAGATGGTGCCCTTCTATCATCAGGGGGTCTTCCATTCTGTCCGCACCCCGATGCTCATGCGCAAGCGCATTGGCAACGGTTTCGGCTTCGCTCAGGCCAAGCGGTTCGCAGGCGTGGACATCCGGATGGTTGACGGCCAAACTGCGAAAAAGCTTCCTGTCAAAAAGGGTGGCGCGGTCTTCTACGGCTTCAACAGCCAGGGAAACCTGCACACGGTTGCGAACCGCAGCTATCGTCATGTCCTCGTCCTTCACGGTGAATCCAACAAGCGCGCCTCCGCCCGGCCGGCGGCGCGTCTCTACGACCATGTCTGCCTGGCAGGCGGCCTGGCTCTGGACCGCTATTTGCGGGCTGGCATTTTCCGGGAGAGCGACGCGGACACCGACCGGCTGATCCGCGTTGGAGATACCTTCGTGCAATCGCTGGACGGCTACCGGGTGGACCCGGAACATGGGGACACGCTCCTCTATGCGCCGACCTGGGAGGGTTATGGCGGCGAGATCAACAACTATTGCTCCATCGGCATCGGTGGCCTTGAGCTGGCCCGGCGCGCCGCTTGGCTTCGCGGTTGTGAGCATATCGTCGTTCGCCCGCACCCCTATCTCGGCCTGCTCAATCCGCGCCTGATCTGCCAGTTCATCGAAGGTCTGCGGACCGTGTCCCTGAAATGGCCGGTCAGCGTCGACCTGCGGGATGCCAATGCTGCGGTGCGGGCGGCCGTGCAGGCTCTGGCGCTCGTAAATCCCCGGATCGGCGTCTACGCGCAAGACAGCGCGCGTATTGCCCTGTGCGTCAGTGATATTTCCGCGATCGAAGCAATTTGCCTGAAGGAGCGGCTCCCGAACTTCACGCTTCTGCGGAATTTCAACGTCACTTCCGCGGTCAAGCCCTTCTACGACCGGAAGTCTGCAGGCTGCATGGGGGAGCTGGACGAGAAACTGCCCGCCTACCTCAGTGATCCTGAGGCCGTCGACGCTGCGCACCGGGAGGCAAGTTTTTCGGTCTCCCACCCCGACTTCCGGTCTCCCGATGGCGCGACACGTTTCAAGCGCCTGATGAGCATTGTTGCCCCGCTGGTTTGAGGACGTCAAAGCATGTCTAAATTGCCCTTCTTCGAAAGGCTTTTCCTTCTGATCCCGGTTATCACATATGTGCCGGCCGTCGTGTACGGGGCCTTCATGACCGCTGCTCTTGCCCCCGTTCCTGAGAAAGGCGACCTTGTCAGCCTCCTCTTGCCCGGCGCCGGCTGGGCGATCGCAGGGGGTATTGCCCTTTGGGGGATCCTTCCGCGCAAGCTCATCCTTGGGTCGAAAACCTTGTCCGGCCCGGCCCTCCTGCTGTTTGAAACGCTGCGCGCACTGGCGGTGGCCGCGCCCCTGTTCCCCTTCGCATTCGCGCGCCCGGCAGCCGCGCTGGCCGCCATTGCCGCCACCGCATCGCTTACCTGGGGTCTGCGGGCCGCCGCCCAAAGCATGTTCACCCTCCGCGGCCGGATGCGGAAGCAGCCCTACGCGCGCCGCGATGACGAAAAGCCGCTCAACACGCTGCGCAAGCTGAATTCGCTGCTCATCGTGGCCAATGCAGCGATCGTGGCTGTCAGCCCGGCGTGGCTGGCGTCCGGCGGGCCCTCCCCGCTTTGGCTCTTGCCTTCGGCGGGCGTGTTTGCGGCCATCAGCCTTATGCTCCTGCTGCTGTCGCATCATGCCCTGCGAAGCGGTTTGGAGGCGGCTTTCAGCCGCCATATGGATGATTTCCTGAGGCACTGCACCACCGCGCGCATCAAGGATGCCATTCACTACGCTGGCGGCTCCATCAAGGACGTCCAATCCACCGCGGCAAAGCTTAAAACGCTGGGGCGCCCCGTTGTGGTCCTGGCGAGGGACATCTCTTCGTACAAGCGTGCAAATGATGCCGGGCTGAAGACCTACCTGGTGCGTGCGCTTGCGGATCTGGATGCCTTCGTGCTGCCTTCACTGGAACGGATGCATTACACCGCAAACACCCAGCGTGCGGGCCATGTGGTTCGCTTCGGATGGGTCAGCCATATTCTCCACCTGAAGTTCCTGCCCGCCTCCGTTCGCGGCCTGCCCGGCTACCTGGCCATGTATGATGCCATCGCCTGCACGGCACGGCCAAACCCCCTGCAGCAGATGAAGGCCCGCGAAAGCGGCCTGGATCTGATCGAACCGCACCAAGCCGCCGTCTACCGGAAGGTTCAGCCATGCTGATCATTATTCTTGCCGCCGTTACCCTCGTTTCGAGTGTCGTGAGTCCTCTTCTCTTTCAGCGCCGGATCCCGGTCTCAACGCTGTGCATCCCCGACCGGCGGGCGCGGTGCATCGCAGCCGCTTTGCCCTGGGCTCTTGCCGTGGTGTGCGCCTCAGCGGCCGGTGCGGCTTGGTTCGTTCAATCCGTTCCTCTGGCCGCGATGGCGGCCCTCTGCGCAACGGTGCCTGCGATCATTGCGCTGACCGTGGCATCCGGACCGCCCCGGATCCCGGCCTCGGTTCAGGATCTTCAGGATGCGGTTGCCGGGCTGGACGCGCCCTCGATTGCCTTCCATTTCTCGGATGCGGGGCTGGAAACGCCGACCCACGTCGATATGTGGATTGATGCCCTCGATGCATCCGGCGTCTCCTGGTACGTCATTTGCCGGGAGAAGCGGCATCATGACTGGTTCCGCAAAACCGGCCGCGCCAAATCGGTACATGCCGCGGACCGCTCCGCGCTCCGCTGGGCGGTTGCGCCCGGCGTAAGGGCCATCCTCTATGCCAACAATGCGCAGAAGAACCGGGAAATGCTCGAGGAGCGCGAGGATCTGGTTCATGTTCAGATGCTGCATGGCGACTCCGACAAGCCGCCCTCCTATTCGCCGCTGACCCGCAACTTCGACCAGGTGTTCGTCTCCGGTCAGATGGGCGAGGACCGCTATGCGAGGAACGGCGTGTTCATCCCGCCGTCGAAATTCGTCCATGTCGGCCGCCCCCAATCCGCGCTGATGCAGAGGGGCAAGCGCGGCCCGGTGAAGACCGCGGTCTATATGCCCACCTGGCTCGGCCAATATGAGGATACGAAATTCTCCTCGCTGGAACGGGCAGCAGAGATCATTGAGCGTTTCGGCGAATGCGCCCCGGGGGTCACCCTCATTTTCAAACCGCACCCGCTCAGCTTCAAGCACCCAAGCTGGCCGCGCATCGAAAAGGATGTCCGTGCAGCGTTGCGCAAATTCGGCGGTGAGTTTGCGGCCCCGGATCTCACAGCTTTCGAGGCCTATGAGATGGCGGATGTCCTGCTCACTGACATCTCCTCGACCGTTATCGACTTCCTTTTTACGGACCGGCCACAGATCCTGTTCCTGCCCGAGGGCTTTGAGTTGGACGAGCTGCGCTATCCTTCCCTGGCGGCAGCCGGGCAGGTTGATCCGGACCTCTCAAATCTGGATGCGAAAATTTTTGACGCAATCGGTCCGGACCGCCTTGCGAAAGCGAGAAAAGAAATGCGAGAATATGCATTCGGGGCAGACGCCGGCAGTGAGGACAGCCGATTTTCTGAAGCTATCCGCGCATTGGCCTGCGCGCCATCCATGGCGATCCTGTCCGAAAGTGACTTAGACCAAGAGACATTGAAGGAGGCGCACCGGTGCTCGACGCCCAAAAGGAAAGCGGCCTCGCGCTGGCAGAAAGCGAAAAATCAATCCCCGGCGGCAAAGTCCGCGCGGCTGATCCGGTTGCGCGCAAAAAGGCGCGGCGCCGTCTGAGGCCGGGAGCCGCGGCCTGGTCTTTTCTGATTGTGGTCGCGCTGCCGGTCTTGCTGTCGGCTGTCTACAATGTCCTGGCAACGGAGCGCTTCTCTGCGCATGCGAGCTTCGTCGTGCGTAGCGCCTCCAGCGGCCAGTCTGGCGGAGACATGCTGGACACGATCACGGGTTCGGTGTCCTCGGGCTCCACCAAGTCGGATTCCTACATCGTGCGCCGCTTCATTGAATCTGCCGATCTTGTGCGCCTCGTCGATGAGAGGTTCGGGCTGGAGAAGCTCTTTGGCCCGGATCGCGCAGACCTGGTTCAGCGGTTGCAACCGTGGTCCCTATTCGAGGACAAGATTGACTACTGGAACCGGCGCGCTTTCAGCACCTATGACAACACGTCCGGCATCCTGACCCTCGAGGTCCAGGCATACTCGGCCACTGATGCCCGTGATGTGGCGGACTTCGTGATGTCTGAGATTTCCAGCCTCGTGAACGGTCTGTCCCATCAGGCCCGGGAAACCTCCTACGCCTATGCGCTTCAGGATCTGCAGGAGGCGGAGAATGAGCTGCGCAAGGCCCAGCAGCGCCTCAAGCACTTCCGGGTGGCCAACAACATCGCCAACCCCGACAGCAGTGCCGAGCGGGATGATCTTCTGATTTACGAGCTCAATAAGGAGATTGCCGAAGAAAAGGTGGCTCTGGACGTGCTGCAGCAGAATGTTGCGAAGCCTGGCCCGAATGCGGAGGTCCTGCGCAAGCGGATCGATGCGCTCACCCGGCGCCGTGATGCGCTGCGGGAAGAGATCGGCAGCCAGGATGGCGGAACCGCTATCACGGCAGAGGTCATGAGCGACTTCGACGAACTGCGGCTGTCGGTGGAGATTGCCAAGACGCGCTATGTGAGCATGCTGGATGCGATGGAAAGCGCCCGGCGGGATGCCGAGCACCAGCAGCGCTATCTGGCCATCTTCTCGCGCCCCTACGCCGCGGATCAGGCCGAATACCCGCGCCGGATCATCAATGTGGTTCTGACGCTGATTGCATCGATCCTGCTTTGGGCGATCGGCCGCTTCATCATCCAGATGATCCGGGATCACCGCCAATGATCACCCGCCGGGAACTGCGCATCAACCGCCAGGTCATCTGGGCCCTGCTGCTGCGGGAGTCGCGGATGGCGTTCGGAACCTCCCATTGGGGGTATCTCTGGGCCGCGCTGCAGCCTGCCGTGACGCTGACCTTTCTGATCGTGGTTTTCGTGATGATCGGCCGGCATGCCCCCTTCGGAGACTCCCTGGCGCTGTTTTTTGCCACCAGCGTTTTGTGCCTGGAGTATTTCCAGAAGCTGTCCGTCAGCCTCATGCGGGCGTTCAGCTCGAACGCTTCCCTCTTTGCGTATCCGCCGGTTCAGGCGCTGGATACGGTCTTTGCGCGCTATTTGCTGGTCAGCTCCGTCTATGTCCTGGTCTGGGCTGGCTTTCACACGGCGCTCATCGCCACCGGCTACGGCGAAGCCCCCCGGCGCCCTGAACTGGTCATCGGCGGCTTCATGATCGTCGGGATGATCGGCCTGGCTATCGGCATGATCAATGCGGTTATCTACCGGTTCACGACCTCCTGGCAGCATGTGGAGAAGGTTTGGGGGCGGCCGCTCTTTTTCCTGTCCGGCACCTTCTATGTCCCCTCTGCCCTCCCGCCTGAGGCCGTCAGAATTCTGGAGTGGAACCCGATCCTGCATGCTGTGGAGCTGGTGCGCATGGGTTTCTGGCCCCATTACCACAGCGAAATCTTCAGCCCGGCCTACTGCGCGGCGTTCTGCATGACCGCCATTGCGCTGGCCTTTCTGATCGAACGCAGCACAAGGAAGATCCGCAAATGATCCGGTTTTCCAACCTCTCCCGCCATTACGACACCAAGGTCGGCCGCAAGCAGGTGCTGGACCGGGTCAATGCGGTTTTCGAGGACGGGCAGAACTATGCGATCATGGGGCCGAACGGCGCTGGCAAGTCGACCCTGATGCGTCTGATTTCAGGGGCTGACATGCCCAGCTCCGGCCGGATCGACCGCGATGAGATCGTCTCCTGGCCGCTTGGCTTTTACGGCGGCTTCAACGGGACGATGACGGGCCGGGAAAACGTGGCCTTCGTGGCCCGCATCTACGGCCAGGATCCGCGGCGCGTGCTGCAGGAGGCAGAGGCTTTTGCCGAGATCGGCAAGAGCATCGCCCTGCCCGTTTCGACGTATTCCACCGGCATGCGCCAGCGCCTCGCGTTCGGCCTGTCGCTGGCGATCCGCTTTGACACCTATCTCATTGATGAGATCACGGCGGTTGGTGACGCCCGGTTCAAAAAGAAATGCGCCGAGGCGCTGTCGGCCCGGCTTGAGACCTCGCGGGTGATCATGATCTCCCACACCATTTCCACCATCCAGAAATACTGCCAGCGCGGCATGCTGCTGTGGCAGGGTTCGCTTTACGAATACGATGACACGGAAGCGCTGATTGCGGATTACAAGAAATTCTGCAGCTGAGAATATTTGCGAATAACTATTGCCATTCTTTCGGGATGCGGTAATCTCTGAGGAGGAGCCAGCGATGCCCTGATGCATTGCGCAGGCCCGGCCGGGATGCCGGTTTGATTGTCGAAATCGAAAATCAAACGAGGTTCCCCTCATGAAAAACAAGCTTCAGGATTTGAACGACCACCTGTTCGCGCAGCTCGAGCGGCTTTCCGAAGAGGGGCTGTCAGCGGAGGCCATTGAGGCTGAGAGCAAGCGCGCCCGCGCCATCGTCGATGTCTCGGACCAGATCGTCAACATCGCGGACATGAAGATCCAGGCCGCGCGGCTCTATGCCAATCATGGGGACCGCATCCTCCCGCATTTGCCTCAGATCGGCTCCGCCGGACCGAAGCAGCTGAAGAACATCACACCGGATGGGGAGGGCGCGCAATGAAGGGCACCCCCTGGAGCTGGTCGGAAGAGGAGCTGGCCTGGATCAAGGCAAATGCGGCCATGCCCCGCCGTGAGCTGCATGCTCAGTTCGTGGAGAAGTTCGACCGGCCGGAGATCAGCTATGATACGCTGCGGGGTCTGTGCAAGCGCAAGCGGTGGATGACCGGACGCGATGGCCGGTACACCCCCGGCCGGACCCCGGACAACAAAGGCAAGAAGATGCCGTTCAATCCCAACAGCGCACGGACCCGGTTCAAGAAGGGGCAGACCCCGCACAACAAGGCCAGCATCGGGGATGAGCGGGTGCGCGATGATGGCTACATCGAAATCTGCGTTGCCGAAACGAACCCGTACACCGGGTCCGCACAGCGGTTTGTTGCCAAACACCGGGTGAACTGGGAGCGCGAGAACGGCCCGGTGCCGGAGGGCTACGTTTTGAAATGCCTGGACGGTGACAAGACCAATACCGATGCCTCGAACTGGGAGGCTATTCCGGCAGGGCTTCTCCCGCGCCTGTCCGGGCGCTGGACCATGCATTACGACAGCGCGGATCCGGAACTGAAGCCGGTTCTGATGAACACGGCCAAGCTGAAGCACGTCGTGCGGGAGCGAGAGAAAGGGCGGCCGGTGCCCAAGCTGACACTCAAGCGGGAAAGCTGAGGGGTCGCCCTGCCGCTGCGCGCTGGACATAAACGGGTGCTGGCATTCTGGACACGCAGCCGGACTCTTTTGAACCGGGTTAATTCCGGTTCAAGAGAATTGCGCTAGGCTGTTGACATGAAAAGCCATCTTTTCCTGCTCCTCACCGTAACCGCAGCGCTTTCCGCGGCGCCGGCGCTATGCGGTGAAGGCCGCTACCTTGGCGTGATCATCGGTTCTGAGCATTTCGGCAATGACAGTCTCAATGACTTCAATCCCGGCCTGACGCTTGGCAAGCGGTGGGATGCGCGCTGGGATAGCGGCGAATACCATGTCGAGGGCGGCGTCTTCTACAACAGTTATGAGGAGGCCTCCCCTCTCCTGCTCGCGGGCGTTTCGACCCGCCTGGTCCGGGCGGGCCGCGGTGAAATCCGCGTCGGAGCGAGCGCCGGCATTGCCTATTACGATGAGCTGTCCGGCAGCCTGAAGGACCGTTACGGCCTTCCCAGTGTCGGCGGTTTCATCCCGGTGGCTGTGCTGGGCGCGTCCTATCGCATTTCGCCCGTTGAGATCCGGCTGACCACCCTGCCGCCGGACACGGATACGGAAGCGGTTTTGAACCTCTCGATCGCGTTTGATTTCTGATTGTGCAGCGCTGATTTTGCGCCGCCCCGCTGCCGGAGCGCTTCAAATATGAATTGCAATTTGCCTGCAAGGTACTACCAAAAGGGTTTGAGACACCTGGAGGATATTCATGGGCAATGATCTTGAGAAAAAGGGCGCCAATGACGACCTCATCTCTCTGGATGGATCATCAGGACAGATAGATCTCTCCGGCCTGTCGGCAGAAGCCAAAGAAGAGCTGAAAAAATACGCCCTTCGGAAGAAGATCGATTTGGCCCATTCCGTGAATGAAACACAGCGCGATCTGCAGGCAACATCCGCCGCCGTGGACAACATGGCGGACGCCACGCGGAGAATGTCTGAATCCGGCGATGCCGTGACGATCCGGCAGTCGATCGAGAACAGCGTTGGAAAGACCGAGATCCTCATGGGCAATACGGAAGAAGCAAAGCGGGGCGATGTCGACAAAGACAACAAGACTTGGATGTATGCCGTTGGCGGTGTGGCCATCCTGCTGATTGTCGCGTCCATGCTCGGCAGCTGATGTCCAAGACCGTGTACTTGAAGGCCGGCGATACGCCGGAAAGCGTGGTGGCCCGCCACTTCTCTGCCTATTCATCCACCGAAAAGAGCCGCCTCCGAAAGGAAGTGGCCGATTTGCTTCAGCACGGGTCTCTGATCGCCGCCCAGGGCGGGTCCTTCAAGAGCAAACGCACCGTCCAGCTGCCAGAGCGGACCGTCTTCCTGGATGCCCGCTTTGGTGCGCTGGGGCTGATGGACCGGCTCACACTGTTTCTGAGAGCTTGAAATGGCAAGGCGTCACTATCGCAGCAGCTACGGCCGCCAGTATCCCCGCAGGAGCTACGGGCAAGAGGCCGCGATGCGGCACATCAAAGAGGCGGAAGCTCTATCCAAGCGCCTGGGCGGCATGGACGAAGAGGTGAAATCCTTCTTCTTCAATCTCGACCCGGCACGCCGATCTGATGTCCTCAGGCGATATGGAAAAAAGTTTGGCCAGGACAAGGAAGATTATGCGCGTGAGGCTTTCCCGTATTGGAAATCCGGGGAGCGGCGCATGAGTGGCCTGGTCGCCGGGCGCCTTTTCGATTTGCTGCCGCCGATTATGCCGATGGATCTCAAGCTGAATATCGTTGAGGGGCTGTTTGAAAGCGCGGGCCGGAAGAGGGAGGACTATGTTCTGGTTCCGATGGAGGCGGAGCCCCACGAGATCGTGGCATTCGTTGACCGGACCTGTTTTGGCTACCTTGCGGATGTCGGGATCGACGAGACGGTGAAGGAGCAGTTTGACTGGCTGTCAGGTGAAGATGCGGATGTTGCCGAGAAGCTGTTCAAGCATGCCATGCAGGTAACTTACGATGCAAAGAAGGCCGCATCGGAAGCCATGCTGTCCCAGCTTGATCAGGAGCTGTACGAGCACGGCGACACCATTCAGGAAATCACTTCTACGATCCAGCTGCGGCAGCACCAGGTTCATATCAAGCGCACCGAAGCGGTCGAAGAACCTCGCACCGTGGACCGCCTTACGTTTAACCGCGGCGGGCATGAGCCGGAAAGCGCGTGGGATCGCATTAGCCCCGTGTTCTGGTGGGTTGCCGGCGGGCTGCTGTTTTTGCTGCTGTTATCGCTATGAGGCGGCGTGAGAAACAGCGCCTCGCCATGCTGCTGGGACCGGGCGCCCTTCTTTTGGCAGGCTGGCTTTTTGCGGGGCAGGCGATCGCGCCCCCGCCGGAGCGGCCGGACCCGGATCGCATGGTGATGCTCGCCTCTCAGATCCGTGTGGTTGACGGAGACACGATCGAGTACGCCGGCCGCAAGTACAGGCTGACCGGTTACGACACCCCGGAAACCCATTTCTCAGAATGCAGCTCTGAAAAGGCGCTTGGCGACAGGGCCACGCGCCGCTTGCGTCAGCTGATTGACGAGGCAAAGTCTGTGAGGCTTGAACCGGAACGGGGCACGGATCGCTACGGCAGAGGGCTGGGAAAGCTTCTGATCGATGGTCGGGATGCCGGTGATCTGCTGATCAATGAGGGTTTGGCCAGGCCGTACTGGGGCGGAAAGCGCCAGGGCTGGTGCTGATCCACGGTCGTGCGCTGCAGGCTTCCGGACGCGGATTGAAGAGGGCACTTGCGGCCATTAACGTGACCTTGTCTTTCTCCGAGCTACCATTTGCATGCCTCGGCACGTCTGGGGCTGCGGTCCGTGTTAACGAGTGCTGATTCAGTTGGTTATGCGGACCGCATTTCGCTTTGTTAAAGAACTCTCAGGCAATCAGCCCCACAGAAACGGGCGTGAGTGCTCAAGATGTCCCCTCCTGAATGAGGGCATAAATCCGCTCTTCATTGAAACGGTGGAGACACAATGCGCCAGCCCGTGATGCCCTGTAATCTGCTTGGCTCGGTATCAACCGGCCGCATTGCGCATTGCGTTCCTCGATCCACAGCCGCTGCTCTGCCCGTATGCGCTGTTTGGAAGCAGGATTCGCCTTTCTGGCAGCGTCATAGACGCGCCCCAGGATGCTGTCGCTCAACATAAGCTCTTTGTCAGCACACAAGAGTTGTTCGACTGAGGTTGCAGCCTTTGCACAGTCGAAGCTCGGACCAAACGGTCTTGGACGCACATTTGACCCCATTGTATAAATCACGCCATCGACGCACGCCTTCTGGCCGAAGATCGGCTTGGGATCCCCAGGTCCGCGATAGAAACCAAAACAGCGCGCACCGATCTCTCCCATCCACTTCATTTCACTCGGCCCGTAGAGGTCAGAGTACATATCCAGGGTGCCGTATGGAAAGCCTCGCTCGACGGCTATCTGGGCAATTTCCTCATTGCAGATTTCATGACGAGCACCAGCCGCAGAACAGGAATGGATCCCCAGAAGTGAGCCAGGCGAGAGTGTAGAATACTCACCAGCAGGAAATAGGATCTGGGCACATGCAGAAGCGCAATCCCCAATACCCACCACAGAAAAGCCAAACGCGTCAATTTTGTCTGCAAGCTCGAGCGCAGCAATCACCCCTCCGCCCGGGCTCGTAATACCAAGGACCTTCGATGAAGGGGGCGTGGCTGCTATCGTCGCCACAAACCGATCCGCGTCCCCGGCTTCGACCGGACCGGACGCATAGATCATGGTTTTGCCTGGTTCCCCAGGAACGCTGATCCTCTTAAAGGACATAGCCTCCGCAGGCTGAACCCAGACTGCGAAAAATGTGATCAATGAAAAACAACGCAAGAATGCAACCGGCATAAGGCGTGTCCTTAACAGGAGCGTATTATTTGCGATCACTCTTCACGAAGACCAAGTAGGGGTCAATTGCAAGCGATGGGGTGGACGCGCCTCCCGGCGGTGAACCACGGGCAAGAGGCCGCGATGCGGCACATCAGCTTCTAACGCATGACACCACGTTGAAAATGCGCCATAATTCTGTAAACCGACCTGAAATTCGCAGTCACAGATCAATGACTTAGCGGGCGCTCTGTAAACTAGGCAATCGTACCAAGAGAACACTCGGAAAGTACACCCATATTTCAATGCCATTTTCACCCCATGCACAGCGCCCGAGTTGCTCGGCAGAATTTTCTCTGTTCGCCGGAAAGAGCCATAATAATAAGTATTCTGCCTGCAGGTTGCCCAATCGATCGACCTTATTCCGGTCCCATTCTGGCGCCCAGGTGTGGGACGGCCGCGTGGGGCATTTTCGTGGGATAAAAATGTGGGGTGCGGAGGGAGGCGCGTGAAATCTCCGGACCGGCCGAAGAAGCTGAGCCTTGCCTTTGTTAGAAACGTCGCCACGCCGGGGAGGTATTACGACAGAGACGGGCTGATTCTTGTGGTGAGCGCAGGAGGGGCGAAACGCTGGGTCCAGCGTCTCACCATAGGTGGCCGGCGGCGCGATATCGGATTGGGGTCCGCATACCGGATCACCCCTGCCGCCGCGCGGCGCATTGCTGCGAAAAACCGGCTGCTGGCTCGGGCGGGGGAACACCCTCTCGCGGCGCCTGCCGTATCGAGAGGATCTCAGGAGGCGAGGCCGCAGACGCTGGCGCGCTTCGTGCTGAACCGCTTCCGCCGGCGGAAGGCGGAAGAAAAAGGGGCGAAGGCAGCGCGAGAGGAGTACGGCTTGATGCGCAACCATATCCATCCGATTATCGGACGGCGGCCTGTTGCGGACCTAACCTCCGCCGAAATCCGGGATGCGCTTGAGAAAGTGCGGAAGGTAAATCCGAACGTGGCAAAGGCTGCCCGGACCCGTCTGATCGAAATCCTGGACGAAGCGGTCCGGGACGGCTTTAGAAAGGACAACCCGGCCGATCACCCGGAAACCCGTGTTCTGCCAGCACCGAAACGCACAACCGCGGAGGGCGACAAGAGGAAGGCACGAGTTCTGGCGGAACTGCCATCCCTTCTTCAGGTGCTCGAAGCCAGTCCGCGGCGGCCAAGTTTGCTGCGGCTGATCCGGTTCAACCTCCTGACGCTGCGGGCGCCGCAGGAATGCCGCCTGGCACGGTGGGAACAGATCGATTTGCAGGCCAGGCTGTGGCGTTTCCCGAAGATGCAGGCCGAGGGCGGGGCGGTCGTCGAATTCGGCCTATTGGACGCTCACATCGCTATTCTGGAGGAGGCACGGCAGATTGCTAAGGGCGGCGGAACCGGTTGGGTGTTCTACAACCCTCAGAACATCGGCGCGCCCTACAAGGCCAATGCCTCATACAAGGCGATGCGCGACCTGGAGTTTGACATTCAAGTCCTGGACTTCAGGCGCGCCCACGAGTACCTCAATCGCACAGCCTCACACGAGCAATCCGATTTAGAGGCATGGTTGGCTTACCTGCAGTCTGCGCCGACCATTTCCAGCTGAGTCAGGTGAGCATTTTCTTCCCCCGCGGCCGGTCCTGGCCGGAAACGGTGACGGGGTATTCATAGCAGATTTGCGGAACTTTTTTGCTGCGGAGCTTGAATGCGCGTCGAGCCCCCCTTATTTTCACTTCTGCCCTTACGGCATTTGATTTGCACATCCGTCGCAAGACGGCCAATCAAACCGCCATCGCGCGATTCTCCCGCGATGCAACAAGGGCGATATCATGAACCGCTATTTCCGTGCATGCTGTGAAGAGCCCTGTTCCGGTGCCCTGATACGTGTGGCTGCTGTCCGCCGTCCTGGCGGGGCGCGGCCGAGCTGATCAGCCCGTAGAGCTTCCCTGCTCCCTGATAGCTCGCATTGCGACCCGCCAGGTTTTCGTCAAGAAAATCAGGAGTTGCCAATGAGCACCATCCATGAACTCAAGTCCGTTTCGCGGGCCCAGCAATCCGCTGCCAAATCGGCCGCGCCCCGTGCGGCCAGGGTGACCGATGCACAGCTGAAGCAGGCTTTGCGCAATGCGCACGCCGCCGGCTTGACTATTTACGCTTTCACCATCGAGGGTGGCACCATCCGTGTGCAGACCCGTCCGGAAGCGTCCGCCGACGCCATTCACCAAACTGACGCGGAGGCTTGGTTCGATGCCCGCACCTAAGCGTAAACCTCAGTTCCGCATGAGCCCCTGCAAAGGTGTCCACCGCGTACGAAAGACGCTGGCAGATGGCTCCTACGCAGAATACCACTATGCTTGGCGTGGTGGTCCGTTGTTCTGGAGTCATGAAAGTACCTGCCGGCGCGATGGAATCGAATACATCGAAGCCTGGCAAAGGGCCTGCCAGGCCAAGCGCGATGTCCGGGGGCGTTTTCAGGAAATCATCAACGAGTTCACCGGCTCCTCCGAATTCACCCGCCTTGCGCCGCGGACCCGCCGAGATCACTTGCACAACATTTCCCGCAGTGGCGGGATCGAGGCCGAATTCGGCGCTGCGCCAATCATGGCGTTCGAAAGCGCCCGGATCCGGCGGGAGGTCATGCGCTGGCGCGATAAGAACTCGGACGGGGTGGGCAACAACATGATGGCGACGATCCAGCGGATCGTTTCCTTTGCCTATGACCGCGGGCTCTTGCAGAACCATCACCTCTTGAAGGTGAAAAAGCGAAAGCGGCGCAGCCACGCGCACATCATCTGGACACAGGAGGAAATCGATTATTTCGTCGAGAAAGCTCCCGCCTATGTCGGCCGGATCCTGATCGCGGCGGTGGAGACTGGCTTCCGGCCCGGAGACCTTCAGGCGTTTAAAAAATCGGATATCGAGCACCAGAGAAACGGCAACGCCCGTGCGATGATCCTCACCAGAAAAAGCGGCAGGACCAGCTACGCTACCGTTCCGGTAACCCCTAGGCTGCAAGCGCTGATCGACGAACTCCCAACCGATCAGGAGCACATCATCGTGGGCGCACGCGGAGAGCCAATTCAGGCAACGAACGTCATGGGGCGGAATATCTCTCAGTGGCGTGACAAACTGGGGATCCGTAGGGAACTGAGGCTATATGATGCCCGGGGCACTGCGGTGACTAGGCTCGTCCGGGCCGGTTGCAGTATCGGGGAACTGGCCGCGCATATGGGATGGAAAATTCAGCACGCAGCAAACATGCTGGACATCTATGCGGCCTTGGATCCCGATATGACGGACGGCATCCTCGACAAAGTGAAAAGGCAGCAGCGCTTGACCCATGACGAGGAGGGCGGCGAAAGTTGAACATGCGGCCGCGGCGCTGCGTTTGCGAGGGGGCCATTCACTGAAAAAACTTTGCGCACTGCCAGGGCAGCAGAACAACTCTTCTTCACTAAGGTCAAGCGCAGTCATGAAACCAGCCCGGGAAACAAGGCGACTTGCCTCTGAGGATCAGCGCAAACTCTCGCTTCCTCCTTCAAGCGTGAAACTCTCGCAAGAACGGCCGGACCTCGGACCGGCCGTTCTTGCGGATTGCGGCGAATGCCCCGACAGAGCCCATTGCGGAAGCGCCAAGTTTGTTCTGCGCGCGCAGGCAGCACGCAAACCTGCTGCGTCGCTGCGAAACCATTGCTGCATTGCAGAGGGGAATGCAGTCACTCAGGCAGCTTGCAGCAAGTCTGAAGCGCCACCATATGGATTGAGCTGTTTATTGAACTTCTGATAGCCATTCGCCACCTTGGTCACGGCCAACCGCGATGCAGGTGCGGTTGGCTTCGTGTCACAAGGCTATCGACGATCGTGTGGTCCACCCGATACGGTTTTCCCGGCCGGGAAGACCGTTCTTCTTGTGCTGGTCTATTGCTGCTACGCGGCGTCCAGTTCCTGCGCTGGCCCGAAAAACTCGTAGAAGATACGGTTCTCGTCGACGCCGGCCGCCCTTAAGCCGTTCACAGCCATCACCATGAATCCCTTTGGACCGCATATGTAGTAATCAGCCTGATCTGTATTGGTGTTTCGGGCCAGCCACTCCGGAGTGATGCGGCCTTCCACATCGAAGTTCGCTTCTACCCGGTCTTCGGAACTGGGATCCTCAAAAAATGTGACACACCGGCGGGACAGGGATTGTGCGATATCAGGCAGGACGTGATGCCTGCTGTTTTGCGTGGCATGCAGGTAGGTCGCAGATCGATTGTTTGCGGCCAGAACCTCAAGCATTGAAATCATCGGCGTCAGCCCGACACCGGCCGACAACAGGACAACCTCAGCCTCCTGGCCGCTTTTCAGGAAAAACTCTCCAGCCGGTGCAGCAACATTGACCATAGTGCCTTCGACTGCCTGCTCATGCAGCCAGGTGCTGGCCAGGCCGCCTTTCTGATGCTTGACCGTGATCCGGTAGAACTCGTTCGATGGCCCCGAGGAAATCGAATAATTGCGGCGCAGCTTGCCTGCTCCGGGCACCTCAAAATCGAAAGACAGATATTGCCCCGGCTTGTGCTTCAGCACGGGCTTACCGTCGACGGGTTTCAGGATGAATGACATCACGTCAGCACTCTCCTGGGTCCGCCTGTCGATCCGGAATTCCCGCCAGCCGCGCCAACCGCCCTCGGCCGCGGCGGTGTCCTGGTAAAGCTGTTCTTCTCGGCCAATCAGGATATTGGCCAGGAACCAATAGGCTTCGCCCCAGGCGCGGATCACCTCTTCGGTCGCCGCATCTTTAAGAACTGCCTTGATCGCGCCCAACAGGGCGCTGGCGACATGATCATAATGGCGGGGTTCGATTTGCAGGCTCACATGCTTGTTTGCAATACGCTCCACCGCTGCGGCCATCGCCTGGAGGTTTTCGATGTTCTGGGCATAGGCCAGAATCGCGTTGGTCAATGCTGCGTGCTGCGGGGAGTCGCCGTTCTGGTGCGACTGGTTGAACAGTGTGCGGATTTCCGGATCGGCCAGCAGCCTGTCGTACATTTCTGCTACGATCTCGCGCCCATGCTGCGACAGAGCCGGAACAGTCGCCTTTACGGTGTCGATAGTGGTTTGGCTGAGTGGCTGTGTCATTGCACGCTCCTGATTTGTCGTACGGCAGACCTGCGGCCTGCATCGCGAGTTTCACCGCCTGAAACATTCAGGCTGGATGCATGTATGACTGCAGGATTGAAAGATGCAACCCAAATGAATATTAAAAGCGTGATCGGAGCCCGCATGAAGCTGAACCTGACAACAGATTACGCGTTGAGAATTCTTATTTTTCTGGCGTCCAAACCCGAAGAGCTGCACTCGATTGAGACATTGAGCCGCATCTACCGTCTGCCGCACAGCTCTTTGATGAAGATCGTCAGCGAATTGGCCCGGCAAGGCTACGTCACGAGCGTTCGCGGCCGCTACGGCGGCATCAAGCTCGGACAGGCGGCCAGCGAAATCAATGTGGGGCAAGTCGTCCGGATCATGGAAGAAAGCTTCGAAGTTGCCAATTGCGCAGAATGCCTGATACAGCCCCAATGCGGGCTCCGAGGGGTCTTTGCCGAAGCGGTCAATGCGTTTCTAAGCGTCCTCGACCGCAGCACTGTCGCCGACCTGATCAGAAACAAAGCGGATCTGGTTCCATTGCTGACTTTGTCAAAGGCGGCGGATAATCCGTAACAGGCCCTTTGAATTGTGAAGAGAACTCGACTTGTGCAAGGACCGATGCAAGGGAGTGAACAGGCTGGATGTTTTCAGCGCCCTTAGACAATAGGTTTATTGATTTTCTGAGCAATACTAGCCGCAACCCCCTTCGTTTAGGGAGGGGGCAAGGCCCTTTCTTATCCCTTCGTTTTCTCTTTTCCCTGCGCCTCGCGCGCTTGGCGGCGCCGTGGAAGTCGCGATCGGGCATGTTCTGGTTCTCGACATACTCTTTGATGACATCGAGCGGCGCATCGCCGCAGGAAACGACACAGTAGGACGGCGACTAGAAGGCCCCGCGCCAAAGAACGCGCGTAAAGGCCATGACGGCCTAAGCTCGCGGAACCGTCGAGGACCCTGAGCGCAATGTTGCAGCCAAGTCCGGTTCAATCCGATCGATCCTCGACAAAGGCTGGGGCGAGAGGCGCCACTAGGTTTCCTACAAACTGTCCTGGGCCGGGGGCCGCCTCGTCGAGGTGGATCTGCGGAACACATCGCGCACTTGCGGGTACTGCAGTCACGTCGATACGGGAAGCCCCCTCCTTCAAGTGGGGGGACTTCACGACCTGAGTACACAGCGGTCATTCCCAGACTTGCCGACTTTTGCTCCGCTCCGTGGCCGGATTTTATGCCGCCTTTGACACGCTCCCGGGGCTGACTAGGGCAAATTGCCGATCGAAGTCCAAACCGCCCGCCCAAGAGAGTCCAAAATCAAAAAGTAAAAACCGTGGGAACCTTTTGGGCTGACCGGCATCTAACAGGCAGGTGACCAAGAAGGCGCCTCTCATTACTAAGAAAAGGACTACCCATGTTTAGGAACACGCTGACAATCTCAAGTCTGATGGTTGCCTTGGGCACTGCTTCGTATGCCGAAGACGCAACGACGCTGCACCAATCCCCTCCTGGAGATCCTTATGTGCAAGTGAGCGACGTTCTGCCCTTGCCTGAGTTTCTGCCAGGAATGGGAACATTGTTCGTGAACCCTCAAACGCTGCCCGCGGGTCCATTCCTAGCTTATGACCATGATGGAAAGTTGTCCGCAACTATTTACATGACCCCGTTGGAGGATCTCCAAAACGGCACCTCTTTCGACAATCTTGGCCTAGGTTCCGAAGCGGTGAAATCAGTCGACATCTACTACAACGCCGGCCATCCCGGTGTCGAAAAGCCGCACGCGCATATTGCTCTCTTTCATGATGACGGAGCCAAGGAGCGGCTGGCAGAATGACTTTCAAAAGACGCAATGTCATTTGGCTCGGAGGCGGCATAGTTGCCGCCCTCGGGTCACCCGGCCTTTTGCTGGCCAAGCAAGTCGTAACGGTAGAGATGCGTGGAACGGCACGCGGTGAGAAAATATGGTTCGATCCAATCGGATTGTCAGTTTCCCCGGGCACAACGGTTCGCTTTATCAACAAGGACCCCGGAAACAGCCATACCGCCACGGCGTATCATCCGGACCTGTTCGGGAGGGAGAGGCGTATTCCGGCATTAGCTCAACCTTGGGACAGCGATTTCTTGCTTCCAGGGGATAGTTTCGATGTAACTCTCGATGTGCCAGGCGTCTATGACTACTACTGTATCCCGCATGAAATGGCGGCTATGGTGGGGCGTATTGTCGTAGGTTCACCGAATGACGCTAAGTGGTCTGGAGTAGCAGACGAAGCAAGTGACATTTCGGCAGAGGTGCTAGCCGCCTTTCCAAAAGTAGAGACCATCCTCAATCTGGGGAACGTACGCGTGGAGGGAACACAATGACGCTCCGACACCACCGCTATACAAAAGAAGCCATAGGTTCTGTCACTCCAGAAGCCGAACTTGTTCTGGCTGCACGTCACGGTAGTGAACATGCTATAAGAGAGCTTATTCGGCGGCTGAACCCAAGGCTGTTCCGGGTTGCCCGGGGGATTGTTTCTTCAGATGCTGAAGCTGAAGAAATTGTGCAGGAAACCTACCTCGCTGCATTTTCAAAGATTGAAAGTTTTCGCGGTCAGTCTCGGTTTTCCACTTGGGTTACCCGCATCGCATTAAACGCTGCGCGAACGCATTGCCGTCGTGACCGATCTGCTGAGGAGTATGATACCGTGAGCGAAACCAATACCCCCCAAGTATTGGAGCTGTTTCCGAACCAGTCTGAACTGCCGGAAGCAGCTCTCGGTAGGGCGCAGCTCCGTGGACTTCTGGAGAACTCCGTAGCCTGCCTGCCATCGGAGTTGCGCCTACCATTCCTCCTGCGAGAAGTGGAGGGCATGACTATATCTGAAATATCAGATGAGCTTGAGCTCAATAAAGTAACCGTCAAGACGAGGTTGTTTAGAGCGCGACGCCGTCTGCGCTCAGCCTTGGAAAACAGCGTCTCGGGCGGATTTGACGCAATCTTTCCGTTCGACGGGCAGAGATGCGCGAGAATGGCCGACAGGGTCATTCTTAGTCTGCGGGAAAATAAATTCATATAGGGGCCTGTCGAAGAAACTGTTCATGAATTACAGATATCAGCTGGCTTCTCAAAGTGAACCCACAACAAGCTGCACACCCTGAAGCTTGTATTTGAATAGGAAGCATTAGCGGATAATATCAGCAATGAATAGCTCAGCCTTTAATATTGAAGGCTACTTTCAGAGTCTTCCTCAAGATTTCTTTCTTTAATTATTCATCTGCGGCGGTAGTCTTGGGTAGCAATAGAAGGGCTGGAAAATGCACGAAAGTGACTTCAACAATAACACGATCATTCAAATGCCGCTTTGCGATCAGAAGAAGGCGTCTGGCATTGTGCGTGCATTTTATAGAGATGTGTTCGAAAATAACAATAGAAAAGCTTTGCGTAGGTACTTTTCTCCAGACGCAGTATTCGGGGGAGCTATTGGTGACTTGGTTAATTCAAGAAGTGAGCTTCTTGAAGCTGCGGATGTCCTCATGTCACTGTTCGAAGTGAAACCAAAAGTATCAATAAATATCAAAATAGATATCGAGGAATGGGTTGCTGCGACAACCATTATTGAGGCTACTTCTAAAGGATCAGAACTCCCCTTGCTTATCCGGGGGCAACTAATCGCGAGAGTGAAAAACCAGCAAATTGTAGAATGGCACTCTAGCACAGATTATCTGTCACTTTTTGAGCAGTTGGGTCAAATCCCGAGAGACTGCCTGCCAATATTGACGACCGGTGCAAATCTTATGTGGAAAGGCTGGGCAGGAGGGCGCACCTGAAAACTAGGTCAAATTGCGGCCAGGCGGATTGGACAAGCATCGCGTCGATGACCGACGCGTCTTGAACGGGATTACTTTTGCCGGTCAAAATGGCTTGGACAGTCCGGGACCGCATGCTGCATACTGGCCGCGGAGCTGTCTTCTTTTACTGTGGAAGCACTGGCGAAAAGACTTCATTCGCCCAAATGACGGTTGGGTTGGCCTTCTGTCACAGTCCAGAAACACCCCAACGATCGACGCCAATTACCTGAAGGCCCATCGAGAATAAGGGCGTGGGCGACAGATCGGTCGGCCAACGGCGGAATGAACAGAAATTTTACGCGATTTGCGGAAACCCAGTCCGCCCGCACAGCCTGTTTAGCACCGCCGGGCGGGTCAGCAAATACGCATTCCACGGCCGGTGCCAAGAGTCTTCCTGTCAGCCATTACCCCTTCAGCTTTACTCATTCACTGGCTATGAATTCAGATCCTGGGAGACGCCATGGCTCTCCAGAATGACTGCAAAGACACTTCAAATCAGACACAGGGGCGATTTTTGGGAACCTTTTGCCCATTTTTGCACCTAATGGCTAGGTGTCAACGAAGCTCACCTGATGAAGCAGCAAGAAGGAATTTGGAATTGACCGTGCGACAAGTGCGTATGTCGGCCGCTCGCAATAACCGATGCAAACTGGCTATCACGAACCCAGAAGGTGACAGAAAAACTGAAATCCGCGATGGCCGGAACGAGGGGCTGCAAGAAGTGCTTCATCGTATGAAACCCCAGCACTCTTGCGGACAGACCCCGTTGAGGGGCGAGTTAGAAAAGAAGCACTGGGACAGACCCGAGGTTATATCCAATTTTGGTGGAACAAGTTGCGGCCCAATGATCGGAAGCGTCATTGACGCATCAAAGGCTTGCGAGGTGCTTTGAAATGGTAGCACTTCATTGTTTTTCGCCTGTGCTCTATGAGGACTCAAGCGAAGTGGTCGACATCAAAGCCGAAGGACAGGAATATCCTTTGCTCAATCGAGATTACCCAAAGAAATTTCGCCCGGATGCGACCTATCTAGCTTCAATGCCTGATCTACAGAACGGCCCAGCCGCCTTAATCAGTGGTGCGCGCCGCAAGCTGCAGCATGTGGGCATTTCCAATTTTCGCCTGCCGCTGCGTTTCAAGTGCCGAGACAAGTCCGAGGTGACCTTGCCGGTCTCGGTAAGCGGAACCGTAAGTCTGGAGGCCTGCAAAAAGGGCATCAATATGTCCCGCATCATGCGCAGTTTCTACCAACATGCAGATAGGCTCTTCGACTTTGACACAATGGGTGCGGTGCTGGACGACTATCTATTCGACCTGGAGACCGGGGACGCGAGGCTGCAGCTTCGGTTCTCCTATCCGCTCAGGATGCCGTCTTTAAGATCCGGGCTGGAAGGTTACCAATATTATGAGATCGCTATGGAATTGGCAGAATTGCAAACAAGGCGTCAAAGATTTGTGCATCTCGACTATGTCTATTCCTCGACGTGTCCATGTTCATTGGAACTGAGTGAGCATGCGCGGCGGGTGCGCGGACAATTGGCGACACCGCATTCGCAACGCTCAGTTGCCAGGCTATCTGTCGAAGTGGTCGGCAGCGAGCGCTTGTGGATTGAGGATCTAATCGACATGGCCCGCATTGCCGTGCCGACTGAAACTCAGGCCATGGTTAAGCGTGAAGACGAACAAGCTTTTGCCGAGCTCAACGCCGCTAATCCGATTTTCGTTGAGGATGCGGCGCGGCTCTTCTGCGAACAGTTTCAAAATGATTCAAGGATTGGAGATTTTCGTATCATTGCAAGCCACCAGGAAAGCCTGCACAGCCATGATGCGGTAAGCGTTCTTACTGCAGGAGAGAGCTTTGTCTCGGCAAGCCTTGATCCTCAGTTGTTCGGAACGTTGTCACACCCTTCTTAGATGGCATCGAACACTTAGCGATGTGTCCAAGAGAGAATTTAAGCTCAGAGCTGTTCCGGAATGCTCTGAGTATCCCCCTTCCGAGACTATAAATGGAAACGGAATATGTTAAATGACATCCAAGGCAGGAGCAACTCTGCGCTCTACCGCGCAATCTGGCGCTGGCATTTCATTGCCGGCCTTGTGGTTCTTCCCTTCATCCTACTTTTGGCCGTAACTGGCGCCATTTACCTATTCAAGGATGAAATTAACGACACCGCCCATAGGAATCTACGGTTTGTCGAGCCGGCCGAGTCTATCACACTGACGCCCTCGCAGATCACCAAGGCTGCGATCGCCTCCCACCCTGGCGAGTTGAAGGCCTACACCGCACCCTCAGCCAAGGACCGCAGCGCCGAGGTAGATATACTTGGTGTAGATGGGTTGAAAGATACGGTGTACGTCGACCCCTACAGCGGCACCGTGCTGGGAAGCCTTTGGGATGGAGGACCCGCAGGCAGCCCCGCAATGTATGTGGTGCGCAAGCTTCATTCATTGGAATATGTTGGCTGGTTTGGCAACCGGGTAATCGAGGCCGCGGCGGGCTGGATGGTGGTACTGGTGATTACGGGAATTTACCTGTGGTGGCCGCGCGGCCGAAAGGTCGGCACCTTCTCGATAAAGGCAAAGCAGGGCCGACCATGGTGGCGCGACATGCACGCGGTGACCGGACTCTATGCCGGCGCCGTTATTGTTTTCATGGCCATGACCGGGTTGCCCTGGTCTTCGGTTTGGGGCGGAAAGTTTTACGACTATGCTTATTCCTTCGGGCTTGGCATACCTGATGGCTACTGGTCGGATTTACCTGTCTCATCACAGCCTATGTCGGATGCTGTCGATCACGCACCCTGGATTATGCAAAATCAACCGCTCCCGCTATCGGGCGCCGAGACGGGCTTACCCAGGACACTTGATGCCGTGGCGACCACGGTGGAGGCAATGGGCATCGCCCCAGGCTATACCGTAAGCCTACCCGCCGGGCGGACTGGAGTATTCACCGCGTCCGTCTACCCCGACGACATCGACTTCGAACGGGTAATCCATCTGGATCAGTACTCAGGCGAGGTTCTATATGACGCTGGTCTGGCGGATCTCGGGACGCTGGGGCGCTGGTCGGAATGGGGGATAAGTGTTCACATGGGGCAGGAATTTGGTCTGGTTAACCAGATAGTTCTGCTGTCGGCCTGCGTGGCGATGGTCATGCTATGCATCTCAGGTGCGGCAATGTGGTGGAAACGTCGTCCTGCCGGCACACTTGGCCTGCCTCAGGTGCCAGCTGATTGGAGCATTCCGCGCAATCTGCTACTAGTCGCCATTGCCCTAGGAATCTTCTTTCCGCTCGTGGGGCTGTCTATGCTGGCGATGGCAGGCGTTGAATGGGCGATTTACCTGTCGAGCCGCCGCCCGCAAAGGGCACGCTGAACAAAGCGCACGTTGGGTCAACTCTTCTCAGGCATGGAGATTCCCAATCCAGGTTTTGGAGACGCTCCTTTGGAATTCATGGTAGCACGCATCGGCCAGAAGAAGTGCCACTAAGCTCATTGGGACTATTCAAGCAGTATGGTCGACGGAAGGTTTTCACAAAGACCTTTCGGGAAAGGGCTGTAATAACACGCCACTGGCAACAGCATGGCCGTGTCTCGTGTGGTGACCATCGGGAGACAGGAAATCGACGAGCTGCACAGCATCCTCATGGAATCATTCAACGCGTAAAGACCTGCCCCTGCGTTGCGATCTTGGGCGCGCGGGGCAAGGCCAAACAGGTAGAAAGACATGAAAGACGTGCAAAGCAATGCCCGCATCAACGGCAGCCGCCTGTGGGGTACGCTGATGGAGATGGCGTTGAAGGGCCCCGGTCTGCGCGGCGGCTGCAACCGCCAGACGCTGACCGACGCCGACAAGGAAGGCCGCGACCTGTTCAAGCGCTGGTGCGAAGAGGCCGGGATGACGGTGGGCGTCGACAGCATGGGCAACATGTTTGCCCGCCTGGAAGGCGCCGAGCCGGATCTGGATCCGGTGATGATGGGCAGCCATCTGGATACCCAGCCCACAGGCGGAAAGTACGACGGGGTGCTGGGCGTGCTGGCGGGCCTCGAGGTCGTGCGCTCGATCCGCGATCAGGGGATCACCCCGCGCCGCCCCATCGTGGTGGTGAACTGGACCAACGAGGAAGGCACGCGGTTTGCGCCCGCAATGCTGTCCTCCGGCGTCTTTGCCGGTGTGCATACCCAAGAGTGGGCCTACGCCCGCGAAGATGCAGAGGGCAAGACATTCGGCGCGGAACTGGCGCGCATCGGCTATGTCGGCGACGAACCCGTAGGCAACCGCAAGATGCACGCGATGTTCGAGCTGCATATCGAGCAGGGTCCGATCCTGGAGGCCGAGGGCAAGGACATCGGCGTGGTCACCCACGGCCAGGGCCTGAACTGGCTTCAGGTGACGCTGACAGGGCAGGATGCCCACACCGGCTCCACCCCGATGCCGATGCGCCGCAACGCAGGCCTGGGGGCTGCGCGGATCACCGATCTGGTGCATGAGATCGCCATGAGCCACCTGCCTGACGCCGTCGGTGCCGTGGGCCACTGCGATTACTACCCCAACAGCCGCAACATCGTGCCGGGCAAGGTGGTCTTCACCATCGACTTCCGCTCCCCCAGCTTTGACACCCAAACCGATATGGAACGGCGCCTGCGCGAAGGCGCCGCCAAGATCGCCGAAGAACTGGAGCTGGCTCTCGAGATCGAACAGGTCGGCCATTTCGACCCCGTCACCTTTGATGAGGGCTGCGTCGCTGCCGTGCGCCGCGCGGCAGAGAAGCTCGGCTATTCGCACCGTAACATCATCTCCGGCGCGGGCCACGATGCCTGCTGGATCAACAAGGTAACCCCGACCGCCATGGTGATGTGCCCCTGCGTCGACGGTCTCAGCCACAATGAAGACGAGGAAATCACCCTTAGGTGGGCTATGGCGGGAACCGATGTACTGCTGCATGCCGTTCTGGAAACGGCAGAAATCGTGGAGTGAAAACAATAACGACCAGAACCGAGATCGAGGGCGAAACCGACGCCGCTGCTAACCGCAGCTCCGCCTCCGCCGTCGCCATCGATGACAGCAAGATCGTGCAGATGGATATCAATTTGAACGGCGCCAAGGCGCTGTCCAAGTCAAAAAAGACCACCGCGCCGCGGCAGGTCGTGCGCTCGGCTAAAAAAACTGCCGGCCTACGTCTGAACAAACCCCCGGCAAAAGCCGGAGGCTTTCACATCCGCTGCCCTTAGGAGGATGGGGCGGCAGCAAGTCAAAGACAGGGAGGAAACTGGAAATGGCTTATATAATCACCGGATATACCGGGCCCGGCGCCCAGTCGGCGCAGCAGATTGATCTGACCGGGATCGACCCGGAGCTGTACAACGAGGACCAGCTGCCCACCACCGCAGAACAGCGGACCTGGGACTGGCTGGCGATTGCCGCGCTTTGGGTCGGCATGGTGGTCTGCATTCCGACCTACCTATTGGCATCCTATCTGATCGGCTCTGGCATGAGCTGGGATCAGGCGGTGCTGACCATCCTGGCCGCCAACGCCATCGTGCTGATCCCGATGGTGCTGGTCGGCCACGCGGGCACCAAATACGGCATCCCCTTCCCGGTGCTCTTGCGCTCCTCCTTCGGCCCCACCGGCGCCAAGATCCCCGCCGTCGCGCGCGGCATCGTCGCCTGCGGCTGGTTCGGCATCCAGACCTGGGTCGGCGGCTCGGCGATCTTCGTGATCCTCAATACACTCACCGGCGGCGCGCTGGCGGGTGAGCCGCTAGCTGTCCTCGGCATCAACGCGGGTGAGTTCATTTGTTTCCTCGCCTTCTGGGGGCTGCATCTCTACTTCATCGCCAACGGCACCGAGTCGATCCGCTGGCTGGAAACCTATGCGGCCCCGTTCCTGCTGGCGATGGGTCTGGCGCTCTTGGGTTGGGCCTATGTCAACGCCGGCGGCTTCGGCGAGATGCTGTCTACCCCCAGCGCCTTTGACCCCGGCCAGCCCAAGGAAGGCCAGTTCTGGGTGGTGTTCTGGCCCAGCCTGACCGGCATGATTGGCTATTGGGCGACGCTGGCGCTGAACATCCCCGACTTCACCCGCCACGCCAAAAGCCAGAAGGATCAGCTGCTCGGCCAGATGGTCGGCCTGCCGATCCCGATGGCGCTGTTTGCCTTCATCGCTTCCGCCGTGACCTCGGCCACCGTGGTGATTTTCGGCGAAGCGATCTGGGATCCGATCCAGCTCTCCGAGAAGATGGGTGGCCTGTCGGTGATCATCGCGCTGTTCGCGCTGATCGTGGCAACGCTGACCACCAACCTCGCCGCCAATGTGGTGGCGCCTGCGCACGGCTTTGCCAATCTCGCGCCCAGCAAGATCAACCTCAAGCGCGGCGGTTACATCACCGCGGGCATCGGCATCGCCATGTTCCCCTGGGTGCTGGTCAACCACATCGTCGGCTGGCTGATCGCCTATTCGGCGCTCCTGGGCCCGATCGCGGGCGTGATGCTGGCGGACTACTACCTGCTGCGCAAGACTAAGCTGGAAGTCGCTGACCTGTTCAAGCTGCACGGCATCTATTCCGGCAGGAACGGCACCAACTGGGCCGGTGTCTGGGCGCTGGTGATCGGCATCCTGCCGAACCTGCCGGGCTTCCTTGCCGGTGTCGGCCTTTCCGCGGGCACCTCGGACTTCTTTGCCACGATCTACACATATGCCTGGTTCGTGGGCCTCTTCGTGGCCGGCGCCGCCTATCTGGTGCTGTCGAAGATCCTCAACAAGTAGCTGTCGGCCGGGGCGGCACTGGCCGCCCCGGTCTCCCTTTCAGACCAGCGGAGCACACATGCCCAAAGCCTATTGGATTGCCCACTTCGCCAAGACAAACCTTGGCTCATGCAAGCTCCTTGATGAAGGAGTTGTTCAAGAGACTCGACGACCGCATGCCGGCTAGCTAACCCGCATTTACTGGAGTTGTGCTCCAAGTCTCAAAAATTGTTTCATCGCCAAAATCGGTAGAGGTGGTAGGGCTCGATTTCATACAATTCTTAAATTGGCAATTGAAATACCTATTTATGAAGTGTAGCATGATTCCGGAGTGCAAATCCTTGTGGCTGCCATGACAGCCGCTTCGAATGTTAACGATGTTCCTCGGTACGAACTTGACCGCAGAAGTCGCGACCCAAGCGAAAGTGACCGTGGAATTGCTTAACAGGCTGGTGCAAAGCTTGTTCGAAAATGTTCGCGCGGTTGCAGTGTTTGCTCCAAATTTGTCCCCTCGGATCTCGGACTGAAATCCGCATTGGACGGTGAACTCCTGCTGGTCCTCAGTCGTCCTGATTATCGACCGCAACCACGTGAGCCGAAACACTCTGTCCGACCGTGCTCTGCTCAAAGGACAATGACATGACGAAACCGAATTCCCCCGCAAGATCTCCCCGATCTCAATGGCTACTTCGAAGCTGGTTGACCTGTGAGCCACTGCCCCCAATGACCCGAACGGCAGGACTGTCAAAAAAGGTGGAGACCATCCATGTCAGGCAGGCGTCATGGCGCCAGGACACCTCAGTTGAAAAGGTAATAGAGGCGGTATTGGCCGCTGCTGAAATGAGGAGCAACTGATGCAGCCGGCAAGACAGACAGTTCCCGAAGACCTCGCCGCGCGGATCCGAATCAAACGGGTCTATCGCGCGGCACGTGTGTCGGACGGCAAGCGGATACTGGTTGACCGGGTCTGGCCCCGCGGTGTGGCGAAGGACCGTGCCCGGCTGTCACTCTGGTGCAAAGAGATCGCACCAAGCAATGAGTTGCGTCTCTGGTTCCACGACCACCCCGAACAGTGGCAGACGTTCTGCACGCGGTATCAGGTGGAACTGGGTGTTCATGAAAATCTGGTCCGTAACCTTGCCAGATATGCATGCGATGGCGTTGTTACGCTGCTTTATGCTTCGAAGAACGAGGCGGAAAACAACGCCATCGTTTTGCGCGATTACCTGCGCCGATGGCTGCGACGGGAGGACCAGAGATGACGGAACAGCGAGGAGACCCGCTACACACACCACTTTGTGACCTGCTGGGATGCGACAAACCCGTGCTGCTGGCCGGTATGGGGGGCGTTTCCCGTTGGGAACTGGCCGCCACAGTGGCCAACGCGGGCGGATACGGGATTCTGGGCATGGTGCGCGAAGACCCTGCCCTGATTGCCGCTGAGGTTACCGCGCTGAGGGCAGCCACCGATCGGCCCTTTGCTGTTAATTTGATCCCGGCGGCGACGACCCCGGCGCTGCTCGACGCCCAGATCGCCTGCTGCCTCAATCTTGGCGTTTCGGCTTTCAGCTTCTTTTGGGACGTGATGCCGGACGTGGTGAGCCGCGTCAAACGTGCGGGTTGCCTTGTCCTGCACCAGGTCGGCACGGTCAAGGCAGCGCGGAACGCTGAAGATGCCGGGGCGGATGTCATCATCGCGCAGGGCGTCGAGGCGGGCGGCCATGTCCACGGGCGGCACTCGGCCTTCGGATTGGCCCAGCAGATCCTTGCACAGACCGAACTGCCAGTCGTCGTCTCGGGTGGGATCACTACGGGCCAGGGGCTCGCTGCCGCACTGGCAATCGGAGCCGATGGCGTTCAATGCGGAACGGCCTTTCTGTCGACCGAAGAATCCTTCGCCCACCCGTATCACAAGACCCGCATATTGGAGGCCACGGGCGATGACACTGTGTTGACAGATGTCTTCGTTCTGAATTGGCCGAAAGGCGCGGCGGTGCGGGTGATCGCCAACAGCGTAACCGACGGGTTGGACGGTCATTACCTGGGCCACGATCCTGACAATTTGCCGCGAACGCCCATTGCCTTCGACGGCAATCAGCTGCGCCTGCGGTTCAGCACGGATTCACCTCTACGGACCACGACCGGCGACCTTGAGGCGATGGCGCTCTATGCAGGTCAGGGTGCGGGTGCCATCAACGATATCTCACCGGCCTCCACCCGTCTGGCCAATATGGTTGCGCAGGCCCGGCAAATCCTGAAGCCACAATTCGGAAAGAATTCAAGGTGATTTCATGAACAACAGATTCAAGAACTTCCGCTGCCAAAGCGGCTTTTCCTCACCACCATGCTATGCCGCCGAAATCACACCTGACTATTTTGATCCTCTGGCCGTCGATCCCGAACAGGTGCGCGATGTTGCCCGCTGGCGCAAGGCCGAACGCATCCGCTTGCGAAATGCGCGTCTAGCGCTTCCTGTGGTGGAACACAAGGAAATCAGTGAAGCGCTATCCGGGCATTTACGACAGGTGTTGAAAGATCGCTTTGGCGGAGCGCAGGGAATGGCCTTTTCCGCCTATTGGCCGATAAAGGGCGAACCCGACCTGCGCCCGTTAATGGCCGAGCTTCACGAGGCAGGTGTGACCGTCTCCCTGCCGCTGGTCGAAACCAGGGCGGCCCCGCTCACGTTCCGCCGCTGGTCTCCTGAAACGCGCATGGTACGCGGCGATTGGAACATTCCCGTCCCACCACCGGACTCACCCGTAGCCACACCCGAAATTGCGCTTGCCCCCCTCGTCGGCTGGACCGCGGAGCGCTATCGCCTCGGGTATGGAGGGGGATATTTCGACCGGACGCTGGCTTCACTCTCTCCGAAGCCCTTTGTAATCGGTATCGGTTTCGAGTCTGCGCAAATAGCGACCATTTACCCCCAACCCCATGACATCACCCTTGATCTTGTTTTGACCGAGGCCGGGATCCGGTCTGACCACGCAGCAGCATGAGCAGCTTCGTAGCACAGATGTGCATCTGGCGAAGATCCGCATTTCTGAAATTCGGGCTCTGGCTCTTATTTTCCTGCTCCTCGGAACAGCGGACACCTCGCCGTTGCGGAAATACTGTCGTTCGGAAAATCGTATCATTGACTAGCGCTATCAGCCATACATTGCACAGACTGAAACTAAGTCTGTGTGGAACCAAAAAGGTTTCCCTACTGCAAGGATTGCGCTCCGCTCATTCTTTAACTCGGTTCAGGGGCACGTTGACTATTTATTGGCTGCCGAGCCTAAAATCTGAAGCCCTTAGGCATCGGTCTGGGGCGCAAATGCTTTTCGTTTCCCCGGTGAGAATGTGGACACGCAGGCGCCAGAAAACCGCAGGATCATTTGAAGCCCTGATGCCACCATTTTTTGATTTGCGGAGGGCGCGATGCTAGGGTTACGGAAAACTTGGACACTGGCCTGTAAAGTCATTGAGACCCCGTTCGGGACATTGACGCTCGTAGTGGCAACCGCTGCTCTTGTCTTTGTTCTGACAAAGGGGGAGCCTGATAACGCTGCGAAGCGCGGAAATAGCAAGGCCTCGTCAGCTGCCGAGCTGACTTTCTTCCTGAATAATTGCATGTCAATGCTTGAAGAATTCACGACAGAGAACGGCTTGTCGAATACTGAGGCTATATCTGGTGATTATTGTGCCAAATTGCGGACATTGAAGTATGCAGGGAATACGGGCCAGCTCAGGGACTTTGATTTCTTTCCTCTAATTGGATCGAGGTCCTCACGAGAATAGGCTGTCCACGAAGTGAAGAAAAAAGCGATGATCAGCGGCGGAAGTCACTCTCAAGTAATCAAGTTCGGACAGGGCCGCCTATTCTGCTATAGACGACTTGGCTTCAACTTCACACAGCGACACGGTTTTGCGCTCCTTGCAAAAGCAGGCCGATAATGTCGGAGCGGGTGAGAATGCCCACTAGGCGGCCTTCATTGGTTATAGGCACGGTTTGCACCCCCTGTGCGGCGAGCCGGTTCAGGAGAGCCCCAACTGGAAGGTCATGAGGGACCGTGCCTACTGGAGGGAGCATCACATTCTTTGCCATCAATTTGGCTGCGCGTGCAGGGTGGAACTTGCGGCCGGCATCCCGCATCAGCGCATCTATCAGATCATTTTGCAGAATGAGGCCAACGAATATCCCTTTGGCGTCCACAACAGGGAGGCACTTGATGGAATGGTCGCGGAACAATTTTGCAACTTGCGTCACAGGTGTATCAGGGAGGACGGTAATCAAGTTCTGCGTCATAATGCTGCCGCACGTCACACCTTCAAACCGATGCTGTGCCGCTTCCTCTTCAGCAGCAGCCAACAGGCGTGCGAGGTCCGCAACACCAATGTTGGTCGCTTGGCGGAAGCGCTGCAGCAATTCTTCCAGCTCATCATTGCTCAGTCCCAAGCGGATCTCCTGAGTCTGTATGGGTGCTTGTACGGACTGGCGGAACGGGTATTTGCGGCCGGTTATCCGGTTGTATAAGATACCAGCCATTACTAGGGCGGCTGTCAAGACACTAACCGGCGCAAGCGCGAAGGCGAAACCCGCATCAAGAATTGGCGCCGGGTCCAGTGCGGCCAGCAGCGCTATAGCTCCTCCAGGGGGATGTAGTGCTCTCGCAAACATCATAGCGGTTATAGCGGCGGCGACAGCGAGAGGTGGCCCCCAGGCCAACGGTGCGGTTTGCAAAACCGCAACCGCCGCCATGGCGGAAACCGCATTGCCGCCGATGGCTGACCAGGGTTGAGCCAGAGGTGAGTTCGGAACGGCAAAAACCAGAACTGCTGAAGCCCCCAAAGGGGCGAGAAGGGCGATTGGCACACCAGCGATCGTCGGCCAGGCAAGTGCAAACATCGCGCAAGCGCATAGCCCAGCAACGGCACCGCCCGAGGCGCGCAGGGTTTCTCGAATCTGAGCCGGTGGCAGCGCCGGGGACATGTTGCGCAAGAGGTTTTTCATTGGCCACATCGTTCTAATCGCTCAGAAATGAATCGTACGCCGGCAGCCTGCGCATAAAATAGGCAGAATTAAAACATCTTATCAGGTAGCAAAGCCGATGCAGTCGACAGCTTGGCGCGATGGTGTTCTTCTTCTGGCGTAACACCCCGACGGCTGTTCCCCTCGTACTGGATTGTCGGAAAATCCGTACGTGCAGAAGATATGCTGAGCCGCGTTTCATCCTTGTTTGCCAATTTTAAGGGGCGCGTGCGCTTGCGAAGCGCCAAGCTAACAGAGGTCATGTCCCGCGGCGAGAGGTATTTCCGTGTAGTTAAGGGAGCGATGAGGCCAAACCTTCAGGTTGGAACAGAGCCGGTAAACGAACACTGTCCGCCGATGGGTGCGGTCAACGTTTTGGCATTCGAACACAGCAAGCTCCGTAAATTGGTCCGCGGCCACATCCAACTATGAGCACACATCACTTGCGAATGATGTGAGTATATCAGCCGGGATGACCTGCTTCTGCCATTGAGCCTGCGCACCGTAATTAGTACACTAAATACTTATTCAGACCGAAGGAAAGCCGCATGCGTCTTACATCTTTCACAGACTATGGCCTTCGAATGCTGATGAGGATGGCGAGCCAGCCAGGGCAAGGGTACTCGACGGCCGATCTGGCTGAGGAGTTCCGCCTTTCTCGGAATCACCTGACGAAGATCATGCAGCGGCTGGCGCGGGCAGGAATTGTCGAAACCCGGCGTGGGGCCGGTGGCGGCGCCTATTTACGTATCCCCGCGGAAGACATCCGCCTGGGTGATATTGTTGCGCTGCTTGAACAAGGGCAGGCGCTGGTCGAATGTTTTGGTGACGGAGGAGGCGATTGCACGATTGATGGCAGCTGCCGTCTGAAAGCCCGGTTGCGTAGAGCTGAGAGAGCATTCTTGGAAGACCTGAATCAAACAACACTTGCGGATATCGCACTACCGGCTCGCACCACAGCGTGAGGGCGCAAAACGGGCAAGTATATCCTCGCGTCGTGTCGTCGGGCAAAATTGTTCTCCGAAAAGCGCCGTGACCACCATGTAAAAAAGGCAGCCGTGGTCGCGAGAACGGTTTCGGATGCTCAGGTCTGCATCCTCTTATAGGCGCATCGAAGCATCGGCCCAGGAACAAAGGACGGCTGATCGGCAAGAAACGACGTTTCTCCCAAAACAAATCTGCGCCATCCTCAACCGGCTAGAGCGTGCGGGAAATTTAAGGAACTGGCGCTACTTTATCTCGCGATCTACAACAAGCGTATGCGTCCGTTGAAACTGCTCTGACGGTGTCGGTCTGCTGCCGATAATGTCCATGATCGATAGTGGACATCTTGAGGCACTCCATGGCGGGAAAGAAAGGGCAGAAGAAGCGGTTCTGGTCTGACGAGGAGAAACGTAGGATCTGTGGGCAGGCACGCGCGCCTGGCGTTTCCGTGGCGCAGGTCGCACGTCGCTATGCGATGAATTCGAACCTGCTCTTCACATGGCTGAGGGATCCGCGTTTCGCGTCGGCCGACCACGAAATCTCCAGTGATCCCGGGGATGGCGATCTCTTCCTGCCGGTTGAAATCACCGAATTTGCCACCGAGCCTGACCCGCGAGCTGACCTTGCCGGGACATCGCGTTCGACAGATGCCCGTGTTCTCGCGCAGCGGGTCGATATAACGCTCTCGGACGGGCGACGGGTCGTGGTGGAAGGGCCAACGGCATTGTCGGCGGTTCTCGGGCTGGTGAAGGGCCTGATGGCATGATCCCGGTCCCGAGCAATACGCGGGTCTGGCTGGCTGCCGGGGTCACGGACATGCGACGGGGGTTCAATACGCTCGCGGCGCAGGCCGAGAAGACGCTCGAGGAGGACCCGTATTCCGGCCACCTGTTTGTGTTCCGCGGGCGCCGGGGCGATCTGTTGAAAATCATATGGTGGGACGCGCAAGGCGCATGCCTATTCTCGAAACGCCTGGAGCGCGGGCGCTTCGTCTGGCCTGCCGCCAAGGACGGCAAGGTTAGTCTCAGCCCATCGCAATTGTCGATGCTTCTGGAAGGCATTGACTGGCGCATGCCGCAGAAGACGTGGCGCCCTCTTACCACCGGCAATTTGCCATAGAATCCAACATCATAATCTTCACTTGCGCGCGGCTAACCGGTATAAATCCAGCAATGCCGGAGACGCCTCAATCCCTTCCTTCCGATCCCGATGAGCTCCGCGCCCTCGCGGCGCAGCTGCGCGATCTGGCCAAGTCCCAGGCATTGAAGATTGAGCAGCTCGAACACCAGCTGGCCGGTCATCGCAAGGCGCGGTTCGGAGCCAAGTCGGAAAGCTTGGATCAACTGGCATTCGACCTTCACGAGGACGCCGAGATCGCCACAGCCGCTGCGGCCCAGCAGGAGGAATCCAGTCAGGGCGGTGGGAAGGCCGATGCGGGAAAGCGCAAGCACAGCCGTGCCCCGCTGCCCGACCACCTGGAGCGGCAGTCCGAGGTCCTATCCCCGGGCGAGACCTGTTCCGACTGCGGCGGACCCTTGCGGGCCCTTGGCGAGGATGTGACGCAAGAGCTGGAATACATTCCGGGGCGGTTCGTGGTCCGCGAAATCGTGCGCCCGCGCATGGCCTGCAAATGCTGCGAGACATTCGTGCAAGCGCCGCTGCCGAGCCGCCCGATCGAGCGCGGGCGCGCTGGCCCCGGTCTGTTGGCGCATGTGTTGGTCGGCAAGTATTGTGATCATCTGCCGCTCTACCGGCAGTCCGAAATTTACGCCCGCGAGAAGGTAAATCTCCACCGGTCGACGCTGACTGATTGGGTTGGGCGATCGACGGCACTCTTGGCACCTCTGGCCGACCACATCGGCAAGCTGGTAGCGGCCGGGCCCGCGCTCTTCGCCGATGATACCCCCGTCAAGATGCAGACCGGGGGCAAGACGGGCAAAGCCCAGACCGCGCGGATGTGGAGTTATGTCCGGGACGAGCGGCCATGGTGCGGCCAGGCCCCGCCCTGCGCGTGGTACCAGTTCAGCGTGGATCGCAAAGGCAAACATCCCGCCGCACATCTCGCGGCGTACAAGGGCACCGTACATGCCGACGGGTTCACCGGCTTCAACGGGTTGTTCGGCGAGGGTTTGGCCAGCGAGCAAGCCTGCATGGTGCATGTGCGGCGCAAGTTCGTGGATGTCTTTGAACGAAACGGCTCCACCATCGCGAAGGAAACCATCGAACGGATCTCCAGGCTCTATGCCGTCGAAAAAGATGCACGGTACAAGCCGCCCGAAGAACGTGTCGCCCTGCGACAGACCAGGGCCAAGCCCATCTTCGACGACCTGGAGGCCTGGCTAAAGAGCCAACTGCCGAAAATCTCGGGGAAAACCAAACTGGCTGAGGCCATCCGGTATGCGCTCAGCCGCATGCCCAAGGCACGGGCCTATCTGGAAAACGGCCAGTTGGAATTGGACAACAACATCTGCGAGCGGTCAATCAGGCCGCTGACTCTCGGGCGGAAGAATTATCTGTTCATGGGGTCCGAAGGCGGCGGCAAGGCCGCGGCGATTGCCTACACTCTCATCGAGACAGCCCGCATGAACCGCGTCGATCCGGAAGCTTGGCTGACTTGGGTGCTAACCCACATCGCCGATCACAAGATCAACCGCATCGACGAACTTGCGCCCTGGAATTGGCAGCCAACTTGATGTCAACGGCGGTCACGCCGGACGGATACCAACAAGCTACGCTGCTGCAATCTGGAGTGACCTAGATTGTCTGCCAAGACCGTGTCCGCGAGCGTGTTTCCATCAGCCAGAGCAAGACAAATCGCACAGCGCAACTCGAAGCCTCTGCAGGCGTACGTGGTTCCATCTTGAGTTGGGTCTGTTGCCCGGAAATACTCGACTTCACCATTTTATTCCCCCGAGAAGTTTTCACGGCCGACCGCATGTATCGAAACGGCTATACGCGCGACCTGTTCTGGGTTGGGTATCTGCAAATGGCCAGGGTCCGGGTGGATACGGCACACACTCGCCTCGGCGTTCAAGGCTGCACAGATCTACCGCAGGGCCGACAGCCTGCTCGCGTTCTAGTATCTGTTGGACCACACCGAGGTAGACGAAACAGAGAGATATTTGGGCGTCGAACTCGAAGAAACGGTGAGCTTTGCCGGGAAGATCGAAGTTTAGGTGGCGGGCGACCGGTTTCGGCAGTTCGCTTTCCCTGACCAGTCATGCCTCCGGAAGCCGGATGCTGCAATGCACACTAATGCCCTCAACACACAGCCAACTTGCCTTTCTTCCAACATTATCCTGGGCCTGTTGCTGGCTTGATTGCACGCTCCCAGATCCGGGTGCGGCAGATCCGTTCGGCGGGCCGCACCAGCCCGTCGTGTTCCATTCGTCGCAGGAGGTGCAAGATCCCGCTGTTGCTCATCCCAAGGGCGTCCCGCAGTTCCGCCTGCGTCCGCGGGCGCTCAAGGGCCTCCAGGATATAGCGTCGCCGCGCCTCGGCCTTGCCTTTTTGACGACGTGCCGGGCGACGTGTTTCGCTGCCGGGCCCTGGCATCAGGCTACCTCCTGATCGCTGGTGGCGTCTTCGCGCAGCAGATCCAGAGCTTCTTCAACCGTGGCAGCATAGTGGACCAGCGGACGCTTCAGGCCATGGGTCACAAATACACGCTGGATGTCTCGGGACGCCCCGGTAAGCCAAACCGCGACACCTTGCTTCTGAGCTTTTTGGGCAAGCCCTTCAATCATGTTGGCGCCGGTCGAGTCGAGGAAGGGCACGGAGGAGAAGTCGATGATCAGCGCCTTGTGGCTGACTTGGATGCGGTCGAGTACAGAGCCGATGGAGGCGGCCGCGCCGAAGAAAAGCGCACCGGTGATCCGGTAGATGACCACGTCGGGGTCCGCGGCCCGCTCTTCATCATATTCTCCGCGCGGGTGCGCTGTGTCGGCCTCGTCTCGGCTTACGAAGGCACCGTCTGTGGTAACGTCTGTTGTCCGGCTCATGCGATGAATGAATAAAACCGACCCGAGCGCGAAACCGGTGACGATGGCCTCTGTCAGATCGCGGAGTATGGTCAGGAAGAACGTGGCGCCCAACACTGTCGCCTCACCCCATCCCGAGCGGACGAGGATGGTGACGGCTGGCTTCTCGATCATGTTCCAGGCAACGACGGCCAGAACGCCTGCGAGTGCGGCCAGCGGGATGTAGGAGGCGAGCGGCGCGGCTGCGAACATGAACAGAAGCAGGAATGCGGCATGCAGCATCCCCGCGAAGGGGCCATGCGCCCCGGCCCGCACATTGGTTGCGGTGCGCGCGATGGTGCCGGTCACACAGAAGCCCCCGAAAAGCGAAGACCCTATGTTGGCCGCGCCCTGAGCGACAAGTTCACAGTTTGAGCGATGTCTGCGGCCGGTCATGCCGTCTGCGACAACAGCGGACAGAAGCGACTCGATGGCGCCCAGCAAGGTGAAGGAGATGGCAGCAGGGAGGACTGCGAGGATGCCGTCCTTGGAGAGCGGCGGCAGGCGCGGTGCTGGAAGCGACGAGGGAATGCCGCCGAACCTGGAGCCGATGGTCTGCACGGGCAGCGCGAGAAATGCCGTGGCGGCGGCGGCCAGGGCGACGACGATCAGCATGCCTGGCCAGTGCGGGCGCCAGCGCCGCAGGCCAAGAATGGCGGCCACTGTCGCCGCGGAAACGCCAAGCGCAGCAGGAGTCAGGCTCGACCTGGATGCCCAGAGCGCCGGAAACTTCTCCAGCAGTTCACCAGGTTCATGTTCCAGCGTCAGGCCGAACATCTCCTTGACCTGGCTGGTGAAGATGATGACCCCGATCCCGGCGGTGAACCCGACCGTAACCGGGAATGGAATGAACTTGATGAAGGTCCCCAGCCGCAGAAATCCGGCGGCTGCCATCATCAGACCCGACAGGAATGTTGCAAGGATCATCCCCTCCATCCCATGCTGGCTGACGGTGGCAGCGACCAGCACGATGAAAGCTCCCGCCGGGCCACCGATCTGGAAGCGCGATCCGCCAAGCAGGGAAACCAGGAAACCGCCGGCGATGGCGGTGTACAGGCCTTGTGCCGGGGTCGCGCCGGACGCGATGGCGATGGCCATCGACAGCGGCAGCGCGACAATGGCGACAGTCAATCCGGCAATGGCGTCCGCGCGCAGCTGTGCCAGACCGTACCCCTCGTGCAGAACGGTGGCGAGTTTCGGTGTGAAGAGTTCAGCAAAGCTCGGAGCGCTGCTCTGTCTGGTGGTCTGGTCATTCATCTGTGGCCGCACCTTGGAGGGTTGCGGCGGCATCGTCGGCTGGGTGTCGGCGGTCGCCGTCGCGGGTTGAGGGATCAATGTTTAGGCGGAGGTGCCTTCAGTCGCACACCGCGTCCGCCCGCGGTGCTGGCGGAGCCTTCTCCGATGAGCTGGACGCCGGCCAGTTCAAGCGCCGCGACCACCTTAGTGAGACTCTCTACGACGCCACGGACATTGCCGCTGCTGGCCTCCATGCGCTGGATCGTCGGCACGGACAACCCCGCCAGCTCGGCCAGGGTTTTCTGATCGATACCGATCAGGGCACGCGCCGCGCGCATTTGAGGGCCAGTGATCATAAGGCATATCCAGTATCTTATAAAGGATGGTTAAAGCGTGGATATTGATATGTCAAATATCATTCTTGCCCCCATGCGCCACTGTATTGGAGGTCCGCAGGGCATTGTTGCAGAACTCTCTCGTTGGAGGATTCACAACACGAATCCATGGGATTAAACGGATGGCATGAGCAAGCCAAAGCCCGCCCGCTACCGTACGACGAACTGGTCCGCCTACAACGCTGCGCTTCGCAAGCGCGGGTCTTTGCTGATCTGGCAGGACAAGAAGATGGCCTGGTACGCGCCGCATGAGGGCCGCCCTGGGCGCCCGCCGGTGTTCTCGAATGCGGCGATCCAGTTCTGCCTATCGATCAAGGCGCTATTCAAGCTGCCGCTCAGACAGACCGCCGGGATGGTCGCCAGTCTGCTGCGGCTCGCGGGGCTGGACTGGCCCGTTCCCGACTATTCGACCTTGAGCCGAAGACAGAAGACCCTGAAGGTGCAGATCCCTTATCGCCGTGCAGACGGGCCGCTGAACCTGCTTATCGACAGCACCGGCATCAAGTTTCTCGGAGATGGAGAGTGGCAAGCCCGCAAGCACGGTGTTCAGCGACGCCGCCAATCACTGCCCGGCAGTTGATTGCAAAGCAATCAATGAGAGGGGCGCAAGGTCCATCTGGCCATGGATACCGCCACATCCGACATCCGCGCGGTTGAGTTCACCTCCAGCCGGGAAGGCGACAGACCCGTCCTGCCAGAACTTCTGAACCAGCTCCCGGACGACGAAGACATCGGCACCGTGACCGCAGATGGCGCCGACGGCACCCGCCGCTGCCACAGTGCCATCATCGCACGCCGTGGCACGGCTATCATCCCGATCCGCAAGAATGGCCGAGCCAGGAAGGAGGATTGCCCAGCCGCCCGGGCTCGCAACGAAACCCTGCGCGCCACACGTCACCACGGCCGGGCGTTCTGGAAACGATGGACGGGATACCACGCCCGCAGCCGCGCTGAAGCCAGGATGCGCTGCCTCAAGTCTTTCGGCGAGCGCATCGCCGCGAGAGACCCAGATAGCCAAACCGCTGAAATCCACATCCGCGTCGCACTCATCAACCGCTTCAATGCCCTTGGCACCGCCGAGATCGTCCGCGTGGCCTGAACCTGAGGGGGGAAGGGGAAGTCACGCCTCAAGACGCCTTTCTGCAACAATGCCTCTTGGTGACCACATGCGCGTAGCGGGCGGTGGTGTTGAGCTTGGCGTGGCCCAGCAAGACCTGGATGATCCGCACATCCGTCCCCGCCTCCAGCAGATGCGTCGCGAAGCTATGGCGGAGCGTGTGCAGTGTTGCGGGCTTGTCGATCCCTGCCATGTGTTCTGCGGGGGAGGGTTTTGTAAACCGGGCTGTAAACCGGCGGTTCCAGGGCATGCTGCAGTCCCGGCGCGGCTCAGAGAAGTCCAATGATTTCAATGAGAAGGATTGGCTGGGGTGGTAGGATTCGAACCTACGGTACACGGTACCAAAAGCCGCCTACCCGGCGGTGAACCTCCCTTTCTGCGCAAACTGCCAACGGGCGTTCTTCTAAGCCGCCTACCCGGCGGTGAACATATCGTGTTCGTGAATCGCAGACGGTAGCTTCTTCTAAGCCGCCTACCCGGCGGTGAACGAGCGCTGGCGGCGTCAGCGGCATCGCCCTGTCTTCTAAGCCGCCTACCCGGCGGTGAACTTGATGACCGGTGGCTTGATATCGTGCAGGTTCTTCTAAGCCGCCTACCCGGCGGTGAACCCTTGCCAGAACCATGATACCCCAGCAATTACAATCAGTTAAGCCAAATCATGTTCCGAACCCCTCTTTCCCACCCAAACCGCTAAGCTATTGATTTCATTGCTCTTCAGGAAGCTCCGCAAAAAGATGGTCAGGAAACAGCCTGAATCAGGCCAAGGGTCTCGTGGTAGGCCAGTTCCGGATCTTCCGCAGCCTCACGATCCCGCACCTCGATATCCACGCACAACAGCTGACGCGTCCGCGCCGCGGTGATATCCGCATCCCCCAGCGCGGACTGCCAGGCGCGCTCCGTACTGCCGTGAAAGAGGCTGTTGCGCAGCGGCGGCAGTCCCGCGATCGTATCCGCCGACACGTCATTGAGCAGCGGATCCCACCGGCCGGGAAGACGGTCCCAAGACCATGACAGAGCGGAGAAATCCTCCCCCTTCTGCCAGGCCACGATCTTCATCGACGTGTTGCGCCGGAAACGGCGCAGCCTGGAGTGGCGGCAGCCATGGCGCGCAAGGCGGCTCGAGGTCCAGCCCGTCAGGCTTTCCGCCGCGCACCGGCCGCCCAGAAAGCCCTCAAAAAGCGCGTCTTCCGCCACCGGCAAGGGCTGGCCCGCTGCGGGCGCCAGAACCATGCGCGCATCAATCGCGCCGGGCGCCCCCAGGAGCTGCCGCGTCTGCCGCCCCTCCGCCCCGAACCCCACCAGGTTGATGCGCCGCACGCCGGTCTCCCCGGGCAAACGCGTCTCCACCCCCGGCATGGCCAGAAGACCGCCCTCATCCAAGGTGACCAGCGGCGCCTGAAGGAGCGCGACATTCGGAGCCGCGGCCTCTCCGGGCCGGTGCCGGCGCACCCGGCCCGCCGCCTGAACCACGGAGCGCGTGCTGGACGGATCCAAAATCGCATAGTCAAAATCAAGGTCGTTCCCGGTCTCGATGACCGGCGAGCACACCAGCACGATCTCGATGTCCCGGACGCCTAACGCCCGGGCGCGCTCAAAGAGCCCCTCGCTGAGGCACAAGCCCCGCAGGCCCGCATGCGGATCCTCCCCTTTACGGGTCAGCGCGCGCTTCAGCTGATCCTCGATCCAGCCCCGGCCCAGCCGCGTAAAGCGCGAGTGCAGGCAGATCACGGCGCGGATGCGCCCCTCTGCGGGATCCGGAAGCCCCATTGCAAGCCGGGCCGTATGGCTGATCCGGGTTGCCCGCACGAAGCCCGCAGACAGCCGGAAGCCGTCGACCTCCACAGCATGACGATCATGCATGCGGCTGCAGCAGTCCGACACGGCCGCAGGAAGATCCTCGAGGCGGTCGAAGCTGAGCAGCTCCGCCATGCGGCGCGCCGGGGCCGCGGCAAGAGCCGCCAGAACCGCCTCGCGCGTCCGGGCAAGGCAGCGCGCAAAGTCGATGCCCTCATCCGTCCCGGCAAGGCTGCCAGGCGCGTCCGAAGTGCAAAGCGCATGCACATGGTCGCGCAGGCCGAAGGCTTTTGCATGCGCCGACCAGCCAGCACGATATGCCGCATAAAGCGCCTGGGCGATGCGCGGGGTGACCGTCGCCGACATGATAATCAGGCGCCGGCCCGCCACGCCGGTCTGGTAGGCAAGCCTGCCAACCACGGCGAGGTCTTCTGGCGAATACTGATCGACCTCATCCAGAACCAGGTCAGATGTGGCAACACGCAGCGTGGCCGCTAGATGCCGGGCGCGCTCAGGGGAGGCGGAGCCTATGACGTTGTCGATCGTGGCGCACAGGATCGGGCAGGACGCGAGCTTCCTTAGCTTGGAGCCCCGGTTCCGCCGGAACGCCCCGTCCCGCTCCGCCAGCAGATCGACAAATGCCGGAACATTCCGATCCACGTCATGGGTCAGGCCGAGCAGCCAATCATCTTCGCCCTCCGCGCCGTCTTCCGGAATTTCGGACCCGGCCCCGATCACGTCGATCGGATCCAGCCCGCCCAGCATGTCCCCGGAACCGGTCTCAACCTTTTTTGCATCACGGAACGCAATCGGCGGCGAGCCGACCATGACCGAGACGTCACGCTCACTGAAGCCCAGATCCCCGATATACTCCTTCCCGGATTGCGTCGCCAGAACCCGGAGGCCAAGCCCCAAAGTAAAGCGCAGGCTGCGCCGCTCCGGCACCGCATCCGCAAAGGCGGCCGCGGCCAGGATGGACGGCGCGGCGCGGGTCTTCCCCGTGCCGGTGCCCGCCATGAGGCAGGCGAAGAACCCGCCCTCGCCGGAGGCAGCGAGCGCCGCGGCCCGCGCTGCGGCCTGACCCTGCCAGCCGAAGCGGCCCGCAGAGGAAGGGTATCGGATGGATTTTGGAACCTCGGATTCAAGCAGACCCGGATAGCTGAGCCGGGAAGAGACCATCGCGTCAAAGGAGGATCTCGCCGCATCGACCACCCGCTCGACATGCCTGTGAAGGCTGTCAGCGGCATGACGGCCGTCCTGGGTGGTGTTTGCGATATGCCCCCGGCCGCCATCGCGGGACTTTTCTTTCCGGGCGGAGGCGAAGTGGTCGGCAAGCATCAGCGATGTCCGCCCGTAAAGGTCCAGCACGTCCAGAACCGGATCCGGCTCCGTGATCTTGCCCAGCTCCCGCTGCAGGCGCGGGATCCACCCCTGCTCGTGCCAGAATGGCAGCCCGTCGGCCACCTGAAGGGCATCCGCCGGCAAGTCCGCATCCAGGTTCATATGATGGTCGGATCGGATCGCTGCAAAATCCTCGGTTAGCATTGGCTGGCGATGATGACCCAGAATAAGCAGCCCGACGGCCTCGGCAAAGCCCCCCTGATCGAGGAAGGAAAAGGGAACCGCAACCCCGTCCTGCGCCGCCCGCGCCGCGGCATGGGCCTCACCCCCGCGGCGCGCCGCGGCAGACATCGCTTGGTCAATGGCCGCAGCGTCGATCGCCTTCAGGCGGCCGTCCATGCAAAGCTCATCCCAGGCAAGTGCCGAGATCATTTCGTGGCGCACCGCGTCAGGAACCGTCTCCCGGCCCGCGATCGCCGCGCGCAGCTTATCCTGAAAGAGCCGGGTGGCCTTCCCGAGGTCATGAAACATGGCCGCGATGCGGATGATCGCCCGCATGGTGGCGGCGGTTCCGCTGACCGGCTGCCGGCAGGCGGCCCGTCCATGCGTCGCAATCGGCGCCTGGCCGTTTTCATCGAAGCGCTTCCGGCTTCCCACCCTGAACAGGACCCTGTCTTCCCGCTCCGACCGGCCAAAGCCATGAACGGCAACGGATGTGGCCCGGGTCGCAGTGCTCTTGAGGTCCCTGGAGATCCTGTCGAGGCACTGATTAGATGCGTGGCCGCGCCAAGTGCGATCCCCGATCCTCATGAGGTAGCGATCGAGAACCCAGGCCGACTTCGCACGGGATCTGCCCGTCGAGCGGCAAACCGCAACCACCTCTCTCATCGCGCACTCCCCGGATTGTTCGTATGGCCCGTCAGCTCCCTGGGGAGCGTATCTTCCATGACGCCGATCAGATGCTTGAGGATCTTCCGGTTTCGGAAATTGTCCATCACCTTGGCACGGAAGACCTTCTCCAGATCCCCTTTCAGCCGGCCTTTGGCCGCCGCGAAGGCATAAGGGAGGATGATCGCCTCCTTCACCGTATCGGCCAGGTCGAACACAAGCCCGCCGGACCGCGTTTTGCCGTGCATCACCGGCATATGCGGCGGGATGCCCAAAGCCCACAAGGCAGCGCCCGCATAGCCGTAGGCCAGGTAATTGCCGTGATCGATGCAGCCATTGGCCAGGTCCTGGGGTGCCTGACCGGCGCGGATCTGCCTGCCCTCGCCCGGCGCCCGGGTGAATCCGCCGGATTTAGCAAGCCCGGCCGAGCGCGCGAACGCCGCATAGAGCGCCTTGGCATAATCCCCCTCGTGCCCAAGCAGGGCCTGGATGTCGCGCGCATTTTCAATGCCCTTGCGAAATCTTGAGATTGCGGAGGTCAGCGTACGCTCGTCCAGATCCAGAAGCTCTTCGCCGAGGTCCAAGCCGATCTTGGACATGAAATCGCATCTCGCCCGCATCAAGGATTTCGCCATCTTCAGGCTTTCATCCGGTTGCGCGTATGCCGTGAGCATGCGCCGGAAATGCGCGGTGCCCGAATAGCTGGTGAGGGCGCCATAGAAGAGCGGCGCGCCATCCGTTCCGGTAAACGCCACGAAGACGCCCTCCTCGGAAAGCAAGCGGGCCGCCTCTTGGGTGATCGAGGTTCCCTGCCCCAGGAACAGGATGGCCAGGTTCGCATAGGGCACCGAGTAGTCTTTTCGCAGCTCATCCTGTGCGATGCGGTAGATCACCCGGCCATGATCCGCATGCACCCGCGCACGCTCAAGCCAGATCGCCTGCTCGCGATGGGTCACAAGCAGGCGTGGCGCATTCCGGGTTCCGCGGGTCTCACTCATGCGGCTCAGGTGCGGCTGGCAGGACGGAAAGCCCGGTCAGGGTGGACAGCCCGTAGCTGTTCACATGCACAGGCGAGCCGGTCCAAACGGCCTTGCCGGCCAGGAAGCTGATCTTGCGTCCCGCTTTCAACGTCACGAAACCGCCCCCCATGAACCCTTCCGGCTTCACGGGACGGGCCGCAGGGGCTTCACGGCCTGCTGCCGAACCGCGTGTCGCTGCGATATGGGCGGCACGACGGGCATCACGCCGGGCCTGACGGGCTGATCCGGCCGCGCTTCCCTTCTCAGGGGACCGGTCCCGGACAAGGTATGTGCCCATTGCCCCGGCTTCGAAATCGACCTCCCGCAGCCGCGCCGAGAACATGTCCCGCCGCTGAAGCTTGGACAGACCCTCATCCTCGACAACCGCCGAAAGGATGGCCTCGCTGCCAAGGAGAGTGATCGTGCTGCCAAGCGCCTGATACCCGCGGGCGCCGGACGCGGCCGGCAGCGAGATGGCCGCAAAATCCTGTGGAGAAGAGTGCCGGTTTGCGCGATGAACAGCGCCGAAGACTGCACGCAGAATATCCGGCCCCGCCCCCAGATCGAGCACTTCGCGATAGGGGCGGATGCGGACCTTGAAGGCGGGATCGCAATGTCCCGCCCCGGCCGCCAGGGAAGTGGCGCTCGTCATCGTGTTCAGTCCTTCTTCTCGCTGTCTGCCTTGCCGTCAGCTTTGCCTTCGGACATGCCGAACACGCCGCCGCGCAGCAGGTTGGCGAAGAAGAAATGCGTGTTCCCGCTCATTTCCTCCGCCGGGCGCTCCAGGTCCGCAAAGATCTCGGAATCCTTCTTCATGATGTCGTAGAAGTTCGCCGCGTCGCCTTTCTTCAGCGGCCGCAGGACCGCGCCGGTCTCCTGAACGCCGCCATAGGGGTTGACGGCAATGGCGCCGTTTTCCGCATCCCCATGCCAATCGTCGATGTGGCGCAGAGCGGCGCCGATTTTCTGGGAGTGAATGGAGGCCTGAGGCACGCGACCCCGCACTGTCGCGCAGGGGATGGAGGCATAGACCCGGCCCTTGTTTCCGAGGGCGCCAGCCACCTCGCTGCGCAGGTATTCCTGCGACGGCCAGACTTCAGCACCGCCGGGCAGAACCGACTGCCACTCCACCTCAATGTCCACCGCGCGCTCGCAAAAGCCTTTGGCCACCGCGTCAATCAGGGCATCGAGGTGTTCAGCCCCCTCGATGACCGCAGCTGCCATCTCGTCGCGGCTCTGCGGATCCCGGAGGCTCAGCATCAGCGGATCTGCCACGATCTTCAGGTCGGCCAGCTTGACAATGATTTTCGCATCATCGGACTGCAGGCGGTTGCGCCACGCAAAGCGGCCGTTGAGGATGTTCCAGACATAGCGCTCAGCGAGGAATGCAAAGCCGCCTTTGCCTGCATATTCACGGGCCGCCTGGCAGAATGCGGCCGCCACGTCACTGTTGTCAGAGGCATGCGGCTGCATCACCGAGGGCATCACACGCAGGCCGAACGTGATCGACAGCCGGCCAAATCCCGAGGGGATTGAGGCGCTGTCGACAGTCTGGGGGTTGCTCTTGCCCTCGTTCTTCTTGGCATTTGCCTCGGAGATCTGTCCCCGCACACCCTTCTCCACCACCTCGATCGGGGTGCGCGCGCCGTCGTCTTTCAGCGCCCAAAGCAGCGCTTCTGTGATCTGGACCGAGCGGGAAAATGCCAGCATGCGGGTGACGAGTTTTGGGTTGGACATCAGTTAGATCCTTGCGTTTCAGGGTTGTAGGACGGATGGGCCGTGATGTGATTTCCGGCAGCCGACCAGCGCCAGAACAGGTTGGAGAATTCAGCCTCATAGTGATCGCGAATGGCCGGGTTTCTGACTGACACAAGCTCGCCGACCCCGACACCGGGCTCAGCGAAGACGTGCGGCGTGTGAGCGTCGCGGGCGTTCTTGGGGATCGGATTGGCTCCCGGCCGGGTGATCATGCGGTATCCGATGGCAAGCGGAACGCGATACCCTGGCGCAGGATCCTCATCCGTGGCGCGCTTCAAAAGGCAGGCTTTGACCTTCCCAAAGCTTCCCGGCTCCCCAAACGCCGTGACACCCTGCATATCGGGCCGCAGCCCCGGGATCACTGCGCGCCCCCGCGGGCATTTGCGCAGCCCCGCGCCATCAGGCGCCATTAACGACACGCTGACAGGCTTCGATCTGCAGGCCGGAAAGATGCTGCCGCCTGCCAGGCGGCGCCCTTCGGCGGCAACCCGGATGTCATCGGTATTCCGGATCTCCGGAAGATCCAGGACCAGGCTGAACACGACGTGGCCATGAAGATCCTCTGCGGTCTCTACCGGCGCAAACCTTCTTCCTTTTTTCGCATATTCCGGGCGGGTTCGTCCGAGCGAAGGGCTGACCTCATGCAGCACCGGCAAGACCCGGGCCTGCCAGCGGTCAAAACCCAGATCATTGAAGATGACACCCGCAAGACCCAGGAATGCCGTCGGACTGGGCAGGCCGGCCGCATAATCATTCTGGATCAGGTTCACCCGCGATGCCGACATATTGGAGATAAGGATCCGCATCAGGTCACCTTTTGCTTGAGAATTTTGCGGAACGTTTGATCCCCCAGGGCGGCACGCAGCCTTTCCCGGGCAACCTTTTCCCTCCGGTATCCGTTCAGGAGCAGGAGGCCGATATCGGTCTGTGGCATCTCGAAGTCCGGCTCCATTTCCCGGGCCGCATCCAGAGTCTCATCCAGCCAGGTAATCGCCTCATCAATGATCCAGGAGATCAGCCGCCGCATGCCGTGTTCCATCTCGGCGTTGAAGTAGCCCTTTCCGTTGGCATGCTCGGCCCTGGCGGTGTGGAGCTTGACCAGATGGTCCAGGCGGTCGCTGAGTTCATAGGAGGATGGAGCGGGCACCGGGCCGCCCTTGATCATACGCAGCAGCGCGGCTTCGTCCCGCATCATCGCGGGCGGCACGCTGCCATAGAAGCGCACCCGCGGCCCGCCGATGGCAACGGAGATGTTCTGCATCTTGGAGGACACATCCTGCCGCATCAGCCGGATCGGCTCCTTGACGCCCTTCTTGGGGATGACCTCAGCCTTGAAGCCATTGTAGGACTGCATCGGAGAGATTGGCGTCAGCTGCAGCTCACCCCCGTCCGGATCCGGAGCATAGACGATCGGAAAGTTCTGAGCCGGCAGGGTTGCAACCCCGGTCCGCTCTTCCTTCAATTTTTCGCAAATCGCCTCCAGGCTTTCCTTTGAGAACGCGGCCACGAAGGATGCCTCAATCTCAGGAGACAGGCCATCGGGCTGCATCACATGCTCCAGAAGGCTCCTGGCCTCCTCGGTCCCCTCAATAGCAACTGGCTGATAGAGGATCTTTGCGAACTTGCCGAAACGCGCATTCATGCTCGGGAAAAACTTCGGCGCCTGGTTGCTTCCGGCAATCGGGAACCGGAGGATATGGTCCTCCGCCTTCGGGTTCAGGAGCTTCAGGATATGCGTTCCGGAATTCTTGCAAACCTCCGCAAAGGCTGACGGGTTGTCGGCGATGCCGGCCGCCTCGCGCAGCTTCGCGTAAATCTCCGGGATCTGGTCCCGCTGAAACGGGTCGCTCGGAACGGAAAAAGACAGGGTGATTTTGCCCGCGCCTTTCTTTTCCGGGGACAGTGCGTCCGCATTCTCTACATCAGGCATCAACTGCCTCCACAATAATTTTCGCATTTCGACGGGAATTGCGCTCAGCCCCGCCCCGCTGTCACACGCGTGAAGATGCTCCGCATCACGCCCAGCTCGACAGCCTTCAGGTAGCTCTCAGGATCCGATGCCTTCCACCCCCGCGGCGAGAACCTGCCGCGCTGGTAGCGCTTCCTGGCGACCCGCGCGGCAGCCGCCAGCGCATCGACCAGGGTCAATTGGCTGGTGTAGGCCTGTCCGCGCAGGGCGAGCTCAACTTTGCGGGGCACCGGGGGTCACCCCACGAGCACGCTGATGACGACAAGCAGCAAGAGCATTCCGATCAGAGGCCACTTCATGCACTTGTCGGGCAGTTCCGTTTCAGACAGGCGGCACAGCCGGACCATAGTGCATTGGGAACCCTTGCCCTCTTCCGGGCCGTCAACCGCGGCCGCATCTTCTTCCGGCGGCGTGATGTCGACGATCTCCGGCAGGGTTTCTTTGCGGACAAATGGTTGCGGAGCCGCCTGCTCTGCGGGCGCGTCCTGCTCCTGCGGCTCGGCGTCAATGGCCGGTGCCTCCTGAGGATCCGCAGCCATTTCGGCCTCCGCCGCGGCTTCGCCAGGTGCCATCGCCAGGTCGCGCCCGGCTTCATCGTCACTTTCGTCAGCCAGTACGTCCGCACCGGACTCCTGCTGCTGCGCCTCGAAGATCGACTTCAGATCGCTGACAAGCTTTTTCACATCTTCGCCTGTCATATCGGCACGGACGACTTTGACCCGGCGCCCTTTCAGGTGTTCCCCGGCGGTCCGGAAAGCACGCAGCTCATCACCGGAAAAAATGGCTTCGATCCGCTTGCACTGGTCAGCGGTGCCGGCAGCGAGAATGCGGGTCGAAATTGGAGCCCCGTCCAAGAGGGCCACCTGAGACAGCTTGACCATCTCCGAAACCATTTCATGCTGATGCGCAACGGCGGCTCGCGGTGCGTAGTCCCGCACATGCAGCACCATCTCTTCGCCGACCATCGAGGCGCAAACGCCTGTAATGCTATTGCCGGCGCCGATCCGCGCGGCGGCCAGGAACACTGTGCCGTGAGGACGGCCAGCCAGAAGTCCGGCAAGCGCGTCACACTGCACACCACAAAACTGGTGTGTTGTCATATCTGTCGTCCAATCTAAATCAACGCTCACTTTTTCGCATATTCACGGAGGGAAAGCAATCATTCAAAAAATCGATTTTTGCTGCATCCTGAAACAGTCATTTTCCGCCAGCAGGAATACTTCTTTTGTGTTTTCGCATATCCATTTTAGCTTGTTGAGAGAAACGGAGGCATCATGACCGACATCATCACCCGGCAGCTCAGCAGCCTGCAGAAAATCAGCACCTTGATCGCGGCGGCCCGCGGCAGCGGCAACGCCATGCTGCGTGCGGACAAGGAATTCGGCCCCTACGCCAAGGCCGACGGTAAACTCAGCGAAGCAGACACGGCAGAGCTGGCTCAGGAGGTCGCGGACCTCTTGGAAAGCCTGCCCGGTTGTGCGTTGCCGCTGGTGGTTTCGGCTGATGCCGCACTGACGGAAGTGCGGCTGGCGGGTGTGCGGATCGACAATATCGGCATCGAGGAATCTCTTGCGGATTTTGCGATCCTCGAAACCGCCCTGCAGAACATCTCAGCTGGAGATGCGCAGCAATATCTCTTTGGCCCCGAAGGGCGGCTTCTGCCTCAAGCGGCGGATCAAATGATCATCGCACGCTCCCCGGCGGAAGCCGCTTTGAAATACGCCATGACCAAGATTGGTTTCACTGAGATCCAGTCTCTGGATCCTGCCTGCGCCGCCATCGATGCGGAGCGGACAGAAATGCGGACGCAGAGCGACTGGAAGAAGCTCGACACGCTTGCCCATCTGGAAGAGGGGTGCATTCACCTCAACGAGGTGCTCGCCAGCCGCGATGCTTCGCCCGAACCCTCGCTCTGAAAAGGCGACCAGGAATTGGCGCGCGCCCCGGCGCGCGCTTTCCATTCCGCCTCAGGCGGCGACCATCTCATGGGCCGCGTCTTCTTCCGCTTCCGGCCAGAACGCATACTGCACCATATCGCCCGGCATCAGAGCTTCCGCGTCAGGGAAGCGCGCTTTCAGGCGGGGCAGCTCACCAGCGGTCACCTTCCAGGCCGGACCAAGCGCTTCAACCGTCCTGCCGATGCCATCCGCATGGATTTCATCGCCGGCCTGAACGGTGCCAGCTGCGATGAGCGTCCGGAAACGATCGGCTTCCGCGACCTTCTCAGCAATGATGCGCGCCATCAGTTCGCGCTCTGCCGGGCTCAGGGCCTGCAATCGCGCTTTTGCGGCAGCAAGGGCCGCCTGCTGAGCCTGGATGCCTTTGCGGCTTGCGGCAAGCTTCAGCTGGGCGATCTCGAGCTCTTCGCAGCGCACACGGTGTTCTTGCAGACCCTCCCCGCGGCTTGCGGCCTCATCAAACCCTGCCGCCCGGTTCAGGCGCTGCAGGGCGCGCTCCGATACATCGGCGGGCAGGAGGTAAGCGGTTCCCTTATAGCTTGCGCCCAGCAGGCGCAGCTCAAGCCGGACCAGCTTCTGATGAGGCTCCGGCCGCACGAAGTATCGACCGGCAAAACGGCTGCCAGCTTTTCCGGTGATGAGATTGAGTTCCTGCATTCTCGCCTCCTGAATTACTTTTTCGCATATTACAGCGAGGGCGCGGAACTTCCAGATGTATTATTGCAACGCCGGAACCGGCCCCGCCCGGCACGCCTCAGAAAGCAAAGCCGATGCCTTCCGCGGACGCGGAGTCATACTCGGGTTCGTGCTCGGCCCGGAAGTTCTCAAGGACCGCATTGTAGCTCATCAGGATGCGCGCGCCCGGCCCGGCCTCCAGGTTCGAATAATGAGCGGAGACCTGGTTGCCGGCGAAGGGATCATCGTAGATCCCGGTTGCGGTGAGAAAGCCCGCCATGCTTTGCTGCGCCTCCTCGCCAAATGACGGAACCCCGGTATCCTGGCTGAATGCCTCGCGAAGCTGATCGTGCGCCACATCGCTCATCATGAGCTGGAAGATGGCCTCCCCGCGCCCTTCGCCCCCGATCTCCTCCGCTTTCGCGCGGGCCGACCAGAAGGCTTCATAGATGAGCTGGTCATTGGCATCGAGCCCGTAGACGTCAGCCGATGCAAGCGGCTCCACCGTGGCGACGGTCCAGCGCGGCGACTCGAGGACCTTCAACTGGTCAAGAAGGTCTGCGCGGCTCGTTTCGATGGCGGCCAGATATGCCTCGAGATTATCCGTTCCGTAGATCCCGGCCGAAGCCCGGTCGTAGCCATCCTCGTAAACCGGAGCCAGAGCGAGAGACAGCTGGGCATCCCTGGCCTCTTCGATCCTGGCGAGCCGTTCGTCATAGGCTGACATTTCGACACCCTGATCCGCCAGACCATCACGGATACCAAGGGCATGTTCGGCAAAAACGACCTTGCCCGGCGTATCGAGGACGCCCTTCAGCACCCTGCTTGCCTCCAAAACATGTGAGATCGCAGTGTGCGCCGCAAAGGTGCATACGGCGCCAAAGGTCAAACACGCGATCGCTTTCCTGGCGCGCTTGGCGCTGGGGCTTCCCTGGTCGCTCATGAAATCCACTCCTTGTTTTGAGGAATGATCCTCAGTTGTCTCGAAAATTGAAACTGGTATCTGTTTTTCGCATTGCCTCGCCTGATCCTCGCTGTTACTTTTTCGCAAATTCTTTTTCCAGAGGTTTCCATGTCCGTCACTGAACGCCACGCTGAGCTCGCCGGCCTGATCGAGCAGGCCAACACCGACTATCACACGCATGATGCTCCGCGCGTTGACGATGCTGTCTATGACGGCTGGAAGCGGGAGCTGCTTGAGATCGAAGCGCTCCACCCCGAGCTGGCGACACCGTCCAGCCCCAGCCAGAAAGTCGGCGCGGCCCCTTCGGCAGCTTTCGGTGAAATCCGCCATGTTGTTCCCATGCTGTCGCTCGGCAATGCTTTCACCGAAGAGGACGTGGAAGGCTTCCGGACCGCCACCGCTGAGGCGGATGCCTATGTCGCTGAGCCGAAGATTGACGGGCTTGCGCTGTCCTTGCGCTACGAAGGCGGCAAACTGGTCCATGCGGCAACCCGCGGCGATGGGGAGACCGGCGAGGATGTCACGCGCAATGCGCTGACGATCGCCGATATCCCCCAGCAGCTTCCCGCGTCCGCGCCCCGGGTTCTTGAGGTCCGCGGCGAAGTCTACATGTCGCATGCGGTCTTCAAAGAGCTGAATGAGGCGGCCCGGAATGGGCAAGGGTCTCGCGTGTTTGCCAACCCCCGCAACGCCGCGGCCGGGTCGCTGCGCCAGCAGGATGCGGAAGTCACGCGCGCGCGCAAGCTCTCCTTCTTCGCCTATGGCTGGGGAGATGTCTCCGAGCAGCTTGCCAGCTCGCATTTCGATGCCATGCAGCGGATCGCCGGCTTGGGCTTCAAGGTGAACCCGCTGATGAAGCGGTGCTCCGGCAGCGCCGACCTGGTTTCCCACTACGAGCAGATCCTCACAGCCCGCGCCGATCTGGGCTACGACATTGACGGCGTAGTCTACAAGGTCGACAGCCTGGAGCTTCAGGGCGCGCTCGGCTTCCGCTCGACGACGCCCCGCTGGGCGGTTGCGCATAAATTTCCGGCCGAGCGGGCATGGACACGGCTTGAGGCCATTGAGATCCAGGTCGGCCGGACCGGCGCGCTGTCTCCCGTGGCCCGGCTGGCACCGGTGACTGTGGGCGGCGTTGTCGTATCCAATGCAACTCTGCACAACCTCGACTACATCCAGGGCCGGGATTCCAGCGGCGAGATGATCCGGGGCGGCATCGACATCCGTGCTGGTGATTTCGTGGAAGTTTACCGGGCCGGTGACGTGATCCCGAAGGTCGGCAATGTGGATGTCTCCAAGCGCCCGGATGATGCGGTCAGCTTTGCCTTCCCCGCCACCTGCCCCGAATGCGGCAGTCCGGTGCGCAAAGAGGGCTCGCGCCATATTTGCACCGGTGGCATGGTCTGCCCGGCGCAGGGTCGCGAACGCCTGCGGCACCTGGTGTCCCGGGCGGCTTTGGATATCGACGGCTTCGGCGAAAAGCAGGTCGAATTCTTCTGGGACTGCATCGAGCTGCCGGTACGCGAAGCCTCGGATATTTTCACGTTGTCCGAGCGGGATGCTCTGTGCCGTGTACCGGGGCAAAGCTGGCTTGCCTCCCAGCCCGGATGGGGCGCTGCGTCGGTGCGCAAACTCTTCGATGCCATTGATGTGTCCCAAAGCGCGGAACTTGACCGGTTCATTTACGCCTTGGGTATTCCGCATGTCGGTGAAAGCACCGCTGCGCTCCTGGCGCGGCACTACCTCAGCTGGAATGCCTTTGCATTGGCTTGCGAGCAGATGGCCGCCGGGGATACGGCGGAGGCCGAAAGCCTGCAGAAGATCGATGGGATCGGAGATGCGGTGGTTGGCGCGCTGCGGGCGGCATTCTCGCATGGGGAGGGTCTTTCGGCCATCAAGCGCCTCGCGGGCCTGATGATCATTGCCGATATGAAGGCGCCGGTGGTGTCCGGCAGTGCGGTTGCGGGCCTCACCGTGGTTTTCACCGGCAAGCTGGTCAAGATGTCCCGCTCGGACGCCAAGAAACAGGCGGAAGCAGCGGGCGCGAAGGTGGCAGGGTCGGTTTCGGCAAAAACCGATATCCTCATCGCCGGTCCGGGTGCTGGCTCCAAAGAGGACAAGGCGCGCGGCCTGGGCGTCAAGGTGATCGGTGAAGAGGCGTGGCTGGAGATGGTGGGCTGATGCCGCAGCCCGCCCTTCCCGGCGTGCTTCCCTGGCACCCGGCTGAACTGCTGAGCTGGCCGGAAACCATTCTGGCCGGCGGGCAGCGCTGGACGCGACAGACCGCTTTTTGCGACGAGACCGTTCTCGGTGCAGAGGCGGTCCTGACCGTGCAGGACCCGCAGGGGCGCACCCTCTACCGCGGCACAGATGAGGCGGCTGCTGATGCCGCTGTCAAAGCCGATATTCTTGCCAGGTTTGCAGCTGGCGACCTTCAAGCCCCGAACGGGAAAGGATGACCTCATGGTTGCAAGCAACCCGGAAAACCAAGCAGTCACGCGGCCCGGCCCGGCCGGAATTCTGGCAGGCTGCGCCAGACGCCTGAAGACATGGCTGGTCGGGAACGGGCCTTTCCCGGTGGAGCATGTGACCGTCCGCATTCGGCCAGCCAGCGATGAGGGGGTCGATTGATGCGGAGATCCAAGCTGATCTCTTTGGTGGTTTCGGCGGCTGCAGTTGTCGCGTTCATGGCTGTCGCCTGTGCCGTCTACCTGGCAATCTACATCTCAAACACCATCATTCTGGCGGCGGATGCATATTCTCACGCCTGGATGGGCACATCCCTGAAATCCAACGCGCTTTCTGTGCTTCTTCCCCTGTTCCTGGTCATTCTTGGCGCCTACGGCATCGTTCGCCTGTGCTCCAACACCTATGAGAACCTGAAGCAGGACAGTGAATCGCGTAATCGCAAGCGGCTTGAGGCCGAAATGGACCGCCGCGCCAAGCAGGAGGATTTCCTGCAAGAAATGCGCGGCCAGCTCCGCGCGTGGCGCCGCCGGCACGGGATCGCCCCGCACATTGAAACCCGGCTTGTCTTTGTGCGCCTGATGGACCCGGAGCTTGGCCGGCCGCGCCTGCGCCCGGTTGTTCAGGCAATGATCGACGGCAAGAGTATCGATCTCGATGCTGACCGCGGCGATCTCCGGGAGGCATGTCAGCGCATCGAAATGGACCTGATCCCGAACACCTCGTTCTGCACCGACAGCATCAGCATGAAAGGCTGATCCTCAAGGATAAAATCGTGCCGGTAATTACTCCTGCAAGGTCCTAATTCAACCTGGATGCCACGCCCGGCTGCGTGGCGCGCCGCGAGCGGCCGGGCTTCATTCCTGATAGAATTCGATGGGTGGAAGGTCGCACTGATCGATTAGGCTGTGTGCTTTGCAGATTATCCCTGCAACCGAAAAGCGAATGAACATCGCTGTTTCATCTCTCATCCCACGTAAATCGACACATTCCTTCATAGTCATCGCCATTTTTGCCTGGCAATTCAGGGGGACCTCAGGGGCTGGGTCATCCGGCTCCCTCAGTGACGCCAACTCGTCCCCCTCCTTCGTTTGGAAACCTATGCTTTCCATGAACTCGTCGGCTTTTTCACTGACGTCCATCAGGTCCACAAATTCCTTCACGACGTAGAGATACGCGCTTCCGGCCGAGCCCATTCTAAGGAGCAGATCCATCGATATGGCATTGATCAGGATCAGCGGCACCGTGCCGTCACCAACCATGCCTAGGCAAGTCGAAAGCCCTGATCCCTCCTCCGGTTTAAAACCCTGAAACTGTTCATAGATCGCATAATATCGAGCAGCTCCTTCATGTCCAAGCTCTGCAGCACGCCGCATGAGCTGCGGAGCTTCGGGAAGCATAAGCCGTTCGCCGTGCCCCTGCGAGTACAGCAAGGCTAGGTTGTAGATGGCTGAGGGGTGGTCCTCTTCCAGCAACTCTGAAAACACGCCGATTGCTTTGTCGATGAGGCCTACCTGCAGGAAGCCAACTCCGGAGTTATACCTATCTGCTATGGCGCTCGAATTTCCGTACGAGACGCTGCCCCCAATTGTCTTCTTTTTCCAGAACACTTGTCATTCCCCGAAACACCTATTCTTCCGAAAAGACTTCGCCTGCATCCTTCAGCGCAAGTCAAGCCACGACCGCAGGTTGCGACACTCATTTCTTCGAGCACACCGGCATCCCGTCGCAAACCACTTTCCATCCTGAGGATCGTATTTCGGGTTATGGATATCATCTCGCGCGCTACTGAGGCTGATTTCGCGAGCTAGTTTGCTCATGGGCCACCTGAGAGATTTCCCCGCCCCTAAATGCAACCACGTCTATGTGGACAACCTGCACGGCTTTCTTTTCGCATTTTCGCAGCCGCTCTATCCTTTGCTGAACTCCTGCCCGGCAGGGCACATTTCAGCAAAGGATTACTCGATGCCCAAATCCCGTGACGCGCGCCTGAGCGGCACCCAATCGGCCCTGATCAAGCGGTGCCGGTCTCTCAAATCCACCAAGGCCAAAGTAGAACTTGCTGACGCGGATCTCGCGGGGGTGATCGGTTTCCTCGAAAGGGATCTGGGCAAGCCGGGGGCCATCTCTGCGCTTCCGGATGGCGCGCGGCCGGGGCGGTCGTATTACGAAACGCCGCCCTCGATGCCGGAGTTTTCCAAGCCGGAACGCGCCAAGGTGAATTTGCCGGAAATCTTCCAGCAGGCCGCCCAGGAAATCGAGGACTTCGAGCGGGCCTTCGAATGTCTTTGCGAAATTCATAAACGACGTGTGAAATTCGCCCAGATCCGCAAAACCCAGCCGCTGCCCCAAATCGATGAGCTTGCGCCCCGCGGCATGCTGGAGTTCGGCCTGGCCTCGCCGGAAGCCGTGGCCGTTCTGCTGCGTCTGCGCAAACACCTCTACGACATCGACAACCGCGCCGCTCAGGAGACCGCATTCCTGTTCATGAAGATCGCCGCCAATGCGATGGGCGGGACGCGCCACTCCAGCCGGACCTCCCCCATCCGGCGCAGCACCGGAAACCGCCAGCGGCGGCCGGTCGACTTCATCGTCGGCAACAGCGCCTACGATTTCAAATGCCGCATGACCGAAGCGCCGAGCCGCCGGGCGCGCTTCCATGATGAGCTGCTCTTTCCGAGAGACTGCAGTGCCTCCGGTTACCGTCCGGTTCTGCTGGCGCTGCATAAGCTGGAAGGGGAACGGTCCGAACAGCTTCTTGACGCCTACCAGCGCTACGGCGGCGCGGCGTATACCGGCGAAGACGCATGGCGCCACCTGAAAGAAAGCTCCGGCCCGATGATGTCGATGTTCCTCGGGCACTATGTCCTTGGCCGCATCAGCATGATCAGCCAAGCGGCTGAAGGCCCGATGGACATGAAGATCACGATCCGCGACGGCTACATCAAGTACAGCATCACGGGCGCCAATGGCAAAACCGACAGGATCCGCATTCCCCGCTCCTGATTTGCGAATTTGATTGCTGCATTCAGTCTTGCACATCGGTCTCCCTTTGGGCCATTGCCGCCAAAAGGGAGACACGCATGACGGTAATTTCTCCAGACGGACTTCTGGTTCAACTGAATGAAGACATCTGCCGGGAGCTGGCGCCCGGCTCTGCAATCCTATGCGAAGCGGGCGAAGATGGGCTTCCGGTTGTCAGGAATGACGCCGTGGAGATCTGGTTCGAAGGCAATGTCCATGACGCTTTAACATCTTCCCCGCCCTGAAGGACGAGGATTTCCCATCAAACGGCAGCGGCATCGAGCTGCTGCCGTTTGAGTCGAGTTGACGCTTCGCAGGCGGCCAGTGCCGAAGCCTCCACGTCCAGCAACGGGGTGTTCCCCCGCCGGTAGCGGTCCGGGTTCAGGGCCCGGTCCAGGATATTACGTGCCGCATTCGTGTCGGCATTGGCCTCGGAGCCGCAGGCGGTGCAGGCGAAGAGGGCTTGGCTTTCGCGGCTCCTCGCATCCACATGGCCGCAAGCGGCGCAGGTCTGACTGGTGTATGCGGCCGGGACCTTGACCAGGACCCCGCCCGTTTCCTCGAGCTTGTATCCGAGCATGCGCTCCAGCGCATGCCAGCCGATACCCAGGATAGACCGGTTCAGGCCGGACTTCTGGGCGACATTGCGCCCCGGGGCCTCGCGCGTCCCGCGTGCAGAGCGCGTCATGGACCGGATCTTGAGGTCCTCAATGGCCACGAGACCGAACCGGCCCGCCAGGTCGCGGCTGAGAACATGCGCCGCATGGGCCCGGATCCGCGCCTGCTTGCCCTTCAGCTTTGCCAGCCGGGCGCGAGCGGCCGCATAGCGGCGCGATCGAGATCTGCCAGCCCCCGCCGGCGCGGCGGCTGATCGTGGCATTGCGGATATCAATTGATACATCCTTTTTCGCACGCAGCTTGCGCGTGTCGCGGTACCGCACCCATCCGATCTTGGGAATGCGGACCTCGGACCATTTCCGGTTCAGGCGCCGGACCGCGATTTCGCGCCCGGCCTGCCGGAAGTTGTCGTCCTGCCCCTTCTTGCGCTTGCGCGGATAGCCTGCGCGGCCCTCGAAGAAGTTGGCATAGGCCCGGTCCAGATCGATCAGGGCCTGATTTTGCGCGGTCTGGCTGACCGCGGCGATCCACGGCTCCGATGCGCGAAGCTCGGCGAGCTCGCGCGACAGCCGCTTGGCGCCGAAGACGCGCGGTGCGCCGCCGGCATAGGGCTTGCCTCCCCAGGTCCGGCGCTGCTCCAGGGCCAGGTTGTAGACGAGGCGCGCGACACCTGCCGTCTGCGAGAGCAGATGATCCTGCTCCTGCGACGGGTAAAGGGTGTAGACATGGCCCCTGATAATTTCCATAGTCGCAAACTAAAACTTGGCCTGAGGCACGTCAATCTGGAATACCGAACCGGCAGACATGTCGTCTGCAGCCTGAACCTGCACTTGGTCTTTGTGACCAAGTACCGCCGCGGCGTCCTGGACAAGGACGCGCATGAGCGCCTGCGCACCGCCTTCAGCAAGGTCGCGGCCGATTTCGGGGCGAAGCTCGTGGAGTGCGACGGCGAGGACGATCACGTCCACCTGCTGGTGGAGTACCCGGCCACGGTCCAGATCTCGAAGCTGGTCAACTCGTTGAAGGGGGTTGGGTCGCGGCTGCTGCTCCGCGACCGGGAAGATCTACGGCGTCTGAGCCGGAAGGGGCTCTGGTCGCCGAGCTATTTTGCCGCCAGCTGCGGAGGCGCACCCATCGATACTATTCGATCCTATGTGCGCAATCAGCGCACGCCGGCGGCATAAAGCGGCCCTATCCCTCCCCCACCTGAAGGAAGGGGCTTCCCGGGCGATTGGTGACGGGCGGATCATCATCGGCCCCAGTGATGGCGCGATGAGAATGTACGGGCCGGACGATCCTCGTCTTTTGCCGCTGGTAAGCAGTTTCGATGATCACACCCGCCGCATCATCTCCGGTGTCGGGACCCCGGCAACAACGCTTGGCGAGCCATCCCAGCATTAATTCAGGCAGCGCGGGCCCGCCCTGCGCTGCACTCACAGGCGCCGCTTTCCGGCGATCGCCTGCCCGCCCCTCAAATTTTGCGAATTTCCTATTGCGCAACTGAACCGAGGCGTCTACCAAGGGTCCATATTAGATTTTCACATTCTGGCACGGGCAGTCTTCAGCCCTCCAGCCGCGGCCCGCCCCTGCATGAAACCGGGACCGTCCGCACCGGGAAATCTGCCAGATACCACGCCGCTTTTGCGGCCGGGCAGGACCGGACAGCTGGAGAGAATGACCCGGGTCAGGCGACCACGGAGCGATCCAAGTGATTCAAGAACGTCTCTCTCCCGCAAAAATGCGAAAACTCGAAGCGGTCCAAGCTGCCAGGCGCATCCACGACGCCATTGAGGACCGCCATGCCACAGCTGGCAAAGGCCAAATCAGGATCGACGCCCGCACACGCACAGGGCGGGTGCGCGGGCTGCGCGCCCTGGCATCTGATGCCGGCCCCTGCTCGCTGGGCGCGGCGCATGATGCGTCCTGCCGGATCGGCCACTGGGCATATCTCTCCACGATGAATTCGCGATCTCTCTACAAGGGGATTGGGGTGGTCGCCAACGCCATCAATTTCGAAACCCGACCAGCCCGCGACGAGGCGGGGTTTGCGGTTGAAAGCGGCCTCGAAGTCTTGATTGATCTCCATATCCTGAAACGCCTTGCCCTGCGCGCCGGAGCGCCGGACGCAGAAAGCCAGATCGCGATGCTGCGCCCGGTGATTGCCTGGTGCGCCGCGGCCAATCAGTGCGGCATTACCGGCCGCTTCATCGTCCCGACTGCGGACGGGCTGTATTTCTGCCGCCGCGAAGAGCTGCCTGATATCGAAGGCCGCACTGACGGCCAGCTCGCAGCCAGGGTTGTCACATTCTACAGCTTTGACGAAATGCGAAATTCCCACAAGGAAAGCTGGGCGCGCCTGCGGGACGCCGGCATTCTGGACAACACGCCGAGCTATCCCAGGCTGGCGGGTGCGGGAAAAGCGGAGCTGGTGCAGCTTTGCGCGATGGCGGGCGAAGATCTTCTCATCCGCACAGCCTTGGAAGCGAAGTCATCACGGAAAATCTAACCCGAGCATTTGCGAATAACTTGATTATCTATCTGTAAATCATATATGAAGCTGCAAGCGACTGACTCTCTGAGCTTCGCGTCTTCGTGGTGGTGGGGCACGGCTTAATCGCCGTGCCCATTCGCATTTGCGAATTTGCTTATTGTCTTTTCCTCTGTTGCATGCTGCTCTATGGCATCGAACAGGAAAAGGACCAGCGCATGAAGCTCAATCGTATCCCCGTAATCGACCTGTCCACCGGACATCTCACGGTTCACACCCGTGACTGGATGAGCCGCAAGGCTGATGAGGGCCGCCTCGGCTTCATGGAGCGGGATGAGGGCTTCTTCCTCTCAACGACCCATGCCCGTGATGAAGACTTCACAGCGCAGGATGATCCGCAGCTGCCGCCGGACCTTCACCTTTGCCTCTCGATGGCGGCCGCCAACGATGTGCAATACGTTCTCTTTGACCGGGATGCGGATGCCCAGCCCGGCCTGCCTTTCTATGAAGAGCGCATGGAAACCTATGTCGAAAACGGAGCAACCTACCCTGTACAGCCGCTCGATGCGGACCATGACTTCGACGGGATTGCAGGATTGGATCCTTCCCTGCAGACATGGACAGATGATGCAGGCGTCCGCAGGGCGGTGTACGGCTACGCGCCGCGCAGCCTTCAGCGCTCCCAGCTTCGCATCGAGAAAAACGGTCCCGTCCTGGAAGATGGCGAATACGAGGTCGACGGGGGCTGCTGGCTGACCCTCGGGAATGCGTCCATTCGCGTTTGCGAACCGGAAAACGATCCGGGGGCACTTCGCATTTCGGTTCTGCCGAAAGGCATGGAGGATGTCGGCCCCGAATTCGGTGCTCTTGATATTCTTCAGGAGGATCTGACCGAAGAAATCGAGAACAACAGGCGCGAGCAAGAGGCAGACGAGACCCCCTCTATCTGACCGCCCCCCTGCCCCCGCAGTGAACCGCCCGGCCGCATCCGCGGCCGGGCTTTCTTGTTCTGGCGCTCTGGAGCGCACCGTCCAGGCAGAGCCGGAGGGTCCGGGGTGGCCACCTGGAAACTGTGGACAACGTTGAACAGGAATTCGCGCGCTGCCCTGATTTGGTCATAATGCGAAAAACTGATGAAAGGCACAGCCATGAAGATTTTCCTGTTCCTCGCCAAATTCGGAACCATGATCGCCTATCTAATTTCAAAGTATGGCGACAAGGACGACAGCGCCGCCCCGGACGGCAATGATCATGACAATGGAGACCAGGGCGGCGGCGATCCGGGCCGGGGCGACGGCAGCTTTGAAAGCCGCGTTCCCGAAACCCCGGACGTTGACCCGGCCTCTATCAGCGGAGAGTACATCACCGGGACCTCGCAAGGCGAACGCCTCACCGGCGGTGCCGACGACGATGTGGTGATTGGCGGCGGCGGCCGGGACAAGATCATCACCGGGGGCGGCGATGATGTCGCCTGGGCTCTGGGCTCATCCGGGCTGACCGGCGTCTATACCCAAAGCGGCAATGACACTGTGGCCGCCTCGGTTCCGGGAAGCGGACAGGTCCATATCGGCACCGGAGATGGTGATGACCGGATCATTCTCGACATGACAAACGACTCCGGCCGCCAGGCATTCCACGTCTATACCGGGGCCGGTCAGGACCGGATCGAGTTTGAAAATCTTGCAGCGGTCAAGTCGCCCATCCTGGGCCGCATCGACGACTTCGACCCCTCTCGTGACACCCTTGTGTTCGAGGGTCAGGTTCTCGACCTGCATGACCTTCCTGACGGGATTGACGTCGTCTCCTACAATGGCCAGCAATGGCTCAGGTTTGAAGACAAGGCCATCTTTGCCCTTGAGGGCGCCCGGGAGGGCGGCACCGAACAGCACTTCACGCCAAATCCAGACGACATGTCGGCGCTTGAGGTGGTGCGCTACGCGGATCCACAGAACGCTGTCCCCCTTCACGAAGCGGATGGAGAGTCCGGCGCCTTCAACCGCATCGACGTGAACAGCACGCATGCCATGGGAACAAGCGGCGACGACTGGATGACGGACACGCAGGTCCATGGCTCCAACGCTTCCGGCGAACATGACCATGGCGGCTCAGGGAGCACTGAGGAAACCGCTTCGGTGCATTTCATGGCTGGCGCCGGCAACGATATCGTCGACGCAGGCAAGGGGGAGGATTCCATCTACGGGGGCCAGGGAAATGACTCGCTTGCAGGCGGTCTGGACGACGACCTCCTGTACGGCGAGGCCGGGAATGACCTCCTCTACGGCGGCACCGAGAATGACACGCTCGATGGCGGCTCGGGTGATGACCGGCTGTTCGGCGGCGCGGGCGATGATGTGCTGCGCGGCGGCAGCGGCCGGGATGAGATGACCGGCGGCGCGGGTCGGGATCAGTTCCTGATGGAAGATGGAGACCTGCAGAACTGGAACGATCTGATCGGCAGCCAGTCTGAGAAATACCTGCAGCTCGACATCATCGAGGACTTCCGCATCGGCGAAGACAAGATCGCCTTCAGTGAAGACCGCGGGATCACCCTTGAGGACCTTCGGGCCTACAAGGTCGAAGTCGAGGGGCGGGAGCTGTTCTGCATTGAGGTCCCTGAAACCGAGGAGCGTTTCCTGGTCAATGTGGCGGAGGCTGAAGACGGCAGCGAAGCTGATTGGACCGATCTCCTGGCGGAAGAAAACTTCGTCATGTAAGATATGCGAAAATTGATACGGATTTCAAAATGAACGTCTGGTATACGAAAGGGCTTTCCGTCACCGCACAGGCCATGAGGCTGGTGCGGGACGGGTTTGGCAGCAGCGCTTTCCTGATCGCCTCTCACGACAACCCGGCCGCACCGGTTCAAATGGCGGCCGACCATTTCCTGGTGGAACCTGAAGAGAGCGATGGTTACCCGGAATGGGTCTTGGAAAACGCCCAGGAAATGGATGTGGACCTGGTGATTGCACAGCGCTTTCCAGAGGCCATGTGGGCGTATCGGGATGCGTTCGAGAGCGCGGGCATCCGCCTGCACCTTCCAGCCGGTCCGGATGCGCTGCGGGTCCTCTGCCGGAAGGATCTGTTCTGCATGGATCTTGAAGGGCTGGGCCTGCCCGTGGCTGCGTTTGAAGTCTTCCGGTCCGGGCCTGAATTCGATGATGCGATGAGCATCATGAAGGAGGACGGCCTTGCCCCTGACGGGTTCTGCGTGAAGCCGGTTGAGGGGATCTACGGGTCCGGCTTCCGGATCCTCAAGGAAGAGGGTAGCGATCTGGACCGCCTCCTCCGCAACAGCTTCTTCGAGATGTCGACCCGCAGCTTCCGCCGCCTGCTCCCGGACGTCCCGGCCGGCGAAGACATGATGCTTATGCGCTTCCTGCCGGGCGTCGAACGTTCGGTTGATTTCCTCTCCAGAGACGGGGAGATGCTTGCCGGCGCTGCGCGGGTCAAGCAGGGCAGCACCCAGCATATCGAGATGGAGGGCGAGGCGCTTGAGCTGGCCCGAGCCCTGGCCCGGGAATATGGCCTGAACGGTATCTGCAATATGCAGACCCGCGAGGATGCCGATGGGCGGCAATTTATCCTCGAGGTCAATCCGCGGATGTCAGGCGGTCTGCCGATGACCAGCCTGTGCGGCCTCAACCTCCCGGCCTGGGATGTTGCCCTGGCGCTGGATCTGCGCCCCGCGGGGGAAATCCCTCAGCTGCCCGGCGGCCAGACCGTCTGCATGGAAGCCAGCCCGATCCTTCTTCCCTCATCGTCCGGCGGCCCTTGCTGATCGGAAAACTGGCGCTTCTGCGCACCTCTCCAGCGGCGGCCGGCTTGCAAGCTTGGCCGCCGTTCTCTTGAATTTCAGAACAGATCCTTATTATTCCATGCGTTTGCAGCTGAAGCATTGCGTAAATTTCACCTCATAGGGTGAATTGCATAGAGGCTCGATAAATCCCCAGGGCCGCTCAGCGGCGCGCCCGCATCTCTGACATGGCCGGGGTTGGCGTCCTGGTTTCTCATCGCGGCACGATCACTGAGCAGCGCCCTGCGGCCCTCAGAACCCGTCTGGCGGGCGAAGGGGATCGAAAAACTATCGGGCATATTACTCAGTCCGATAATATGGGACAGGGAAGGCTTTGACCGTTTATCGAGCAAGGCTCCATCAGCCCATGGAGCCGCCCGACAGCCCAATCAGAGGGTCGTGTGAAAAGCGGTTTTGCGAAAAACTATATTGCATCCCAGCCCTCAAGCACGCTAATCTGAATGCGAAAAAGAAAGGGTATCACATGTACACTCGTCTTCGCGCCGCGCTCCTCGCACTCCCCTTGGTACTGGCAGCGGGCAGCGCCCAGGCTGAGGCCGGCATCGCGGATGTTTCGGCGTGGTTCAACAGCTGGAGCACCCTGAGCTCCCCATTCGTTCAGGTGAACGATGATGGCACCACCTCCAAGGGCATGCTCTACATGAAGCGCCCTGGCAAGATGCGCATCGACTATGAAGACCAGGATGCCAAGCTGATCGTGGGAGCCGGATCGATTGCGATCTACGATGGCACGCGCCGGTCGCGCCCGCCCGAGGTCTATCCCCTGAAGCGCACTCCGCTCTGGCAAATCCTCCGCCCGGCTGTCGATCTGACCAAGAGCTCTTCGGTGCGCCGCGTCACCCGCGCCAAGGGCGGGCTGATCAGTGTGCGCGTGTACGACCCGAAACATCCTGAAGCCGGAGAGCTTGATCTTCACTTCGCCGACCGGAAAGGAAACGCCTTCCTCACCGGTTGGACCTCCTACCCCCAGTCCGGGGAAGTCGTGAAGGTCCGGCTGACCGCCCCTCGCATCGGGGTCAGCCTGAAAAACTCGCTCTTCAGCCGTCACTGACCGCATACCGAACCGGAGATCTGCCATGCTCCCCGCCCCCGCCACTCAATCCGCTCGACTGAACCGCAGTGAGCAGCAGATCCAGCCCGGCAGCTGGTGGCGTCTCACCGACCCGGCGCACAGCATCATGAAGAACCCCTGGCAAGCCGGGGCTGGCCTGCCGGATCACGGGCTTGTCCTTCTGGTGGAGGAGGTCCGCGTCATTGACGGGGATCTGCATACCATCGTCCTGCATGCGCATCCTGGCTGGAGCAGCCGGGATGGGGTGAAGGTCCTGGCCGCCGACTTCCTGGCCGCTTTCGCGCATGAGCCCGAGGGGGAAGCGCTGCGCGCCGCGGAAATGGCTTTGCTGATGGACCGGATCTCCGAAATGGGTAAGGCCGTCTCGAACATCCCCGCAGATCACCTGCTTCTTCAGGATGCGAAAACCGAAGCCAATGAACAGGCCGCATCCCCTGCCCCGGCGGCGGGCACGGGAACAGTTCCGGCTGTGCTTCTGCCGGGCGGCGATGTGACCGCGGCCCAGATGCGGCTGGAGCAGGAAATCAGCATCATGCGTCTGCGGCAGAACTGGATCGAGGCGCGCCAGTCGGAAATGAAAGACGGCTGGAAGCTGGTGACCGGCTATCAGACCGAGCGCGCCGCGGCCTCCATGGCGGCGATTTCCGCGCGCACCGCGCAGGTCTCCTCCATGCTGGAGAAGGTCCACTCGATGAGCCTCTGGCTGGGCGAGGGTGTCACCACTGAGGTGCTCGTGGAGGGCGTGTCGGCCGATGCGGATCAGCCGCTCCACCTCATGCAGCGGATGCTCTACCTGGACGAAGAAATTCACACCCACTCGATGCTCGAAACCGGCTTCACGGCGGACAATATGAGCGACCTGGGCTCCCTTTTGGAACAGAACCCGGCGCTGGTGGAGCGCATGCTTCCGCACCCCCGCTCCGTGGTCATCACCCGGGTTCGCCGCAATTCGCGCGAGATGCCCTTCCCGGAGTCCTGGGAGGAAATCTTCGCCCAGATCGAGAAGAAGGAAGCCGATAAGCTCATCCAGGTCCTCATCCGCGACGGCGGCCGGGTCCTGATGATCACCGCGGATGCGGAGACCTCCAAGGCCGAGCGCCTCTTCCCGTCCCGCGCTGAGATCGACGGGATCTTTACCCAGAACGACGGCTACGACTGGAACAGCCGCGCATACAAGATGCGCTCGATCACCCCGCATGACATCGAGTATTCGGACAAGCGCTCCGAGCATGACAAGCGCGCGTTGTTCTACCGCCGTTTCCTGCTGATCCTGTGGGGTGCTCAGGAGCGCGAACAGGTGTTCGGGCCTTTCATTCCGGCAGGCAGCAACTGGCTGGAGGCCACCGTACACAATGAATACTTCCGCTTCGTCCATGATGAGGAGGATGTGCTCGGTGACGGCCGGCCGGACGTGCTGTCCTGGATCGCCGCCCGCAATGCCAGGATTGCACCTGGCTCTCAGGTGCTTGTGCAGGGCATGCGCGCAATGAACATCGAAAGCGCCCCGACTTGCTTCAAGCAGGAGAGCTGCGAGTCCCGGCCGCACAGGCTCTTTGAGCCGGTGAACGACTTCGACCTGGTGCAGGCGCAACGCTCAGCAGCAAGCCTGATTGCCCGGCTGCCCTGCGTGAAGCCGTTTGACCGTGACGCCAAACCCGTACAAAAACCGCTGCTCCTATGCGCTCCTGATAATCGGACCCCGGAAGAAGGCATTCTGTGTCTGGATGAGGTGACCGTCGCTGATCTGCGCTACTACATCGCCTCGCGCGTCAACCGGGAAAGCTATCTGAAGTGGCTGGGCCTCTTCCAGGCAGCTCTCCCCATCGTGGAGGCGCTGGAGGCCGCACAGCGTGCGCTGGCGGATGCGGCGATCGAAACCCGGCTGGTGAAGGAAGCGGATCGCGGTCTTGCGATGCTGGCGGCCCGCGCTCAGCTGCAAGCGATGCGCAGCCCGGCGATCACCGAAGCTGCCGCTCTGAAAACCGCGCGGATGGTCGAGCGCCTGCGCGCCGGGCCGCCGAAGGGTATGCCGGAGAGCGAGGTAATCACCCTTGACCATCTGGGGACATGGCGTGCGATCTGCCAGGATGAACGCATCCTGGACTCCGGTCTGCCAGTGCCGCTGCTGCGGCAGGTGAACTGCGGCAAGTCGGGGAAGGCCGTGGCGCGCAAGGAACAGCTGACCTCCTATTCGATGTCCCTCCCGTTGGGCCAGGTGATCGTGCAGGACAACCGCAAGCCGGACCGCATCGAGGAAATCTGGGAGCACTCGGCGCCCGGCCTGCGCGCGCCCAAGGACTGGATGACGGTTGAAAAATTCCTGGATGGCGAGCAGGACTGGCTGATCGAGAAGTTCTTCAAGACCTGGTCCCGGCCCGGCAGCTATGACTTGGAGCGGATCTTCCATCAGAGCGCACAGATCTCCCTGGAGCCCAAGCGCCAGTACGATCCCGCCGTCATTCTGCGGCCGCAGGTGGTACTTGGCGCCGCCATGGCCCCCAAGGCATCATTTGGTCATGCCAATGATTTCGCTGGCTTTGTGATCGTTGCGAATGCGGATCCCTGCGCGGCTGCGGTTCGCAGCCATGGCGAAGCCCATCTGGAGCGCTACGCGCATAGCGTCTTCGTCAACGGGGCTGCCAACTATGAGGACCTGCTTACGAAAGCCAGGAAGGCCAAGACCCTCTTCACCTTGTCGGCAATCCCGGTATCCGATGCGCTGCCCCTGTGCGCCCATATGACCGGAGATGCCACCGAGCGGCCGCACCCGGTCCTGCGCCCTCGTTCTGTGGAAATCACAGGCTGGCAATCAGGTGACCGGAAAACCCTCGAGCTGACCACTTTTGAGGAATTGCTGACCTGGCATGATATCCGGTCCGGCGTGTCAAAGGAGCTGGGGGAGCGGCTGACAGAGGCCACCCCGAGGGCGCGCCGCTTCATCGCGCCGGCGGCCGAAGCGTTCCTGGAAGCCTCGGGCTTCTAAATCCCCGCAATCAGGAGATAGACCATGTATGACAACCTCGGAGATAATCCTGTTTTCCGTGTAAACGGGATCAGCCTGGAACGGATGCGTCACGCGATGAAGCTGGCGTCCGGCTTCCCGGCTCATGGCTACAAGATCGACAAGGAGCGCGGCTGGCTGGTCTTCATGAAATACAGCAGCGCACCAGACATGACCGCCTTTCCGGTTCCGCTGGAAGCGGACCGGTGCGCCGAGATCGCCTTCGACTGGCTGCAGGCGCAGACTTACCCGGCGCAGCCAGACCACGATGGCGACAACAAGGAAGGCTGGCTGCTTTGGAATGACGGGTGGGGGCAGGTCGATGGCCACGGCTACCATTCGTTCGCCGCCGTGCGCCCGACATGGATCATGTTCGGGAAGTGAACCCGGGAACCTCCGGAGCCGAATGAGGAAATCGAGCGGTTCGTGTTCGGCTTCCTTATTGCTGACAAGTTTCGCTGTAGAAGTCGCGGGAGAGTCCGCCCCCTGATTATCGGCGGCCATGCATTCATTTAACGCACCAACGGATATGGAGCCCATCCATGAGCGAACTTGGAGACCAGCTTGAGCTGGAACGCCAGAGAATCTTCTTCCGCCGCTTTGCGATCCTGGTGGATCAACGGGGCGACATTAAGCCGCCGGATGACCGGAAGTTCATCTCTGAAATGATCGAGAAGATCACTGCCGCCAAGGGGAATTTTGCCCCGAGCATCGAAGAATTCACTAAGGCCAGCGTCATCGAGGACAGCCTCAAGAAAGCCGATAGGGACTACACGGCTCTCACGGAGCGCTACCTGGCTGAGGCGGAACCGATCATCAAGAATGGCGTGCTGCCGTCAGGCCGCCTGAGCGCTCTCATTGAGCTGGTCGATGCCGCCGCAGAGAAGCCGTTAAGCCCGCAGCAAGTCGATCTTCTGCAGTACCTCATCCTTGAAGCGAAGTGGATCAAAGGTGAAGACCTCGACGAATGAAGGTCATCCAGGCCGCTCCTGAAATCGATGAGGGGATGCAATGATTGCATCCCCTCTCGTCGGTAGGATGCCCTTGCGGGCGCCGGTCATTGCCGTTTCTGCCGATAAATCTAATCCGCCGGCAGAGGGCTGTCAAATTGGAAGTCCGATTTTCTTTTTCACATGCACACTGGTGCGGCTCCACCGCTTGCTGCAGGCCGCCTCGTGCGCAGAACAACTCCGCCATTGACGCTCGCCATCGGAAGAGTTTTGCGAATTTTGCAAGTTCGTTTATCGATTTTCGACGCCCTGCCCTACGCTCTGACGGCAAAGAACGCCCGCAACGATGCAAGGAGTCGGATTATGGCGGATTTCAAACCAATCCTCTTCAAGGCCCCCGAGCCGGTCGGCTTGAGCCGCGACGCCATTGAAGCGCTGGCGGAAGGTGTCACCGCCAAGATGAATGTGGACTACGACGACTTTTACTGGTTCGAGAACCTGATCAAGAACATGGGCGGCCGGATTGATGTGGCGACCGGCAGCGCTTCGGGTCTGATGATCGAAGTCTTGGGAAGCGGCGACTTCACGCTGTACAGGTCCCCCTTGGGGAGCCTCACCAATGATCGGGCTCTCCTTGCCACAAGTCTGGGTCACTACGTCCTGCACGCACCGGCTGCTCTTGAGAGCGACCCGAGCTATGGGATGCGCTCGCCCAGCCACCCTGATCATCCGCACGCGCCGCCGCGGGAGGCACGCTATGAGGCGATTGAGTTCGCCGCCGGTTTGCTGATGCCTGCAGCGGCGTTCAGCGCGACTTGGGAGGAAGGCGGGCCTGCTGCCTGCCAGAAGAAATTCAAGACCCTGAAATCCTGGACGATGGCCCGCGCCCGGCGCCTTAACCTGTCCGCAGATACTGCCGAGCCGGAAATGGCGCCATGAGCGAGCGGATCTACCATGGGTCGACCCAATTGTTTGACCGTTTCTCGCTTCGTGATGCGGGCCGCCTGAGCGGCGCGAGCAATGGCGCGCTTGGCGTCTGGGTCACACCGGAGATTGGAATTGCCTCCGCCTTCACACGAGATGGCTCGGGTTCTGCCCAGGATGTCGTTGGCTATGTTTACGAGCTGGCCGCGCCCGAAGGTGAAATCGCCCGGCTGCCCTTGAAGTGGCTGCTCGAGCAGCACGACATTGCGCAAGGCATTGCAGAGGATCACGGCATTGATGCTGTAATCGCCCATTACGACCGGATCCGCCGGGACTACCTCGCCAAAGGCTACGGGCAAATCTGGATCATGGAGCGGGATGGCAGCGCCCCGACGCACATCTATCTGGATCCGGAAAGCGTTGAGATCAGCCAAACCTTCGAAATTGATCATGATGGCGTGGTGTCGCCGCTTACGGACCGCAACGAAGCGGAACCCGAGCTATCGATCTGACAGGGATGCGAATATGGAACTTTTGGACGGCAAAACCGAAGTGATGTTCTCATTCTTCGAAGTTATTGAAGAAGGCTCATCTACCTACAGGACGCGGGAGCATGCCATGGATGCGGTCGTGCCGGCGTCTTATCTCGTTGAAATGGCCCGGCGGCACTCCATCACCGATCTCAAGATGATCGAAGATGGCACACGGTATTTCGAAAGGGAAGTTACCGCAGGTCCTCCCGCAGCGACCGGGAAAAAGAGGCTGAAACGCCTGATGATTACCGAGGTGGAAGGGCGCAGGCCCGAGCCGCAGGATTACCTTCGGCTGGCGGAAATGATTGGACTCGATCGGGGGCAGGAGCTGCTTGACAGCATGCGCCTGGCGGAAGCCGATGCAATCTATGCGGCCGCTGATTTCGGACCTTGGAAGGTCGAGGGCTTCTCCGACTGGCAGGACAGCGGCGCGGATGCCTTCGAGGGATATGTCGCCCTGAAAGACCGGACTGGCGCGACAAGGAACATGGATATCCGCATCACCTTCAAAGAGGGGTCCAGCATGTCGCTGCGCGGCGCATTGGAGTTCGAGCTTCCCCCTGGTCCGGATGGGCGCAGCCTGTCTTCGGCGGATGCCCGCAATGCCATCGGCCGCATGCCCGAGGATATGGCCCTGGACCGGGCTGGTCTCGAAGAGCTCTACAGCCAGGGCGAATGCCATGTCTTTGCGGCGGCCTGCCACCTGACGCATGGCGGCGATTTCCTGGTCGCCTACGATCAGGAGAAGATCCACTTCGAGACGGAAGACGATGAAATCTATGAGGTCCTGCATGTCTTTGCCCGCCTGGAAGGGCCGCAAGGACCTGTCCTGCGGGACATCTTTGGGGATCGTCCGGATGATGAGGCGGCGCTCGCCGATGAGGTGGCGGATCGCTTCGGAACGTCCTCACGTGATGTGACCTTTGAGGCTGTTGATGCGCACGAGCTGCTGGCCATGATTGACGATGAGGAGGCGTTCCTGGCCGACGCACTGAGCATCGATCCGCCAGAGAGCGTCATGGACCACGATGAACGCCCGCTCCAGCGGGTGTTCCCTTCGGATCTCGCCAATGCGCTTGCTCTTGAGGATGTGACCGCGGCGCCTGGTGTGCGGGCTGAGCCGATGGCTGTATCCGAACCGGAGGCGCCAGGTTTCTGAGCCGCCTCGACATGCTGATCTGAAAAGGAGACCCCAATGGGCCGCATGAATTACGAAACGCTTCTTGATAAACTGGAGACTGCGAAAAGCGGCAGCATTGATCTCGATGAGATGATCTGGGCCGCCCTGGGGAAGCATGACTGGCCGCTGCCGCACTACGATGAAGACACCTTCTGGAAGTGCCGCAATGAGAGCGACCGGGCGGCGCGCATGTCGACCGATGCCAGCTCGATCGGGAAATGGCTGGAGAATGAATGGCCGGACCATCGCATCGAAACGGTCTTCACGGAAGGCCGGGCCCGGATCGACGTCACCATCCGCGTCTCTGAAACCCTGGTCAAAAACCGGTTCCGCGGCCCGCTCGCCCTGAGCGATATGGCGCGCGGCTTCGCGATCGCGGCGATCGGCGCGCATGCAATGGCGGAATCCCTTCAGCAGAAGATCTGGAAGCACAACATCGAGGCGGTCAGGAAGAAACTGGCGCCCTGGGAGAAGTGGGATATCGTCAAGGTCGGCGATTACCATCACGCGGTGGATCACAAGAACCGCCTTCTGGGCTCCGGCGTCGGCCAGGCCAGCAAAGTTCACGACTGCAAACACCGGATCGGTGCCCTTGATGTCCTGGTCCGCATGCGCGAGCGCTATGAGGAGGTGTTTGCGGATCCGGAGCCCGACAACCGCTCGACCTCTGACGGCCCTGGCCTGTGAGCACGATGTGGCTGCCATTGCCGGACATTGCCCGGCACGCGAACCCGCTTCTCGATCCACCCTGGCCGGATTTGCTGGTGTGCGTCGATGAGCGGATGATGAAGGAGGCGTACTGCGACCTGATTGCCGGAAGAGCGGACCCGGATGCCTTCTGCCGCCCTCTGTCCGACCAGCAGTTTCCTGGATGGAAGGTGCCACGCCGGCCGGGTTGCCTGGCTGGCCATGAACGGATGGCCGGATACGATCTCGATCGACGCCACAGACCTCACCCGCGGCCTCTGGCCGGTCACCGATGGAAATCACCGCCTGGCAGCCGCGCTGCTGCGCGGTGACACGCATATCGAAGCGGAGATCGGCGGCTTTGAAATCGACATCCTGGCGCATTTCGGGGATGAGGCTGCGTGGGCGGTTTTCGACTCTGAGGCATGCACCGATGACGCGCTCTACGGAATGACCTGTTAGACAGGCCCTCCTCTTCTCCGCGAGCTATGGCCCCTGGTGCTGATCCCGATGGTTGTGCCGGGTGCGTGAAGCTGTCAGCATGCTCATCGTTATGAGAAACCGTTTTGCAATAAGCGCAGCTGGCTATCTGATAGATGCTGAAAATCTGACCACGGCGAACCGCGGTCAGGAGGGCCCATATACCTGTCCGGGCTGCGGCGCCGCGATGATTACGGCAATGGGCGCAGTCATGCGGCCGCATTTTCGCCATGCCGCAGGCAGCATCTGCGCGCGGGAGACATATCTGCACGGGGCCGCCAAGGTTGCCTTCAAGACCGCCTTCGACCGTGCCCTGTCCGAAGGGAGGCCGTACCTTGTCAGGCGGGAGGGGCGGAAGATTTGCGGCAATTCGATCGGGAAGCCTGACGGGCCATGCATTCTCGGACCCGCGGTCCAGGAGCACGACCTGACGCGCTGGTTCCAGAGCGCCTCGCTCGAGGCGGGCATTCAGGGCTTTGTGGCCGATGTGCTTCAGGAGGGGAAGCAGGGCCAGATGCTGATCGAGATTGCCGTCTCCCACCGGTGCAGCCCGGAAAAGATCGCCTCTGGCCTGCGTATCATTGAAGCGGATATCTTTGGCGATGGCGACATCCTGCGGCTGATGAAGGGTCTCGCTCTGAACTGCAATCAGCCGGGAGGCTTTGTGCCGGCCCGCAGCTACGGCATCAAGGCCATTGCGGATCAGGAGACCAGCGGCTGCGGAAGAGGCTGCCAAATTCAGGGAATCCGTTTCGCCGTTACGCGCGCGGGCAAGCTCATCTCGAAGCCCGGCTGGTACCGCACGCTTTGCAGCTGGCCGTCCTTCCCTGTCCTGGGGCGCCTCGACAGTTTCGGGCCGTCCGCTGGGAGAAGGCATGCCCGGGACCTCTCTGAAGTCGCGGCCTTCTTCCGGTACCGCAAGAAGATCGATGTGAAGTCCTGCCTGCTCTGCAGCAGGCACATCATGCGGGACAATGAGGATGATGCGGGTCCGGTTTACTGCTTTGAGCGCGGGAAAGCCCAGAGGCACACCGAGGCCGCGGCCTGCCCGGATTTCGCCCCCTACCCCGATGATGCCGCACGGCTTCGGGCCTTGGCCCGGGATATGCGTCATGGGGAGGGCAGCTGGGGGGAGGATGACTCGCTGCTCGAATGATGGCGCCTGCCAGATGCCGGATACGCCAGTGCCGAATGCTATCAATTTTTGGCATCCGCTGCATTCGGGGCACTTGCGCAAAGCCAAGTCACAGCTTAGTTTTTTCGCAATTCTGATTGAAAATCATTGAAACTTGCAATTTGCGATGGGGGACTCGGATGGGTCAGGAGTTTGAGGCGCGCGATGATCACTTTGTGATCGATGATATCTCCATGTTCACTTGGGGTAATTACATCAGCCTCGTCGGTGAAGATGGACGTGATCCGAACTTCAATATTTTGGCAAATGATGATCTCCCGGAAGAGAGCGGCACCTTCCGCATCGGGATTAGCAATGTCAGCATAAACGGCGAAACACCTGAAGACTACTACCATCATGGTAGCCCGCCACATTCGTACAGCTACGTCCATGTCACTCACGGCTTGGCCGAAGACATGGACGAGTTCCCAATGCCGGATGCGCTGACAATGCTTGAGCTTTGGAGCGGTGCAGTCGATGGCAGGTTCGTTCATGAATTCGATCAGTCGCTTGCCAGCACTTTTGAGGTAACGAGTTCTCTGAATTTCAGACTTGAGTTCGATTATTCAGTCGAAAATGATGACTTCTCGTCCTTTGCCCATGTGACCATTGACGTCGATCTGAGCAATGCGGACCCTGTTCCTGATCCGAATATCGCGGCTGAATTTTTTACGACCGGCGATGGCGTGTTTTCGCTTGTGGAAGCCTACGGGGAACTCCCTCAAGGTGTTTGGTTCGAACCGTTCAGGTTGTCCGTTTCAGGTCAATCGGCTCCGAGCGATTACGATTGGGAGTTCGACCCTGAAACGGGAAACGTGACCATTGATCCAAGCCAGTTCGCACATATCGCGCCTGGCGAGACTCTTGAACTGACACTGACGTATTACATTAATGATCCTGTCCGATATTCCGTTCGCGAGGTCAGCATTACGGTCACCGGCCGGGCGCCCGACATCCATTCGGGCGACGATGGCATTGCCGAAGGCACTGACGACGGCGAGGACGTCTATGGCGGCGAAGGCGATGACACCATCTCCGCGGGCGGCGGCGACGATGATGTGTCAGCGGGGAACGGGTCCGATGTCCTGGACGGCGGTGAAGGCGCGGACAGTCTTGACGGCGGCGCCGGCAATGACACGCTCTCCGGCGGCGACGGGGATGACCGGCTTGAAGGTGGCGAGGGCAACGACGTTCTGGAGGGCGGTGAAGGTCTTGATACCTACGTCCTGGCGCCGGGATCCGGGGAAGACCGGATCATCGATGACGGCGGCGTCATCGAGATGCTTGCAGACATCCCGGACGAATACCTGCTGATGACCCTTTACGAGGTGAACGGCAAGACGGAGCTGCACATCGATCTTCTGGACGAGGATGGCAACAAGACCGGCGACCGGCTGATCATCGAGAACTTCAACAACACCAGCGGCGGGCCGTCCGGGGGCAGTATCATTGACTGGGTAATCACCCCTCCTGGTGGAGGCGACCAGCCGATGCCGCCACCCAATCGGGTTTATATCGTTGACCCTGACCTGGGTGGCGATCTGGTGATCGGGCCAGGCCCGAAACCGAACCCGGACCCGGGCGGAACTCCTGTTCCGCGCCCCTCGGTGGATGTCACAATCATCGACTTCGATGCCTCGGACCTGCGCTTCATGCGGGATGCCGACAGTCCTGACGACCTGATGGTCTATTTCCGGGATCGGCCGGACATCTCGCTTCGCGTCGAAGAGCACTTCGATGAGGACGGTGCAACCATCCCGGCCGTGAAGGGGATCAAATTCCATGACGGCGAGACGCTCTCTCTGGAGAGCGACCTGCTCCTTGAGGGCACAGAAGAAGACGAGGTGATCCGGGCCTCTTATCATGAAGATCTGCTGATCGGCGGCGGCGGGGACGATGTGTTCCAAGGAACCGGAATGGAGCTCCATTGGGACCGGGTGGCTGATATTTCAGGGCGAGACGCTATCGAGGTGATCGATCTGTCATTCACGTATGAGAGCGTCACCATCTCAGAAGAGGGGCAGCTACTGATTGACGCGGATCTTGACGGGTTCCTCGATGTAGAAATGAGGCTTGACGGTTATCTCGGCCAGGAACTGGTAGTTACCGAGATTGAAGGCGGCGGGACCCGGATAGAGTTTATCCCCCTCCCCCCATCGCTTTCTGGGGATAGCATTGCCGTCGCAGGTGGTGCTCGAATTGACCTGACGCGGATTTTCGACATCGAAGATTCCGAGGATCAAATCTCCCACATCGAAGTACGTGCCTCATTGCACGGGGTAGATTTGTCGGACCTGACGCGCGAAAAGTATGATGCATTGGATTGGGGTGAAGGCGCCCCTACATATGATGACTTTCTGAACTCTCTTCAGACTTTCCAAATTACCAATAACGGCGTGACGTTGAGTACGGAGCCGACAGTCCTGACTGTGGATGAGTTCAAGGATTTCGAATTCGTCAACATTGGTCACTGGCTGAACCCTGGAACCTATGATGAAGAAAAGTGGGCGATCAACTACAAAGATCAGCCATTTTCAAGTTACCTCGCCTTCGATGCAAGAATTACCGATAGAGATGGAAACACTTCCGACTGGGCGAATGCCGCAGTTTTTACGGACGAGTATTCTATCAACAAGGAAGACCATAAAAAGCTCGACGTAGGCGGGTTTAAGGACGTCAATAGCATCTTTTCAATTCTTGTGTCCGGACCGTTAGGCGAGATCTCCAAACTGATCCCTGATCACGAGATCGAATATGCCGATAAATTCCTGAAGGCAGTCTTCAAGCATACTGGAGACTTGACGACTTCTATTGGGGGGATCCTTGATGTCGCCTCCGCAGCGCAGCTGCGTGCGGAGCGCCCAGACAAGACTGACCGCCAACATTTCAGCGAAAAATGGGCGATGATTACCGAGTCCGTAATCGGTTTGATCTCGACGGTTGCATCCTCTGCCCTTGCAGCTACGGGAATTGGCGTTGTCGGAGCAGTCATTGTCAACGTTGCCATTGGCACCTTCAACTTGCTCCTGGGTAAATCAAAATTCGTTGAATACCTTATGAACAAGGTATTTGAAAACCGTCACAATGAAGATCCAACCGATTTCCCTTCGGAAATCGCAGCCCCTGAATTCGTTGATATCCTCAATGAGGTTGCTGATGAGGCGAAAGAGGCTGGCGAAACGCAAACAAAGGTTATGGCGGAAGATGACAACTTCCGTCCAGAACATGCAGTGGTTTCTGAAGAAAATCTTTTCACCATGAGCGATGAGCAGCTCAATGACCTCTCCAATTACAAGAAGATACTACTGATTGGCGATCTCGATTTGCGGGAAGCTGGGCCCGGACAACTCATTGTGCGTAGCCGGACCCCAAATGGACCGAGCGTCACTCTGGAGGATTTTGCTCAAGAGGACGTTGAGCAGTTCACCTCCATAGGCGAATATACTGAGTACAGAATGGAGAACAGATCACCGCGTGATCAGTGGGAAATCTGGGTCCGTGCCGCAGACAATCAAGCGGACTACGAAGCGCGCGACCACGACGATCTCCTGATCGGCAGCCGCGGCGATGACCACATGACTCTGCGCGGCGGGAATGATGAGGTCTACGGCGCCGAGGGCGGCGACAGCTTCGTGATCGACGGAACGGGCACCGCGGAAAGCGATAGCTTCCGGTTTGTCGACCTGAACTTCGACGAAGGCGATCGCATCACCCTCCGGGGCTTCGGAACCGAACATGTCATTGGTTCGCGGGAGGAGCTGCAGATCTTCATTGACGCCGGTTATGCGGAGGCAATTGACTGGGAGGATGAGAGCGGGGACATCGATGTCACCTTCAGGGGTCTCGATGAGAACCTGTCCGACCTGCCGCCGGATGAGGTCGTTGACCCAGATCCAGTTGACCCCGACCCGGTGGACCCGGACCCTGTTGACCCGGTGGACCCCGTCGATCCCGTGGACCCGGACCCTGTTGATCCGGTCGATCCCGTCGATCCGGTTGACCCCGACCCGGTCGATCCCATCGATCCGGATCCGGTTGACCCGGACCCCGTCGACCCGGTCGAGCCGATCACCGGCGGTGATGATGGCGGCCTGATCTCCGGGACGGACGGCGATGACCGCATCATCGGCGGCACCGGGCATGACGCGGCCATGGGCGGCGCCGGGAATGACGAGATCGATACCGGTGACGGCTATGACCTGGTGCGCGGAGGGAACGGCGACGACTCCATCGCCGGCGGCCGGGGCTTTGACCACCTGTTCGGCGATGATGGCGCAGACTTGCTCCAGGGCGGTGAGGGTATCGACCGGCTGTCCGGCGGAACCGGCAATGACACCCTGCACGGCGGCTCCGGCCACGACTGGCTGGACGGCGGGTCCGGGAACGACAGCATGTCCGGCGGCTCCGGCTGGGATCAGCTCTTCGGCGGATCCGGAAACGACATCCTGGATGGCGGGGCCTACAACGACCTTCTCGTGGGCGGCACTGGCAATGATCGCCTCCTGGGAGGCACCGGCCGGGATTTGCTGCAAGGCGGAGAGGGTAATGACACCCTCGATGGAGGCGCTGGCAATGACAGGATGTCCGGCGGCGCCGGGGCGGATACCTTCATGTTCCAGGAAGGCTCCGGCAGCGATACGGTTTACGGGTTCGATATCCAAGAAGACCTGCTGCAGTTCTCCGGCAGCCCGGATGGCTATGAAGGTCTCCGGATTGCCAGCGGCACCGGCGGGATCACGGTTTCCGGGTTTGACGATGCGGGCAGCGAGATCTTCCTGTCCGGTGTCCACCTGATCGATGAGGACCGGTTCATCTTCACCTGATCGAGTTGGCCATGCGGGTGTAATATCCCGCATGGCCGCCGGGTACTCCGGAGTACCCCGGCTTGGAGTACCGGCGCCATGCGAGAGGCCGGACAGTCCGCTTCCGGCTATTTCGCGCCGCGGCGCCCAAGACGAGGCCGGGAGAAATCCCAGAGGGCGTCCTCTGCATCCTGGACGACCGTATTTGGAACGCCATCGGCCGGGGCCTGCAGCTCAACACGCAGCACATGGTCCTCCGGCAAGCACCAGCGGCGCAGGTGCAGCGCATAGGTCGCGTCACTGGCCCGCTGCAGGTGCTCCCTGAGCCGGTCCGCGATCTTCAGCGAGCTTCCGACGTAGATCGTGCGCCCTTGATGCTCTGGAATAAGCCGCGGCAGGCTGTAGCTCACATTTGGCTGCACCCGCCCGAATTCGGCAAGCAAGGCATCCGCCCCGGCCTGGGTGGCCGCCGAGATCCTGTAGATGGCGCGCCCGTAAACCTCGACATGTTCCGAGCTTCGAAGCCACTTTTGGATCGCCCCCCTGCCAAGCCCGGCCTTCAATTCCCGCATCGTAAAGTCCCGGGACACAATGGGCCCGAACCGGGCATGCGGCAGCGCTTCCGCGCGCGCCCGAAGAGCATCCCCGCCCTGGCGCAAAATATCTTGATTTATCATATGGAAAACTCCGATGCTGGCGAACCCGGACCCTATAGTCCGAGCGCAGAATGCGGAAGGGGTATTCCAAAGTATCCTCGATAGGAGTACGGTACTCCTTGATGGAGTACCAAGGAGCACTCATGGCTGAAACTCTTTTCGTTCCCCGCCCTGCAGTTGCTGAAGGCATCGCGGCTCTGCTGAACCCGGACCCTCTCTTCGGGGAGATCTCCGGGTTGTTCCTGGCCGCGCCGCGGCGGACCGGGAAAAGCACCTTCCTGCGCCGGGATCTGCTGCCGCTCCTTGAAGACCGGGGCATGCTGCCGCTTTATGTCGACCTTTGGGCGGACAAGGGCACCGACCCCGGAAAGCTGATCACCGCCAGGATCGCCCGCGCGCTGGAGGAGCACGACGGTCTGATCGCCAAAATCCGGCGCAAGACCCCTTTCAGCGCCATTGGCGCTCTGGGCTTCCGGGTTGATCTGAAATCCTCCGGGACATGGGAGGGCACCATCCCGGATGCGCTCTCTCTCCTGATGGAAGCGACCGGCCAGGATGTCGCGGTGATTATCGACGAAGCTCAGCACAGCCTGGTTTCAGACGAGGGGCGCAATGCGATGTATGCGCTGAAAGCGGCTCGCGATGCGATCAACCAATCCCGGATGCCTGGCCACCTCTACCTGATCATGACCGGCTCTCACCGGGACAAGCTGTCTGCCCTGGTCCATGATCACCAGGCGCCCTTCTTCGGCGCCTCAATCCGGGATTTCCCGCCCCTGGGTCCGGAATACACCCAGGCCATTACCGATCATCTGAACAGCCGGCTCTCCGAGACTGCCAGGCTGGACGCTTCGGTGATCGAAGCTGCCTTTGACAAGCTTGGGCGGCGCCCGGAGCGTCTGAATGCCTGCCTGCGCGACCTGTTCCTCGACGTTGATTTCGGGGAGGCGGCGCTGGAGCGGCTAGTCGACGCCCGGATTGCCGCGGCCAAGGCGCAGCTCCTCTCCGAGATCGCATCCCTGTCTCCGCTGCAGCAGGGCATCCTGAAGCTGATGGCAGAGCAAGGGATCGACTTCGCCCCATTTTCCGAACCCTCACGCGAACGTCTGGGAACACCCGAAAATCCCGCAAGCAAGGGCGGCATCCAGAAAGCCCTGGAAGCGCTGCGCGACAAGGGTCTGATCTGGCGTCCCGGAATCGGCCAATATGTCCTGGAAAGTGCCGAGCTGGCGCTCGCCCTGCAGGGCAGCTGAAGGGCCTGTCTGCCCTGCAGCTGCCGGACAGGGGCTATTCAGGCGGGAGCGAGATCGCTGCTGGCTTCAAGCTCCTTGATCCCGCGGCTGATCCGGAAGGCCGAAATAAGCTCGCGGGCCATATCCCGCACTTCGACCGCCGAGATCCCGGAAAGTTCCGGCCTGCCGAGGTCGATCACCGGGATGCCCGTTGAGTTGGCGAGCCGGATGGCCTGACCGGTGCCGCCGCCCGCTTTGCCGCCTGGCGTCCAGCAGATCACGACGTTCGTCGGGATCCGGAAATCCTCACCGAAGATCTGGTTGCCGTTCCGGGACATGAGCTTCAACGTGTAGTGCCGCTTGTCATTGGGGTTGTTGGGATCCGGGGTCAAAGCTTCCGGGAAGGCGTGGAAGTTCCGGGCCAGACGCTCGAAGACCGGGCTGCTCTTCACAATTCCATCCGGGATATGCGCCTTCGCTTTGGGCAGGAAGATCTCCATTCCGCCAGCATCGACTTCCCGGGCCCCATTCCAGAAGGCGCTGTCCGCACCCACCGCCCCGCCGGACCGAAGGCGTGCGCCATCCTCGGTCATGAGGGCGCCAATCTCGCTCATCAGCTTCTGAACCCCCGCGGGAGTTTTTCGGGAGCCGACCCCGGCAAAGAAGACCGGATCGTGAAAGCCATCCATCTGCTCATGCGACACCTCGATCTCCACACCCGCCTCAATGGCGCGGTGCAGGTAGATGCGCATCATCTGCTGAACACGCCGCGCGTCCAGGCCGCCATTCCCGCAGCCAGGCATCGACATGGCCACGGACCGGTACCCGCGATCGCTGTCGGCCAGCAGACGGTTCATGTAGACGAGCCCGGAGCCGATCCAGTCATAGCGTGAGGCCGCGCACCAGTTCTGCTTTGTGGCGAGGTTCAGCACCGTCTGCCTGTCGTTCACCTTGATCAGCTGGAAGGTTCCCGGCTGCAGCCGGGTGTCCGAGCAGGCCTGCTTGTAGGGGGCCATTATTTTCGGGAAAGCCTTCTTCATGTCGAGCGCAAGCCCCTTCCCCATCACCCCGACGGTGTTCACCGTGTTGACCAGGACGTCTCTTTGCGAATTTTGGATTTTCAGGTTTGGTGTACAGATGAGCATGAAGTGTTCCTTTCAGGCCCCCATTCTCCGTTTTTCGCAAGAAAACCGCCACATCTCCCGGAATCAGACGTGCGGGCACACGAGCTGCAGGGGTTTGGTTCCAAACAATTTTAACTAATTTTCGAGGGTTGCTGAAATGTTACGCCTAAAATGCAATTTAACTCGCGCTCCTTGATCCTCCGGTTGAATGGTTGTCTGAAGCGCTCGCCGATATGGCATGATCGAAACCGCGGGAGCTTCATATGTCGCCGAGCCGAAAGGATGATACGCTCGCCCCCCTTCTCGAGGGGGTCGCCCGCGGGAACCGCAAGGATTTCCGGGAGCTTTATGATCGGACCCGGCGGTTCGTGTTCACCCGGATTCTGAGGCTGATCGGCGATCAATCTGAAGCGGAAGAGCTCCTCCAGGAGACCTACGTCCGCATTTGGAAGAATGCATCCAGCTTCGACCGCTCGCGCGGCCGTGCAATTACCTGGATTTCCGCCCTGGCCCGCAATCTCACGATCAACCGGATCCGGTCGGCGGCATTCCGTGCGTCTACCCTGCAACAACCCATTGAATTTGAGAAAGACATTATCGACCAGGGTACCGACGTTGAGTTATCGATGATCAATGTCCAGCGCGATGCTGAAATTTCCAAACAGGTGCAGTCGCTGCGCCCCCAGTATAGGCAAGTCCTGGAGATGAGCTATGTCCAGGGGCTCACCTATCCGGAAATATCCGAGACGTTAGGTATTCCGGTCAATACCTTGAAGACTTGGATCAGGCGCGCGATCATTGAAGTGCGTAACGGTATTGAGGGTGACCAGGAATGATCTCTGATATCAAGATCATCGAGAGCCTGCTCGGACTGGACAATCCGGACGAGCGGGCACAGCTCCTCAATGACATCGTCAAGGAGCCGAAGTACCGCGACTTCTATTTGAGATGCGCGGAGATCCTGGACGCGGCTTTTCCAATCGAGCCCACGCACTTGGAAGATGTTCCTGATCCTGAAGATGTACTCAGAAGAATAGAAGAACGAATAGATGCCGGGGATTTCAAAGAGCCCCCAATTGATACAGAACAGAAATCTTGAAGACCGCATATCTCTACGCCAGGCGCACTCTTTTCTTGCGTTCCCGTAGAGAAAACACGGGATGCTTTATGCTACCGGCGGCTGCATGCCTATCCCAATGAAGAGCACAGGCGCCCCTTCGCTGACAACCGGGGCTCGCGTCTTGACAGTCGGCTGACACGTCCAAGTCCACGCGAACGTAGCGAAATCATTACGCTTCTGTAGAGATACCACCGGCGCTCCCCCTCTATTCCCGCTTCACCAGCGGCGAATGACGAATTCCTCTCGGCTGAATCCGGCGCGGGCAGGCCTTTTAGGCTTGCAACAGAAATCCTATGTGATTTTCTTGATCACCCTAATCCCCCCAAATATGGGGGGAGGAAAACAACAGGATGAGGGTTTATGAGGGCCAGCATTTTGATTGGAGCAAACCATGAGCCAGCCGGCAGAGCCATCGATCAGCAAGCTACTTGCCGAAACCGGCCAGGGTTCGCGAAGCGCCTTGCGCGAACTCTACAGGCTGACCAGCCCGGAGCTCTACGGCCGGATCCTGACCATTCTCCGCGACCCTCAAGCCAGCAGGGATGTGCTAGAAGACACCTACCTTCGCGTCTGGCAGACCGCGCATCTCTTTGATCCGGAAGATCATGGGGCGAAAGCGATGCTCAACACCTTGGCCCGGACACGGGCCGTGAATCGCCTCCGCGAGGACAAGACGCTCCGCACAGTTGCGCGCGGGACGCAACATCGCGCATTGGCGGAAACTCTCCGACAAGAAGAGAGCGGGAAGCAGGAACCCGCCGGACAGGATTTCATCCGGGAGGTCTCTTCTTGCATCGACGGTATGGGTCAGGAATATCGTGAAATTATGTGCTTGGCGTATACGCGTGCGCTGGAGTATGCGGAGATTTCCAATGTGACCGGGTTCACACAAGACCAGGTCAAATCGAAGATCCGTGAAGCGCTTGAAGTGCTTCGCGATACCCTCCGCAAGTGAGGGCCAAGACGTGAGGTGAACTCGTGGACATCGAGACCGACATTCAAATTGCAGAGTGTGTGCTCGGTGTAAGTGAAGACTTGGACAGAAACAGGGTCTACGCTGAAATCAAAAGCTGCCCGGAAATGTCGGATCGGTACAGCCGGTGGATTGAGGCTCTCGACGCTTTGATGGAAGACGGATCTGATGACGAAGGCCCGGAGCCGCCCGACGTCTTCGCCGAAATCGAGGCACGGATAGATGACTGCGAAGCAGACCTCCCCTGGGCCATCTCCGCATAGCTGCGATCGCCCGGCATCTCATCGCAAACAGAATGAAAAGGCTACGTTTCTGAGCAGATGGGTGATGCGACACACCAAGAATGTTCATATGCCCAAAGGTAAATCCCCCCAACTTTGCAGATGAAGGGCCCGCTGGGATCCAGAGGACGTGTTGCGCGGAATTTCCGCCTGCTTACGCCGCACCCGGCGACGGAGAAATCTCGGCGGGCTCCAGGCCAGCGCTCAGTGCCTCGTACAGTCGGCCAGACATGCCGTCGTGCAACCGGGTGAAATGGTTATCGAAAGCGAAGTACATGGCGGCCACTTCCTTGGTGTCCTGCATTCGCCCGATCAAAATATCACCCTCGTTGGCCAGATGCAGAATGTCACGAGTGTTTTCCACCGGCCCGTGGCGGAAGTTTCCATCTGAAACCTCGCCGGCTGGTCCGAGCATCCACATCATCGGACCTTTGCCCATGCGATCCCAGTTCGGTTTTTCGGTCTTCATATTTCTCTCCGTCATATAAAACATGCCGAGCAGCCCGGCCTGAGAATGTCACACTTTGCTTTTCGCAGACTGCCCCGAAAAAACCAAGCAACAGCCGGAGGATGTCCTGAGAGAACCTCCCCAACCTTGCCACCTGGGCGAACCCGGAATAGAAAATCTGCAGGGTATCGCCTGGCGGAGAGTTGTGATGCGGGATGATGAGGGCTTTCTGAGCCTCTTGGACGACGGGAACCGTGATCCTGCCCGCGGGCGGGTGACGCATCCGTTCGGCGAACGCATCCTCGCCCTTGGCGTCGATCGGTTTGGCAGCGAATACGGGCAGATCGTCGAGGGCCTGGCACGCGCGGCAAGCGAGATGATTGCAATGGTGGTGCCTGAGAGCCTGGTGAAAGACTGGATTTCGGGTGCGGCACACCCCTCTAAGGATGAGATGGACCTGATCTGCCGGGCACTGCATTGCGATCGAGATGATCTCCCCTTTTCCGGCTATGCGATCTACGGAAAGCCGGACCGCGGCCGCGATGCCGGCGGCAGGGTTCGCAGAGCTCTCGAGGCGGCCCGCGCCATGCGGGATATGTCCGGTTGCGGCTGCAGCCCGGAGCTGCTGGCGGCGGATCGGTTTGCGGAGCGGCTCAAGATGGCATTGATCTTCCTCGGGCGCCTTCAGGAAAAGGACCCGGCGGACTGGGACACAATCTTCCCGCATATCAGGTACCTCATCGGCCCCCGCGCGGAGCGGATCCGGGAAGGGCTTTTCGATGGGAAGATGCCCGAGGATCCGGTCCTCGAGGAGATTGCCAAAAGGAGCGGAGTGGAAGCCTGCTTCCTCGCCGGCCGCGCCTGGTCGGAGCATTCCTTCGTGCTGATGAAGATTTCCTGAGGCCTCGAGTTCGATAAATCCATTCTTTTCAAGTGAGTTACAGGGCGGGTCATGCTGGATTTCACCGATCGAATTGACGAAGACATGATTGTCGACGGGGCCAAACGCGTGGCGCTTGCCAGGAAGCAAGCCGCAACCAGTGATCCGCGCGCCGGCCTGATGACGACGTGGCGCCAGCAGAACCGATACTGGGGGCTGAGGACGATCCTTTTTGAACATGCCACCGGGGTCCCTTACGGCGAAGTCATCGCGGCGCTGCTGGAAAATCCCGTCCGGGGCAATGACCCGACCAACGAAGAGGCCGCCCGGACCCGGGCAATCCGGGATTTGTCGGACGCCAGCATGCGCGGACGGGACATCCCCGAGCTTGTATTCGAGAACTGGTCACGGTGGTCCTTTTTCCCGGACATCATCCGGGACGTGTTCGAGGTTGACCCCGAGGAAATGCGGATTGCTGTCGAAGCTTTCGACAACGCCATCGCCCGGGCGGTCATCGACTATGAGCCAAAATATCAGGAGCGGATCGAAGAGGTAACACGCCGCTGGCGCGAAGCGTACAACAAGCAGCCCATCAGAGCTCCTGAAGTAGACATACAGCAGCCCGCAGCCCCCAGTGAGCTTCCGGATATCTACCGTCTGAGCGCGCACTGGAGCGGCGCAGGCGCTGAGCTGCGGTTCGCGGCCACATCCGATGATCTCCGCGGGCATCAGGAACTGCTCCACCCCATTCTCAGCGGCATCTGGAAGCTGCTCATTCCCTGGTCTGCCAGAGGCGGCATGTCGGCAGATTACCGGGCGGGTACGCTTTCGGTGAAAGTGGATTCCGGCCAGCTGGACGAGCTGATGGCCTCAACCTCAATTCTTTCGGAAGGCATCTGGAAGATCCTGGACCTCGATCGGGATCTAACGCCTCTCCTGTCTGAAACAAAGGCCATCTCCATTCTCCAGGTATCCAGAGACGAGTTCCGGGAGCTCGCGGACATCGGGGAAATCTCTCCGTGGCGCACGCTCCGGCTCAAATCCGGCCCCGCGGCCGGCAAGGAGTTCATGGGCTATACGCCCCTGGACATTCTGGAGCTGAGAGACCGGCTGCACGCGGGCTGATCAGACGCCTTCTTCAGCCGGTCATTCCGGCTGAAGGAAAGACGCGCCTCGCAGCATGCCATCACGCGGCCTGGGCCGCCCGCCGCGCCGCGGCCTGCCCGGCGGACCAGACCTTGCCCGCGCGCCTGACCTCGATGAGCTTCGTGATCGTCCGCTTGTGGGTGTCGCGCCGCGTCTGCGCAATCTCATTCCCGCCCGGCATACGCATGGCCTTCGCAAGCTCGCGCTGCTCTGCCGCAAAGAACCGGATGTGCTCTTTCAGCAGTGCGCGGAAAGCCAGGTACGCCTCCTTGCTGCTCAGGGAAAGCGTCTCCCCGAAGAAGACCTCCGGCGCCTCCTGCAGATGCGTCCACGCCAGGAGCAGGCCGCGGCCGTCGCTCATGTTGGCGCAAAGGCGGCGGAAAACATCCGCGCAGGCCGCATCGGCCGCGATCGGCTGGAGCATCAGGGTTTTCTTTTCAGTGGTCATGGGTCTCATCCTTTGAGATTGGGTTATCTGTACATGTTTCTGATTTTCGCTAACCGGAGAGCCCGGTTAACGCAGGGCGCTATCAGGGTTGCGCCGTCAGCCGCGCCAGACGGCGCTGCAGGTTGCCGATCTCGCGAAGGCGCTCGCTCTCACGCTTCCCGGCCGCCTTCTCCGCCAGGCGCTCAACCTCTTGCGCCATCATCGCCTGGCGCTCTTCAGGCCCGGCAAAGAGCCATGCGGCCGGAAGCTTGTGCTGCTCGCTGTCGGCGCACCCCATGCAGGACGTATCCTGCTCGATGGAGATGAACTCGTTGCCGAGAGACCAGTCCTTGACGCCATATGCGGGATGCATGCCCGAGGCTTTGCACCACGCATGGAAAAGCTCCGACACCCGTTCATCCGCCCATTCCTGAGCAGAGATGGTCAGCTCGAAGTTCTCGGCCGTCACCGGACGCATGCCGCGGCCGCCGCAGGTTCCGCAGGCCGGAGTTTCCTCCGCGTTGAAGCCGCCGCAGGCCGGGCAGTCAGAAAAATCGCTCATCTCACACCTCCGCCCGGGCAATGGCCGCCTCGACAAGCCGATCCAGGCGCGCATCAGCCTCTTCCAGCTGAAGCTTGGAAGCGGGCAGACGGCCGTCTTTCATGTCGCGCACATCCCGAACCGCGCTGGCCAGCTGCTGCAGAAGGGCCTCGGCGCGGCTGCCGGCCGGGCGCGCATCCGCCGCCCACGCCCGCGCATAGGCGAGCACGCCAAGCAGAGCATTGAACCGCAAACGGTGGTGGTCGATCAGCCTCGCAGTCGCCGGGTCGCCGCAGCCGCCATTGACCTTCTGCCCCTGGCGGAAGGCCAGCTTCAGATGATGAAGCAGGCGTCCGGTTTCCCGCAGCACCACGCGCAGCTCGCGGCGCAGCTCCCGGTACCCGCCCCACCCGGTGACACCAAGCGAAGCCATGAAGTTGCTCGCCTCCCGGCGCGGGATCTCATCAGCGCAAGCGTGCGCCATGCCGGCGAGCTGCCCGACCGAGATGCAACCGGCATGATTCAACAGCTTCTGAAGTTCGTACTTGCTGTTGGCTTTCGTTTTGACATCACTGTTCATCAAAGTTCTCCTTGGTTTTCCGATGATCAAAGGATTGCGCAGCCCCACGGGCCCCGCCCGTCCACATCGGCAGACGGCGAAGGCACTTGGGAGTATCTCTGCGGGTAAAGGGTCCGGCGCCGATCGCGGTCAGGACTGGGCTGCCATCAAAATGCGGCGGCTCGATATGATCTTGATCGATGATACGGACATAGGGGATGCCAGCCGCGTCAAGCTTGCTGGCGAGCAGCTCGAGACGGTCCTCAGAGCCGCCATCGAGACAGACTTTCGTGCCCGGCCGAAGGCTGGCATAGCCCTCGGCGTTTGCACGCAGTTCGGTATTGCCGTGAGACAAGGAAGAGAGAAGCGTATCGACATAGGCATGACCCGCTTGAGCGTTGGACTTGCCTTCCGACATGATCAGGTCGCCGCGCAGGACCGCATAGAGACGCAGTGTCTCGTCCGGGGCAACTTTCTCAGCAGGGATCTACTGGATGCGCTTCATCGTCTTTCCTTTCACATGCCCCCTCAGGGGCGAATTGGTAGACTAACGGGAGTCGAACCCGCCTGGCGTGGACGTTAGGGCGCCCTGCTGTTCCCGCGACTTAGTCCAAAGTGCCGAGGCTTGCGCCCAAGCAAGAATTCCGGTGCGAGGCTGATGCCTCTCAATGTGACCCTTGGATTGGCGGCCGTAGGGGGCTGCGGCCATCTTGCCCGCATCGTCTCTTTCGAGGAACCACCTTACCGGGCCTGGCAGGTTGGCGGGGAGCGTGTCCCCTCGTGATGCAGGATCAGATTATGCAAACGGCCGCAGCCCGTCAATCCTTCTAGCGTACTTTTTTTCGCACTTTTTGCCGCGACCTCAGTCGTCGCGTTTGCGGGCGATCAAATCGGCAAGATCCGACAGCTCGATGAAGTTGTCCGCCTGGCGGCGCAGATCATCAGATACCATCGGCGGCTCGGACCTTGTGGTCGACACAACGGTTACGCGGCAGCCCTGCGCCTGCAGGGCGCTGACCAAGGCGCGAAAATCGCCGTCGCCGGAGAACAGCACGACATGATCCACATGCGGTGCGACCATCATCGCATCAGTGGCGATCTCGACCGCGATGGAGCCCTTTTTCTTCTTGCGGCCAAGGGGATCGGTGTATTCCCGGAACGTCTTCGTCACCACGTTGAAGCCATTATACTGCAGCCAGTCGGTCAGGGGCTTCAGGGGCAGGAAGTCGTCCTGCTCGCTCACACAGGTGTAGTAGCTCGCCCGCAGCATCTTGCCGCGGCGCATGAACTCCTCCCGCAGCAGCTTGTAATTGATCTCGAAGCCGAGCGCCTTCGCGGCGCCGTGCAGGTTCACACCGTCAATCAGCAAAGCAATGCGATCATCTTTGTAAAACATCCTGGGGACCTTTTTCATTTTTTGGTTCGTCTTTTTGGGGATCAGCCCCTCCAGGAAATCTATGTGGAAAACCGTTGAGGGTGAATGCCTTAATTCTGTTTTTCGCATATTCGGACGCCTATCATGTGGACAACAGCACAAGCGGCCGGAGATCCAATGCTAACCTTTGAAACCATAGGCCCCTGCACGCTTTACCTCGGCGATGCGCGGGAAGTTCTCCGGAACTTGCCGGAAAAGGCGGATCTCGTTGTGACCGACCCGCCCTACAAGCTGACAAGGGGCGGCAAGAACGCGCAAGTCATGTCTGGCATCTTTGCGTCCAACCAATACGACAATTCCGGCACGCTCATGGAAGTCGTGCCCTGGGAAGAGATGGCGGCGCCGATCTTCGCAGCCTGCCGTGATCACTGCGACGCGTACATCATGGCCAATGACAAGAACGTCTTCGATGCCCATGCCGCCTTCATTAGCGCGGGCTGGAAGCTGCACAACCTTCTGACCTGGAAGAAGGGCGCCCCGACCAGGAACAGGTGGTACATGAAAAACCTGGAGTTCACCCTGTACCTCTGGAAGGGTCGCGCGGCGACGATCAACATGCCGGGATCGACACAGGATTTCGACTGCCCGCGGCCCAAGAACCGGTTTCACAGGACCCAGAAGCCGGTCCGGCTGCTGGATCATTACATCCGGAACTCGTCAAACCCGGGCGAACTTGTGCTCGACCCGTTTGCCGGTTCTGCCTCTACCCTGGTTGCCGCAATGCGCGCCGGGCGCCGGGCGGTGGGGATCGAGCTCAATCCTGTCTGGTTCGAGAAATCCTGCGAGCGGCTGCACGCGGAATGGGCCGCTATCTGCCAGGGGCTGGAAATGGCGGCCGAGTGATCTCTTCCCGGACGATATTTGTGAAAAGCAATCCCTCATGACTGACAGAAGCCCGCAACCAGGCCCGTTCGGCTCCTATTGGGTCGATGGCATTCTGGACCACCCCAGCGGCGATCCGAAGATGGACGCCCTGCAGCAGGATGCGGCCTATCGCGCCGAGCGGTCGATGGCCGATATTGAGAACCGGCTGCGCAAAGCCTCCAGCGGAGGCTTTGCGCCATCCGATCTGCGCGGCCTCGCCGCCAGTCTCCTCACGATCGCCGCCCTGAAGCTGCACCGCGAATTCAATCCCGTGGCACATGAATGCTTGATGAGCCACTGTGTGGGGGCTCATCCGGATCTCGAAAAGGTACGGGAGGGGCTGCGGCAGAGAGAAGAGCGGATCCTGCAGGAGAGCATCGCAAAAGATGAGGAAATCCGACGGCTCCAAAGCCGCGTCACGTTCCTTGCCCGCGGGATTCTTCTGCTCTGCGTCGTGCTGGCGATCATCCTGATCTGACCGCCAGCCGGGGATCAGGGCTTGCCCGGACCGGCTGATGCCGCCCCCTGCCCTGCGCTGCTGTTTCTTGCCAGCAGCCCAACGACAAGCAGGACCCCGGTCGCGGCAGCGGGGTACCACATATTTGAGAACCAGGGCGAATAGTTCAGAAAAGCAAAGCCCCGCGCTTGGTCAATCAGGTGGAACAGGGGATTCCATTTGAAATAGACCAGCACATGCGCTGGCAGCATGTTGGCAACGAACATCTGGCCGGATCCGATCATGTTGAACCGGCTGTATGCCTGGGCCGCCAGAGCGGACAGCCGTGGGAAGACACCCTTTGCGGACAGGAATATGAGCCCGGCGCCGGCGCCTGACAGCCAGCAGAGGATGAAGGCGCTTGCCAGACCTGCCGCATCATCGATGCTGAAGCTCTTGATGAAAACGTGATACGCCCCTGCCACGATGGCGATCGAATACGCCTGGACATAGAGGCAAGCCAATGCGGATGCCGCGAGCCCCGGGTGAGCCGCATCATCCTGCGCTCCTGTCCGCCCACCAGACAAGACAGCCCCCATGGCACGGATGTGCAGATTGAACATGCAGACGCCCGTGATGAGGTAGATCAGCAGATCACCCCGGACCATCGCAGTGCCAAACCCGGTGAGGATCGAGAAGAGGTAGAAGACCCCGACCAGGATGAGGGTCTGGGCAACGTTTGCAGCGATGCTCAGCAGCAGGTGATCATTCCCTCGCGCAACTTCTGCCGCGGTGGCATTGTGGAGACGGCCAGCTGCCCTGACCGCCCCCATCCAAACTCCGGACAGGCTCATCTGCCCTCGGCTGTCCGCCATTTCTTTTTCGCAGACCCGTAGCGCGCCGCGGGAAGCGCCGGCATGGCGGGCTCGACCGGCAATCCGTCGATGGTGCGGCCGGTCTCCGCTTCGTAGTTCTTCTGCAGCGAGTTGTTGTAAATCACACCGCAAACGACGCCCAGGACCAGGGCGGGAGCAACAGCGGCACCCGAGATGGTTGCGATGTTGGCGCAAGCGGCCAAGGTGCCGACGGCTTCAACGCTGACGTTTGCACGGGCGGGGGTTGCGCCGCCAGACACGATCAGCTTCTTCAGGCCATACTTCGCCGGGAGGGCAAGGAGCGGCACCGCATCGCCGAAGGGAGCGAAAATCGGGTTCGCCTCCTCTGCCACGTTGGTCCACAAGCCATAGGCGGTGGTTGCCGAGTCCGCATAGTCGCCAAATCCCAGGCGCACCCTGTCGAGCCGGTGCTCAACCCTGGCACCCTCTACAGGTTTCGCCGATGCCGACTGGCGCGCTTCCGGCGCCTCAGGCGGGACAACCGCCTGGTAGGTTCCGGACGGCGCGGAGCGGGCTGCCGTCTTGGCAGGTTCATTTTTCGCACATGCGGAAAGCGCAAGAGCCGCAACGCAGCTCAGCGTGACAATGCTTGATTTCATTTTTCGCAATCTCTTCGTGGTGGTTCTCCCCAAACGGTATTGCGAAAAATCCAAGCCAGCAACGCGCCGGAGCCCGCGCCCGCATCAAGGATGTGGACAACGGGCCCGTCCGGTCCAGAAAGCCGCTGTTCTAGGCAAGCCCGAAGGCCCGGCGCACCCGCGAATGCTGGGGCTGGACCGTTTCTCTTGCCGCCGCAGTCCCCGCTTCCAGGATTTTCCGGATTTCTCCGGCTTCGCTTGCCAGCATCTTGCGCCGGGCACGGATTGGAGCCAGGAGATCCTGCAGCACCGCCTCAGCGCGCCGCTTCAGCACCATGTCGCCCAAGCCGCCCGCCCGGTACCGCTCCTTGAGATCCGCCACCGCCTCCGGCTCAAGGTCGAATGCATCCAGCATCGCAAAGACCACATTCCCCTCAACCTTGCCGGGGTCGCTGACGCGCAAGTGCCCATGGTCGGTGTACATGGCAAACACCTTGCGGCGGATATCGTCCGGCTCGTCGGACAGCATGATGGCGTTTCCGGCGCTCTTGCTCATCTTGCGGCGGCCATCAATGCCTGGCAGGCGGGGCGCATGCGACTGCAGCAGTTCGGCCCGCGGGAGCACCTCCTCGCCTGCCATCCGGTTGATGCGCATCGCGATTTCATTGGACAGCTCGACAAGCGGCGCCTGGTCGGCCCCGGCAGGAACCAGATCGGCGCAAAATGCGGTGATATCTGCCGCTTGCGAGACCGGATAACACAGGAACCCCGCTGGCAGGCTATCACCAAATCCCCGCGCTTCGATTTCAGATTTGATCGTCGGGTTGCGAAGGAGCCGTGAGACCGGAACAAGATTCATGTAGAGCGTGCTCAGCTCTGCCAGCTCAGGAATGCCGCTTTGCAGGGCAATTGTGGTCTGCGCCGGGTCGATCCCGGCCGCCAGGTAGTCGAGCGCCAGTTCGAGCACGTTGCTGCTCACCTTCGCTGGATTGCCCGCGTTATCCGTCAGCGCCTGGAGATCCGCGATAAGGATCGTTTGCCGGTTTCTCACCTGCAGCTGAACCCGCCCCGCCAGCGTGCCGGCCAGATGGCCGATGTGCAGCGGGCCGGTTGGCCGGTCACCGGTGAGAATGCGATGCCCCGAGAGGCCGTGTGTATGATCGAACATCATGTTCATCCTTTGAAAGGGATGCCGCATGCCGCAGGAGATGTTCGGGGATCATTGGACCGGCCGCCGCTCGCGCGTCATGCGGCCATCCGGGTCCTTGAAGTTTGGAAACAGGAAAAGGCCGCCTCAGAGGGGCAGCCACCAGAATGCAGGGGAGTATGCGCTCATCTTTTCCATAACCTGGATCTACAGCATCATCCTGATTTTCGCAATGAACGTTTTGTTTTTTCTTTTCATTTTTTCTTTGCTCTGATCCCGGCCACAGGCCGAGACCAAGGAGGCCCTGCCGGGCCTCATCTTCTTTTCTTCTTTTCCCGTCAGGAGGTGTGCTGCCTTGAACTGTATCGGAGCTGGCGGCCGAAGAATGTCTTGATGTAGGTTTCGATCTGAGGGCGGCTCCCCGGCCAATTCCGGCCCCAGTCGGACAGCCGGAATGGCAGATCTGCTTCATGGCACCGCGGATCGATAAGCTCCAAGAACTCTGAGCTACTAATCTCTGGGATCGCGAAAGAAAGAATGAGGATCCCGCCGGTCAATTTCGGCGTCATCCAGAGCGGCCGGACCCGCATCCCGTCCCTCCAGCTCCGCCTTCAGGCGAGCCGTCTGCCGGCGCAACTCTTCGTTCTCCCGCTCCAGCGAGCTGACCCAATCCTTGATGGCCTGACGCTCGCGCCGGAATTGGCCGTAGGTCGTGATCACCTGAACTTTGTCCGGGTCTTCAGCAATTCCAAGCGGAAGCAATGTCCGGTAGATCCTGTCCTTCAGGATCTGATCCCTGACCAGGGCGGAAACGGGCGGCTTGCCTTGCCGCGCCTCCGCCTTCCCGGCAGCGCGACCTGGCTGGCTCTCTGACCGCACGGGCCTCGCAGTCTCGACATCAATCAGGATTTCCCTGGCAATGCCAATGACATCCCCGGCCTGTATCCGGTGCTTTTGAGCAATGCGCTGAACGTCCTGCGAGCGGACCTTGTTCTCCACTGCCGCTGTACGCAGGCTTGTTGCGACAGCGCGGGATTGTTTGACGGGAATCTGGCTCATGCCAACTCCTGGAAATACTTTATGAGCGCCCCATAAAGCAAAGATCCCCGATCTCCAATCGCAAACCTTCAATCCGCGCCTTTCTCGCGAATTCATGCTTCCCGACGATGCCAGCGCCATGATGCTTTTGTTTTTTCGCACACACCCCGTAGCTTCGGAAATTGAACAACGCCGGGGATTATCATGTCGTCAAACCTGATTCAGCTGAAGTCAGAAGCCCTTTCAAACCTGCAAAGCCTCACCCTGACCAGGGGTGAAAACCCAATGCTATGCGAATTCATTGTTCATTCTCCGGCTTTGGGCGTCTCCTCTGGCGTCCTGCTTAACCTGGAGGAAAGTGATCTCCAATCCATTGCTGCGACAGTCGATCGAGCAGCTGGTGAGGCGGCACAGACGGGTCAAGACTTCCATGAAACCCTGCCCTACCACCTGGTCTCGACCGCCCTGCCCTATGCGCTGCTTTCCGAGCTGCTGACGGGCGTTGCGAGCCAAGCTCCGGAAGACTACCCCGAAGACCAGGTTGAAGCACTGCAATCCGTGGCGCTCAGCGCTTTGACCAGCACCGCGCTTGAGATCATGAAGCGGCTTCCGGATATTGGCGCATCCCACCTGAATGAAACGCTCAACTTCCTCACGTCCGGTGACATTGAGGCGCGAAGCCAAGCCCTCATCTCATACCCGATGATGGCCGAAAAGCTCGTAACAAACCGCAAGTTCCGGGCGATCATCGACGCACGATCAGAACTTGGGCCGGTCATCGCTGACGAGCTTGGGCTGACAGCCGCACAGATGCGGGTCTATTCCCGCTTCGAACGCGCAATCTCAGACCTGACCTTTGACCCCGGCAATCCCAATGGCGCCACGCCGGTCAAACGTCGATGCGTGACCCGCTTCGGCCATGCGACCTCCATGAACAACATTCAAAGCATTGCGGTTCAGGCAGCACAGCGCATCCGCTTCGACCAGCTGCCCGCAGGTGCTGACGCGGACGACCACGTACGGGTCTTGGAAGTCCTGGACTTCACAGATACCGCATTGGATTTCGAGAAAACCCTCGATGTCGGCCCCGCTCCTTTTGACCGCATCTTCCGGCGCATCTCCGCCACCGATTGGGGGTCCGCCAAGTCTCGGCTGAGGGACCAGAAATCAAAAATGTGGGACACTCATGACTACCTGCGCAACACGGCAAGGTATCTCACCAGTGCCATCCTTGCCCAAAAGCTGCAGGACGCCGAAGGGATTGACATGCACCGCATCAGCAGCACTGCCCACCAGCTGCTCAGCGAAGAAGAACTGCACGCAGATGATGCTGTCTACCTGTCGACTTTTGCGGACCGCATTCAAGAAAAAGCCTGGATGACTTGCCGTTCAGTCCTGCAGGTGATCGGAGAACACGCGAGCCTGAAGACCATCGCTGAAGCGGATGCCCGCTGGCACCATACACATGGTCAGATCGACAATGAGATGATGGCGATCCAGCAGAATATCGAATGGGCGCCGCTTCTGGATGAGATCCAAGTCGGCTCGCTTGTTGCGAAAGAGCTGTCCAGCACCGACGCTCTGATCCAGCAGGGGCGCCGCGAAAACCATTGCGTCGGCTCCTATTCCCGTCATGTGCTGGACGCGAACCATCAAGCCCTGATGCTGCTGTTTTCGATCGAGAGCCCTGACGGCCGGATTCTTTCCACTGCCGAGCTGACTGGCCAGAAAATGCAAATCCAGCCGGACGGTCCCGGCTACAGCTGGCAAGTGACCCAGCACAAGGCAAAGAATAATGCCTCCCCATCCCGCGAGGCTGAGGCCGCGGCGGAGGCGTTGCGCACCCGCCTGGAAGACCTCAGCGCTGAAGAAGTGCAGACCTATGCTGACCGTATCTCCACCAACCAGGGCAACCTCAAGGAGAAGCTGTCCCGTTTGGTCAACGCTTGCGGCGCCAATATCTGCGAGACGGATATGCCCGAGCGCACAATGCAGCTGATCGCGCCGCTGCTGCCAAAATCATTGCGCGGGCTCAGCGCCGCCGATTGGGCCGAAGCCGCCATTCCGCACGACCAGGACACCAAGATCCTGCCCAGGCTGGATGAATGCATCAGCAAACTCAGCTCAGACCTGGCTGCGCTCGAACCTGCACGCGAAACCGAACCTAGCTGCCCGTAATTGAAAGGTGCCGAACATGACTCAAGAAGATAACCCCCAGGAAGTGACCTCGTCCTCCATCGAGCCCTGGCTCGCCGCCATCCTTCATAAGTTTGAAGTCACCACCATCGAGGCAAGCTTCTCGGGAAGCGGCGACGAAGGCCACATGGATGATCTGATCCTCACTCTGCGTGAAGGGGCGGAAGGAACGGAAGACTCTGTTTGGAAAGCCCTCAAAGAGCTGAAGGTCCGCAGCGCTGAATCGTACCGCAAATCCCTCTGCGACATTCTGGAAGAGAAGGTCGAGAAGGATGCCGACCCGGTCGGCAACTACAGCGACAACGAGGGCGGCTCCGTCTTCCTGACGATCGCGATCTCGGAGGATGCCGCGGAGGTAATCTACACCGATTACACGCCTGGCTCATATGATGACGAGTATGACGATGAGGAAGAACCGGAATATGAGGATGATTTCGATCCGGGCACCTGAATCCACAAACAGGGTGCCTGCATCGATTGCAGCGCCTTTGCGAATTTGCGAATATCTCTCCAATTAAGGAGCGCCCATGTCACACCCGTACCACCATGCCCAGTCATCGGCCCGCAAATATGGCGGGACGCCGGAAGACTACCTTGCAATCCATTCCTGGTTCGACGGCTCGAAAAGCCAGATGGCCAACTTCCGTCACCGCGCACTGCGCCATCATGCCTTCGGCATCTTCGAGATGGAGGCGCAGTTCGGGCCGACCCTTGTGAACTCTGACGGCAAGACCATTCCAACCAGGTTTATCGGCGAGCAGCATGTGCGGGAAGACTGCGGCGGGATCATTCCTTCCGCCCAGGACTGGCTGCGCGGCATCCCCTCAAAGCCATGGATGAATGTGGGCCGCCTGGCCGACGATTTCGTTCGGGTGCCGGCGGGCGATGCGCCGGATCTGAGCCTTGAGGCCTGGCGCGCGGCGGTCGCTGCCGGCGAGACGACCCTGGGTCACAAGGAATGGTCCGAGCGCATCGAAATGATGACATGCGAAACCGCAGGCGAATGAAGGAAAGCCCATGAGCACAGACAAGATCCGCGCGCCCGAACCGACAGAGCTCGAAGCAATCGAGGCCCGCCGCATTACCCATGTCGAGAACTCCCTGAAAAAGGCACTTCCGGAAAGCTTGCAGGGTGAACCTGAGATTGAGAAGGCTCTCAGCGGGCTGGCCCAGGCAGCAATTGAATCGGTGGATCGGTTCCCTGAAGATGGTTGGCCATTTGAGGCAGATCTGAACACTGCCCCGGGTGAGCTCCACCCATCGACTGCGCGAAGCATCGAGGAGATCGATGCGGCCGTATTCAGCGGGGACGCCTTCCACGCGACGGAAAGCCATCTTTTCCTTGCCGCTCATGTGCAGCGCTGGTCGAAAGCGCTCCGGCTTCTGCGGGAAGACGATTACCATAACCGGCCGCAAGACCCGGATGACGATGAGGGTTTGTCGCCATGAGTGCCGCCGCGCAGCCCTGCGCCCCTGACGGCCGGCCCATGACCCAGCGTGAAATCCAGATCTGGAATGATGCGGTCGCGGCCTGCCGGCAGGCCGCCATGACGGCCGTAGACCAAATGGAGGCCGAAGCGGCAGATGGCATGCCGAACCCCGCACGCATCGTCGTGCGCGACGTCAGCAACCAGCTGATGCCGGGCGATGAACGCAGGGTGCTGCCGCAAGACATGCAGGACCGGCTCCTTGAAGCCTTCGGCCGCATCAACACCACCCCTTCAGAGGAAAGCAAGACAGATGAATGACGACCGCACCCCCTACTACAGGTTCGATGATGCCACCGGGCAGCTCTTCTTTCATGCGGGCGGCGCCAGGACAATTGCGGGCGACATCGATCTCGCACTGGCCTGGACAACAGACGAATGGAGCGGCGGCTGCCTGCACAAGCACGGGCCCGCGGAAATGGTCGAGCTGCGCGCAGTGGAGATCCGTGAAATCGATCCCAGTATCCAGGTCGCGATCATCCCATGGGAAGCAATCCGGCACCCGGAAGCGGGCCCCAAGATCCTTGAGGAGGTCAACGCCTGCATTGCGATTTCCGGTCGGGTCAGGGACTTCGATGTCCGGCTTGGCGAAATTGCGGCATCGCATGAGGTCGAGGTCTTCCCGCGCGACACCGCCTCCGCACCATCTCTCTGACAGGAGCGCTGAAACGCCATGCAGATCCACTACAATATCTCTCCTCTTCACCAGATGGAGCCAGATATACGGCTCGCGGACTCAATGCTCTACGCAGCCCTGAAGAGCGAGCTGGGTGACCGCATCGAGATCTTCAGCTCCTTGCAAGATTTCAAGGAGGACGGACCCCTCTGGGGGATGGACCACTATGACAGGCCCGATGTCTTGCGCCGCCGGGCAGCCGCCTATCGCGACCCGGCCGTGCTGGCAGCCATCGAGGGCGTTATCGTACCCGCCCGCGAGGCGGGCGCGGTCATGGACGAGATCAGTGCGCGCGGCATCTCCCCGGCCATGCGCAGCGTGGCTGACCCGATCGGGCAGTATTACATCCCGGGCGCGGGCGGTCAGTTTGACAAGCTGAAGGACAGGATCCGTGTGAAATCGGAAGACGAAGACGTCCTGATCCACCCGGCCCCGGAAACCCTTCACGAGCGCCGCTACATGATCGTGGCAGGCGAGATTGCGGCGGAAGGGCCCTGCCACTATTGCAGCGAGACCCCTGCCCTGCTGCTGGACCCCGCAAACCGGAACCGGTCAGCAAGAAACTTCTGGGAGAAACTGGAAGACGCGGACCCTCATCACCTGGAGCTGCAGCGCGCAGCTGTTGAAGATCTTCTGGCAAGATACCCCATGACCTCAGGGGCGATCGACGTGGGGATTGCGCAGGAGCCTTCGACCGGCCCCAGGGCGCTTGTTGGGCAGGTCTGGGCAGCAGCACCCGGCGGCGCTCTTCCGCTTTTTGCTGATCCGATCGCCTATGCCGGGAAGATTGCAGCGCATCTCCATGTTCTGGAGCCCGCATTCGCTCAGGGTCCGGACATGGAGATCTGAGCGTCCGCACAGCCGCGTCTCCATTCTCTTGCAGCGAAGTGCAGAGTGCCGTTTCGCGGCACTCAATCACCCGGCCGGACTTATCCCGGGCCCCGGCCCCAATCGGCGAAAGCGGCCGCTTCCAATTGCGGCGCCCTGCGGCGGGCGCGCGCAACCAGCTCGCCTTCGATAGCGCCCTGCGCCTCGATCAGCGCATCCATCCAGGATTGGGTGAAGCTTTCCTGCAGCCGCATAGACATATTTTCGCGTTCCAGCCGGCGCGCCAGGATCTCGAACGTGTCCTGCTCCTCGAGGATCGATTGATAGAGAGCATCAAGCCCATCCCGTGACAGCTCGGCCAATTCCGGATTGCCAGCGATCTGCCCCGGATCCTGCCACTTCAGAGAGGCCCACTCAGGGCTGCGTTTGGCGGGCCGCTCGGCCGCGCCGCGCACCTTCCTGATGGCATCCTCGACCCGGGATTTCCGCTCATTTCGGAAGCCGTAGAAATCGTGCTTCTTGAGCGCGCAAAGACGGATTGTACTCTCTTCAGGATACATGGTGAAGAGGATGATCTTGCCGGGCAGATGCTTGTGCAGAATACCCGCCCAGCCCTTCTTGTCGCCGATGAAAGCCTTATCGCCCCCCGGATCTCCGCGAGATACCGCCTGGATCATCTCCGCAATACCCTTGCGGATCGCCCAGTAGTTTGGCGTTTTTCGCAAGCCCGCCAGATCTTTCCAGAAAAGGTCGGAGACCTCGACCTTAGTGATCTTCCTGTTTTGCATCAGACCCCGCCTCATCGCCATCCTGGGGCTGATCCGCGAGCATCTGCGAGACGAAGTCATCCGGCTGGAGGGTATCAGCCACCGGCGCAGCCGCGGCCGCATCCCGGCTGGCATCGAGGAGCTCACGGTCAAACCGGCGCGCGCTAACGCCCGACTGGACCTTCATCCGGTCACGCATTTCGCGGAACTTCTGGGTGTCGAGAAAGCTCATGATGACCTCCATGCCTGATGTCATCTGCAAATATACCGATCGCAGTGCCACCCCGCAAGATATGCGAATAATTTTTTCCGTTTTCCGTTTCAACCTTTCATGACACCCTAATCAAGGCGGGAGAAAACCAGAAGCATACCCAATGTCAGCGCGGCAGGAGAGCCTCCGGGCCCGGCTCGTATCGCGGATCCATCGCCCGCGAAATTTCTGCGGTTTCAGGTTCGATTCCAAGACGTCGCAAACGGGCCCTCGCCCAGTCAGCTGTCACAGCGAAGTGGTCCGAAACGGTTTCGATCCCGCCAGCCGCCCAGGCCGTTCGCACTTCGCTCTCAGGCATCAAGAACGCCGCCGCGAACCATTGCGCCTCACGGCGGCAGCGCATCAGCATCTCATCCGAACGGTCCAAATGCCTGGGCACGGACATGCCAGAGCCCGGATTGGCAGCACGGACCTTTGGCCAATGCAACAGGCGATGGCCGATTTCGATTGCCATCACGCCATGATTTTCGCAAGCGCTTCGGAATGAGCTGAGGAAGACGGTGAATGTTCCGTCCGGATTCACTAGGAGGCCATGCGGGTATTTGCCGGCGATGTCGGCCATTTGCGTGCGGCTGCCATTCCTGGCCAGCAATGCCTTCAAGTCAAAGCCGCTGCCGATCTGAACGCCCGCCCGCACGCGTTCCGCAAAGGCTTCAATGCCGGCGCGGCCGACCCCCGCGGGTACCGGCCGCATGTAGCGGCACCTGGCAGGGTTTTGACGCCCGTCAGCTTGCATACTTGAGCAGGCGCGTCATCCGCACCTCAGCTCGCATTATGGTTACGCCGAACGTGTCTGCAACCGCATTGGCTCCCCCTTTCTGAAATACCTCGCGAGCAAGCGCTGCCGGCATGAGAAACGCGTCCGCAAAAAAACGCGCCTCCTGCCGGCTACGGATCAGCCCCTCGTCAGCATCATCAATGCGTACCGGGATACGCATGCCCGCATCAGGATGAACATCCCGGACCCTCTGCCAATGCAGGACAATATGGCCGAATTCCACCGCCATCGTTGTGTTTGAGCAGCGCGCAGGCCGGTGCGTGGAGAAGCATACTTCAAAGCTCCCATCCGGTTCGACCCGAAGGGCATGCGGCCAGTGATCCTCGAAGTCGATCCGCCGCACCTGGCCGCCGCGCGTGGAGATAAGCTCGTCCAGATCGTATCCGGTCTGGACGCCAGTCTCGATGCGAATGCGCTCCGCAAGCGCCTCGATCTCGGACCGGGCCATGCCGGTTTCGATTGGGCGCAGATATTCGGTAGCCGAGGTCATATGCTCAACCCGCCTGCTTCAACAGGCGCGCCTTCTCCCGCCCCCAGTCGCGCTTGGCGGAGGTTTCGCGCTTGTCCGCTTTGTTCTTGCCCTTTGCCAGGCCGATCTTCAGCTTGGCGACCCCCTTTTCATTGAAGTAGAGGGTAAGCGGCACGATCGTCATGCCCTGGCGCTGGGTGGCGGCCCAGAACCGCGCGATCTCGCGCTTGGACACCAGGAGCTTCCGGCGGCGGCGCTCCTCAAAAGCACCGAAGGTGCCCGACTGGCCGTAGGGGGCGATATAGCCATTCACCAGCCACAGTTCGCCCTCCTCCACAGCCGCATAGCTGTCGGAGATATTGGCGCCGCCCTGGCGCAGGCTTTTCACCTCGGGGCCGGTCAGCACGATACCGGCCTCCAGGTCGCTGTCGATATGGTAGTCGAAACGCGCCCGGCGGTTTTCAGCGATGATATTCTTGCTCTGCCTTGTCATCTCGACTCTCCTTTTTCGCAATCCAGTCTGCCAATGCTACCTTTTCAGGCATCAACCTTGTCTTCGGGCGCACCCTCGCCATCAGGCAGTTCGATGGATTCGCAGAAATGCTTCATACCCCGATACATCCCGATGATGAGTGGGATCTCGATCAATGCAGAGAGCACGCCAATGCCGAAACACGCCAAAAGCGAGGTGAGATCGTCTTTCCATGCAACACCAAGAGCAAAGACCTCGTTCCACACATAACCTTGAGCCACAAGGAAGGCGAAAGCGAACACGGGGCTATAGAGCCCAAATAGCACGGCGAAAACCAAGACACGGCGCAGGAATACAAAACCATCATCAGGAGCAGCTTTGTATCCAAACATTGCCGCCCGATAGATCAAGGTATTCTCTTCAATCTTCACGACTTTCCTACCTTACACTTTGATTTTCCCAAATATTCTTCACGGGCGGCCTGCACCATCTGATCGACGTGCTCATTGGCAAAATCGCCCGCGTGTCCACGCTGCCAGTCATTGCGGAAGCTGAAGCCCATTTCCTCCAGCTGCGCCTTCAGATGATCCAGCTCCATCATCAATTCCTGGTTTTTCACCGGCTTGCCGTCCGCCTTGCGCCAGCCGCGGCGCTTCCAGCCCGGAATCCAGTCAAAGAAGGCGTTCAGCGTATACTGGCTGTCCAGGCGCAGCCGGATCTCACAGGGCGACATCCGGCCCGCTTCCGCAAGGCTGCAGATCATGCAGAGCGCCCGGTCAAGTGCGGTCACCTCCATGATGTTGTTGGTCGAGTGCTCCGCGGTGCCCGCCATCTCTACCGCTCTACCGCTTGCGTCGAGCAGCTCGCTCCCCTTAACGGCCTCACCATCGTAGATCGCAAAGGCCCAGCCGCCGAGGCCCGGGTTCGGAGAGCATCCGCCATCGGATGCGATCGTGATGAAAGTTGCCTGAGCCATGAATGTTTTCCTTTTTTCGCAATGTGCGTTCTATCAGCTCGGCCGCACCCGGGCAACTCTATATTTTTTCGCATATCGCAATCGCGTGTGCTTAGAGCTGCGCAACATCAAAGCCATATCGGCTCAAGTTGAAATTTGTGGTATGCTTCTCGCTCAAGACGAGTGTTGGGGGTTTAGTATGAACACGCAGACGGATAACGACAGCATCCCGAGACCGGCAAGCGGGGGCGGTGAAGCCGGGTCAGGCGGCGCCGGTAGTGGTTCAGGCGGGGATCATGGAGGCGCCGGTGGTGGTTCAGGCGGTGGAGGCGCCGGTGGTGGTTCAGGCGGTGGAGGCGGGGATCATGGGGGCAACGGTGGCGGCAATGGCGGCCAGGCGCCGGATCCAGGACCTGCAATTTCCCAGGCCCAGTGGGTCAGCAATTTGCTGACAGCAGGTCTGCTGGCAGCTGCGGTCTGGGGCTTGTGGGACACTTCAACCCAGATCGAGGAAACCGGTGATCAGATTGCCGGGTCCACGCTTTACCAGGTGGCCCGCGATGGGCGGGAACTGATGAGACAGGTCAGAAAGGGCGACGCCGAGGATGCGGATGTTCTGAGCTACTTCCATGCGACCTACCTTCTGCATGAACGGGACGTTCTGGACGAAGATGGCTGGATCCCGCTGAGGCGATCCTACTGTTATTACATCAAGGGGTCAGAAACTGCGCGCGCATATCTCGCAAAGTACAAGGACAGGTATGACCCCGACTTCATCAGCTTTTCATCAGAATATGAAGGAGGTGCGACATGCGCCTGATCGCAGCCTGCCTCGCAATAGCACTGACCATGAGCCCCGCAGCCCAAGCAGGGCCGTACTTTAATCCACCTGCTGATAGCTCCGAAGAAACCCGCAATGCGCTGAATTCGATAGAAAGGATCCTGAACCAAGCGCGCAAGTTTGTGATCGATTTGCTGGATCAATGGGAAAGCGATCCAGGACAGGCCGATGACAACGCAAAACAGGCCGCAGAACTCCTCAGATCGGCGCAAGAAAACCTTGCGGAGTTCACCTTGCCGGAAGGAGAAGACTTCAACCTGGATTACGAGCCGGATTCAGAGCTGGCCCGCAGTGTCTTGCTGCAGTTCGAAGCCCTTGTATCGCAATTCCCCGGCGTCGAACGACCAAGGTCATATTCTGAACTCCTGAACGCGTCCGCGGCTGTCATCGGGGCCTATGCCAGCGCCTTGGAAGAGCTCTCGCCGGATGACATCCGGGATCCGGGCGCAATCTGGCGTAATGCACGGGAAGTTCTTCGGGCAGATAACCTGGTTACGCTATTCGGCTCCGGCGCCAGCCTCCTGGCAAACCCGGAATACACGCAATAAATCACTGCCGCGGGCCGTCCGCCACTGGGCGGCCTGCACGGCATTCCAGGTTCACGCAGCAATCAAAATGCGAATTTTCAATTCCCTTGTTGCAAACCGAATTGCGACCCCGTAGGCTGCGCGCCATGATGAAGATGAACGCACACACAACAGCGACCACCACCACGCCATTCAGGCGGGTTCTCTGGTCGTGAGCTGAACGCATCTCCCTCACCCAAACCCCGCCGGGCAGCCGCGCGGGGTTTTGTTTTGCCATGCGGCCGTCCGGCTTCCCAATTCCCGGAACAAGGACACCGAAAATGGAACTCGAAGATCACCGCATGCTCGCCAAGCGCTTGGACCTCTATCACATTGAGGAGAACGCGCCGGGCATGGTCTACTGGCATCCGGCCGGCTGGCGGATCTACCGCGCCCTTGAAGATTTCATCCGCGCAAAGATGCAGGCCGCGGGCTATGAGGAGGTGCGCAGCCCCGCCCTTCTACCCCGCGAGCTCTGGGAGCAATCCGGACATTGGGAGAAGTTCGGCGAGAACATGTTCTCTCTGCCGCGCCCGGAGGGCCGGGACCTCGCATTGAAGCCGATGAGCTGCCCGGGCCACCTGCAGATCTTCAATTCCAAGCGCCGCTCCTGGCGGGATCTCCCCGCACGCTATGCGGAATTCGGGATTTGCCACCGCGATGAGCCCTCCGGCTCGATGCACGGGCTTATGCGCTCGCGCGGCTTCGAGCAGGACGACGCCCATGTGATCTGCCGGCCCGAACAGGTGGAGGCGGAAGTGGCCCGTTTCGTGCGCCTCCTGAAGGAGGTCTATGAGGTGCTCGGCTTCCCGGAATTCGACGTCGCACTCAGTCTCAGGCCGGAACAGCGGGCTGGCAGCGAGGCGGACTGGGATGCATCCGAAGCCCAGCTGCTCTCAGCCGCACGCGCCGCGGGGCTGGAGCCCGGCATCCTGCCGGGAGAAGGCGCCTTTTATGGGCCCAAGCTGGAATTCGCACTGCGCGACCTGCAGGGCCGATCCTGGCAATGCGGCACCATCCAGCTCGACATGGTCCTGCCAGGCCGCCTGGAGGCGCGCTACGTCGGCGAGGACAGCGCTCTGCATGTTCCGGTTATGCTGCACCACGCGGTCCTGGGCAGCATGGGCCGCTTCATCGGCATCATGCTGGAACACCACCGCGGCCGCCTGCCCTTCTGGCTGGCACCGGAACAGGTTGCGATCCTTCCGATCTCGGACGCACAGGCTGAAGCGGCCGAGGCGGCCCATGCCGCAATGCGCGGCGCCGGGCTGCGGCCGGTCATGCTGAACGGGGGCGAAAGCCTGCAGCGGCGCCTGGTCGAGGCGCATGAGCGGCTGATCCCGGTGCATGCCGTCATCGGAAAGCGGGAGGCTGAAGCGGGACAGGTCATGCTGCAGGATTCCAGCGGCAAGCGGGCAATGCCGCTTGCAGACGCGCTGTCCAAGCTGCGGGAGGGCCTTTATTATCTGGCATGATTTCCTATAGATACATAGGAAAGGCGACACTATCACATACGTGTTCCGGCGCCGGAGGCTCACAATTGAGCTTGCGCATGCTGCTCATCATGTGAGGGTCGGACCCCAGATCGAGTTTGTGGTCCGCCAGCACAAACCACAGGTCTTCGCTTTTCCGGCCGACTGCCCGGTCAAGCGCTTCAAGTCCCTGCTGATGGCGGGTCGTTGATGCCAGGTTTGGCACGTGAAGGTGATAACGGCCCGCTTCCAGAGGAACGGCCTCGGCCGCTCGCGACATGATCTCCAGATCGGCGGCAGCTTTTGCCTCATCCCCTTTGGCATGTTGCAGAAGGAGATCAAAGAGCGCAGCCTTCGGTACGCCGAAAATGTAGCTTCGCTCCATTCCCATACCGGCATATCCAAGCAGATCCGGATGCTCGGACTGCAGGCGTTCGATGGTATCCCAGTCGTAATCATCCTCGATGTCCGCCTTTTGAAGAAAGGCGGACATCGATGCCTCCTCTTCAGGGCTTATTCCGCGGCCGCGCAGAGCCTCCAGGATGCTGCCGGCCTCAGATGTCTGATCATGATCGACCGCAGCGCTGAGCACCCCGTCCCTCAGCAGCATGGTCACGCGGGTGTCCCCCGCGGGGACGTGGAAGATTCCAGCGCCATGCAGGTAGTAGCTGTTGCGCGCCATCAGCTGATGCAAGTCATTGATGTAGAGCGGATCGTGCTCTTCAAGGTCCGAGAAGAACTTGCCTGCCGCGCCGCCCGGGTGTTCGATCTGGTTGAAGAACAGGAAGTCACCGCCAGGGTGATCGATCTCGTAGTGGAAGACGGCCGCATTGGTGCCAGTCTTCGCCGATGCCGTTTCGGGAAAGGAGAAATGGTCCGGCTTCAGTCCGATCCGGATGAAGGCAACCTCGCCCGTATCGCCTTGGCGGTCCGAAATATCGAGCAGTGGAGCCACCGGATCTTGCAGCAGCCCGGTGACGATATGCACCACATCCTCCGCGCTGGTTTCAGCCTCATGCAGCGGGATGGCCTCCTGGCTGATCCGCGCGCGGCCGAACAGCAGGTATTTTGCGGACCAGTCTGAATTCCTGTTTCCCGGCTGCAGCATCTTCTCGAGATAGGGTACGAGGTACGCGCGGACATCCTCATCGGGGCTGTCTTTCGCTTTGCGCAAGCTTTTCTCCAGCTTGGCTCGGCCGTCGCACTCATTGCGGGCGGCACGCACCCCCTCTCCGGCTGCCAAGGCGTGCAGGAACCCAAGCCTGAGCGAGGGCGGAAGGTCCGGGTTCTGCTCTGGCAGGCGCATACCCTGATCCATCCGCAGCTGCATCATCAGGGTGCAAAAGTCGTCATCATCCGCAAGCGCCACGATCGGCGCAATCTCTGCTGGCTTCCAGGCCAGGATCTGATGGGCACGTTCGGCAAGTGTTTGCAGCATGGGTCTCTCCTACTTGCGCCGATCCTAAGGAGGATATGCGAAAACAGGAACCTTCAAGCCAAATCGCATATGCGTTCTTTCGGCCTCAGCATTCCTGAATCGCTTGACTTAGTTTACGAGACGCCAATACTGTACCCTGAAATGAAACAGAATTCACCCAGCGCAAACCAAGTGGCTGCCGCGCTCCCCTTGGGCGCAATTGTTGATAGCGGTTGGCTCGGCAGCCGCGGATTGAGCAGGAAGCAGCAATCGAACCTGGAGCAGGCGAACATGCTTCGCCGGCTGGCGCCCGGCATCTATCAGCGGCCGATTATGGACTTTCTGCAGGACGAAACTGACCCTTACACGCTGCTCCTGTCTCTTCAGAATCTTCATGGCGCCGCGGCGCATATCGGCGGCAGCGGAGCCTTGAGCATTCAGGGCCTGAGCCACTACTTGCCACTTGGCGGCAAGATGCCCATCACGGTTTATATCGACCAGCCATCCCCCTGGATGAAGCGGGTGCCGGTAGCGCCCCCGATCAAGTGGCAAAAGCCATCGCTCATCAATGGCGATCTGGGCATTGTCGATCTTGACCCGCTGCAGTACCGGCTCTTCACCCCAAATCCCGCCTGGAGGCTTAAAACCTCCGGTCCGGAACGCGCAATCATGGAACTGATCGAAGATCTGCCGAATGGCACCAGCTTTCACCTGGTCGACACCACCTTCCAGTCCCTGTCTAACCTGCGCCCCAGGCTGGTCAGCAGCCTGCTGAAGAGCTGCAAGAGCGTCAAAGCCAAGCGGCTCTTCATGATCTTTGCCGAGCGCCACCAGCACTCTTGGCTAAAGCATATCAAGCTGGACGAGGTCGACTTCGGGTCCGGGAAGCGATCGCTGGTCGCCGGCGGGCGGCTGGAACCCAAGTACCAGCTGACGCTGCCCGAGGAATACGTCCGGAACGAGGAAGACTATGATGGACCCGAGATATAAAGCACAAGTGCAGCTGCTTGTTAACGTCCTGCCAGCAGTGGCAAGCGTTGACGTCTTTGCGCTGAAAGGCGGCACCGCTATCAACCTTTTTCATTTTGACCTCCCACGCCTCTCTGTTGACATCGACCTCACCTATTTGCCGGTGCAGAACAGAAATGAGAGCCTGAGAGGAATCTCAGATGGGCTAGGCAAGATCATAGAGGAGGTCGAGACCCTGAGGCAGCCGGGCTTGTCGGTTTCACGCATCCTGGGGGGGCGATGCGGAGAACACAAGGCTTTTGATTTCGGCCGGCTCTTCAACAGTTAAGATCGAAACCTCGCCGGTCATGCGCGGCACAATTCATGAACCGGAAGCGAAAGTCGTAACAGACACCGTGGAGAGAGAATTTGGATTTGCAGAAATCCAGGTCGTGGACAAGCGTGATCTGTTTGCTGGCAAAATGGTCGCCGCCTGTGACCGCCAGCATCCGAGGGACCTTTTCGACATGGGAAAACTCATGCAGGAGGAGGCTATCAGCGATGAGCTCATGAATACCTTCCTGGCCTATGCCTGCCTTTCCGGCCGCCCCCTTCATGAGATCCTGTTCCCAAACAAGATCGACCTGGTGGAGGCTTATGAGAAAGAATTCAACGGTATGACGTCCGATCCCGTGGAGCTGGATGAGCTGATCTCCGCCCGCGACGACTTGTTTCAAGTGATCCAGTCGAAGATTGATGAAAAACGCCTGGGGGCGCTGAAGAGCGTCCTGCGCCTTGAACCTGACCTGGGGGCGATTGGGATGGAGCGGGTGATCGAGCTCCCGGCTTTCAAGTGGTAAATGATTAACCTCACAAAGCTTCAGAAGACCTCTGAAGAAAAGTTCGCGTACCAGGAGCAGGCCCTTATTGAGGCCGTCGATCAGTTCCAAAGCATGAACTTCGCGAAACCCAAATAGAGCAGGCCACCCAAAGCCCTTGCCTGCCGGCAGCTTCGGGTGGCCTGATGAGTGCCACTACCTGGTGCAGGCGGCCTTGAAGATGACCACCCCTGTAAACGGGCTGTTCCCGGCTTTTGAGACCTTCATTGAGAAGACCTCCCCCTCTCCCGCAATCGGGAAGACCGCCTGCTGCTGCAAGTAGCTTGTATAGTTGTCCCCGTGAGTGCTGATCCTTCCTGGAGACATTTCTTTCGCGGTCCCATTCAGAGACCAGAAGTTCAGGTAGCCCTCCTTGTTGAATGGCATGCGGTGGTGGTGCCGGTAACCAAAATCGCCCGTGTAGTCCAAGCCATCCACGTAAACATAGTCGAATGCGCTTCCATCGGCGGCATTTCGAACGGTCTTGTTGTAATCCCGCCTGAACTTTCCGCCAGAGAAGCTGTACCGCGCAAACTGAACGCGCTCCTGAGACATCCCTGTGAAGGCACTTGTGGTGAACAGAAGCGCTTTGCCGTTCCCAGAAAGACCAATTTCGCCGGCCAGCCATTCATACCCCTGACCGTTGTGTCCCGCGTTGGGGGCAGCCTGATAGGCCCAGATTGTCTGTATCAGATTCCACGAGCCGGATGATTTCCTGTAGACAGCAACCGCCCTCTGCCCGGTCACATTGGTATCAATGATCCGGACCGTGACAACATTCCCCTGCTCGTTTACGGACATCCCCCCTGCCCGCATGTCATATATCCCCACATCACTTTCGGCCTGAGGGCTGACGTCTTTGCCATCAATGTACTTCTCCAGCGACCAGTTCCCATTGGCCGGGGTCGACATGATGTAGTAGCCCTTGCTGTGACCGCCGGACCCAAACACACCAGTTGACCCATCCGCGCTGACAACCAAATGCCCCCAGACCTTGCCATTCTCTTTTGGCAGGAAGGAGGCTTGCCCACCGCCTGTTCGCTTCCAACCGGAGCCGCCATAGCGATAAGTGTCATGCCCGGAATCCAGCCCCAGGACTCTCAACTCCCGGCTGTCCCCAGTAAATGCCATGCTGCTCACGCCACCCCTGTTCCCTGCGGGCAAGCTGAAAGACTTTTCCACCGCGAAATTTCCGCTGCTGTTCCGCTTGAGAAAACGCAAGGTGTTACTGCCGCCCTCATGGACCGCCGCGATATACTCACCGCTCGGCGAGATTGCGTGATAGGTGTAGCCGACGAGCATTTGCGCCTCAACGTAGTTGCGATCATCCGGCGCGCAGCTGCATTCCTCAATCACGAGGTTTGCATGCTCATTTCGAAGGAAAGAGTTTTGGCCAACGGCCCATTCCGTGCTGGACCGTACCGGGATCATCACGGTGCTTTGCCCCTGGTTCTTGACGATCTTGCAGAAACCATGCCGGTCGATCCGCTCAGACTGCTGACGCGCGATGGACACCGTACCGTCCTGACTTGCCGCGGCGGCAGCGCCTGCGGAAAGCGCAAATATCAGCGCCCCCGAATCATTGAAAACAACCTCATCTCCACCTCCAAACATGAGAAATCCGCATTTTCTACAACTCATAGTAGCGCAGTTTGCGAAAATCTAAACATCGTGGCGATTTTAAGCACCACTTCCTTAGCGTCAACCTGTGCTCATCATGCTGAATTCCGATGCCTGGCAGGATGTGAATTTCCCTTTTGAAATATGCGAATTTCTATTATCCTGATGTCAAATTAACTCATGAGAATGTGTGGAATGCCTGACTGGATCGTGCCCGAAGCCATCGAAATCCCGTGGAAGACTTTTGCTGGAGGCGAGCGCCTCTGGGAGGTGGCCATGGGGGATGACTGGAAATTTTCCTATTTCGTCCTGAAGCACCCCCACACCGGGAAGTGGGTGAGCAACCTCAACGAAGGGGTGGACCATGACGCACCTGCCGGTGCGGTCTTGGAGGTGGGGCAGCATTTCACGCGCTGCATCAACCGCTGCCTCGCCTCGCGCCCCTTGGAGGAGTTCCTGGACGATCTGAAGCCCGATCTTGTCAGGGTCATGGGCAGCGAGCGGACGGCCGCGGCAACTGAGGCTCTGGCGGCCGAGGCGGCCGGCGCGGCCAGTTTCCGGGTTCGGGAGTTGCCCTGGCTCATGACGCGCGCCGGCAACATGATCACACGCGGCGGCGATGAGTTCCCTTGGCCATTTACCTACTTGGCCGTTCGGAAGGCCGATCACTGGAAGCTCGACGATGGCGAGCCGCGGGCAACGCGCTCAGAGGCGCAGCTGGACGCGCAGCGCCATTTCGAAGCGCGGATCTCCCGGCTCACCACCGGCCCGCTGGAGCACGAAATGCGCGGCCAGCTGATCGAAGCGGCCAAGGAGGGGCCTGATGCATTTGTGAGCCTGTTCTCAACCGTCTACCGGCTGAACTGCAGCACGCCGGAACCCCAGCCAATGTAAAAACGAAGGCCCGGCGGAATTGCCGCCAGGCCGCCTTCAGGGTTCCGGACTGCTCTCTGCACTGAGAGGCTCAACCAGGCGTCGACCAGGAGGGTTATCCTGGGTGTCAAGGGCATCCCATAGATCAATGGCACGCACAGGCATGCCGCTGTATTTTGCGGCGATCACGTGATGGTACCCGTCAATCAGGAACTCGTTCATCAAGACGACAACGAAGGTTTCATCGAAATGCCTTCTTCTGGCGCCAACGATCAGGGCGTCCCTATTGCTGGCCGCCTCCTCGTAGTGATCCAAAACACTGCATCCGCCCGCATTTGCCCAAGGGGCGCGTATCAGACCAAGACTTGATACGGGAACAGATCCCACGGTGAAAGAAGCGTTGAGCGTCTTGGCATTTGCGAACTGGCTCATGACCTCAGCCCCTCCCGCAAGCTCCTCTGCGGTGAAAATATCGGACAGCATCACCTCGGTCATCATACAGCCTCAGAAGCTAGGAGCCGGTTCCGGCTCACCTGCGGCCGTGAATTCGCGCTCACGCAGAACAGTCCCGTCAAAAGCCTGAATGCTCAGCGCATCGAAATCCAGCCTCTCAGGCCAGGAGCGCAACAAACGCGCGACGCATTTGTCTTCATCAGTCACCTCCTCATCCAGTCGCATGGCGGAGGACACGCGAAACAGCTCCTCAAGCTCCCCTTCATTCTCCGAGTAGCGCAGCACCCGATCGTGGTCGCCGTAGGTGCCGATCAGCTGCGCACCAGGCAGCGGCGGGCGATCATCCAGCTCCGTCCGCTCCGGAAAGCTGCCCGGAAGGACTGTGTCCATAGCCACGGCGATCGCACAGCCCCGGTCCCGAAACTCAAGCAGGAGTTCGATCGCCAGCCTCACCTCAAGGGGGCCGTCGGCCGCGCGCGAAAAGCGTTCGTGGTCGATGATCAGGCGCACCACATCATGCAGTCTTTGATCATCCGCGCCTTCCAGCCAGGTCAGCGGATCCGGACTTTCCCCGGGCTTGGCGATCTCCGAAGGACGCAGATCCACCAAGGGGTCAAGGCGCCTGGCCAGTGCCGGAATGCAGCGGTAAATGGTCCACTCTTCGGTGCTCCACGGCACGTCCCCCTTGAAGAGACCGCTATCGGCGAGGGTTCGGCAGGCCTGGAGAAGCTCCTGGGCCATCTCTTTGCGCCCAAGCTCCTGGAAGGCCGCGGTGCGTTCCCTCTTCCTGCGCATTTCGGCGCGGGTTTTCGGTGAGAGAATTTTTCGAAAGTCCATGTGTCGCGCCCTCTTGATGCCTCGATTGCGGAAAGTGGTTCAGAAAAGATCCATTTGCCGCGCCGCCGTTACATGGCGGGCGCGGGCTCGGGCTCGGCGGTGAATTCGCGCTCACGCAGAACGGTGCCGTCATACGCCTGAATGCTGAGCGTCTCGAAGTCGAGCTTGCTGATGGAGATCCTCCGCATACGCTGTGCATAGGCCTCATCCTCTTCGGACAGCTCCTCGCCCAAGCGCAAGGACTCGGCCACCCGGAAACCCTGCTCAAGCTCAGCTTCCGCCTCGGCGTATTGGATCACCTGGTCATAGCCACTGGAATAGGAGGCAATCAGCTGCACACCAGGCAGCGGCTCGCGCTCATCCGCCTCCGTCCGTTCTGGAAAGCTGCCCGGAATGACCGTATCCATTGCCACGGCGATATCGCAGCCCTGCGAGCGGGGATCGAGCAAAGCGTCGGCTGCAGCCTTCACCGCCTCGGGGCCGTCGTAGGCGCGCCGGAAGCTGGCGTTTGCGATGATCGATTTGATCGAGCTCAGCAACTTTTCATCATCGCCATCTTCGATCCAGGTGAGCGGGTCACGCTTCTCCTCAGGTTTGGCGATCTCGTCGGCACGCAGCTCGAGCGCCGGATCCAGCCGCTTGGCCAGTGCCGGAATGCAGCGGTAGATCGCCCATTCATCATAGCTCCAGTCAGGCGAGCCATGGAAAAGGCCGCTGTCAGCCAGCGCGCGGCTCGAAGCAATGAGCGATGCGGCCATGCCGGCGCGGTCCTGTGCCTGGAACGCCATGCGCCGCTCTCGGCGCTCCTGAATTTCCATCCGGGATTTCGGGGAGATAATTTTGCGGAAGTCTACCATGAGGACACCCTCTTTCTTTGATTTTCACATGCCCAAACCGGGCGTCTCTTCGTTTCCTGGCTCCCGGCCGAGCATCGCAGCCGCCTTCTCGTGGATCTGACGGCCGAGATCGTCATTGGCCATTGCAAAGCGCTCCATGATGGCCTCCAGCTCCTCCTCGCTAAACCGCGGAGCAGCAGGTTTTGGCGGGTAGATGCGGGCCATGATCTTCTGTTGCTCGCTGTATGGAGGCGCAGATCTCTGGCGATACTTCATCATCTCGTCTGAATGCTTAAACGTCAGCTCGATCCCGGAAACGCCCTCATCAACAAGACGCGCCTCAATATGGCGGGACACCCGCAGCTCATCATCCCAGTCCCAGATATTGTCCGGCCAGATATCCCGCGCCGTCAGGCGCCGGTTGTGCAGCGCAACCATGCGATCACTCCGGAACCAGCAGGGGCGCCTGCTCGGCAACCTCTGGCTCAAACTCCATATCGGCGAGCATGTCAGTCTCGATGTAGCTCTCGTAGGACCAGTCATTCTCCTGATCATCCATATCCAGGAACGGGTCCCCGCCGTGCCGCCACAAGATCCGGCCCGAGGACATCGTGGTCTCCTCCCAGTCCTGCGCATCGCATTTGATGAGATGCGGAGCGATCCGGAACATGGCCTTCTCCAGCGCAGGATGCACCTTCAGCATCTCGCTTTCATAGCGCATGGACATCGCCATGCCCGTGTCGCCGCAGTCGAAATCCACGACCAGGCTGCGGCCGAACTGGCTCATGGCCGCCCCCATGGCCTGGAAAAGCTCCGAGGGCGTGTGAACGTCGAGCATCAAGGCCATTTCGCGTTCGACAGCCTGGTATTTCTCGCGCTTCACTTTCGCTTCCGCGAAGATCAGATCGACCTCCGCCTCGGACACCCGCCGGAAGCCATCAGGAATTTCCGGACCGGTCCCTTCCGGGAACCACTTGATGCTGCTGATCTTCGGATCCTTCAGGACCTCCTCAAAGTCCGGCGCCGAGACGATAACATTGTCCAGCTCGCCATCCGGGCGCACTGTCCAGCAGAAGCCGAAGGCGCGCAGCGCAGCCAGGGAACGGGTCGATTGCTGGCCGTCTTTTTCGAATGTCACCGAGCGGGCCAGGCCAAATTCACGCGACAGCATCTCCTCCGGATGATCCGGGAAATCAATGGCATCGATACGCGCCTGATCTACTGTGTTGGCAACCTTCGGGCGGCTGAAGCCTTTGGCCTGAGGCTGGATCCAGCCCTCCGGCTGATTGCGCCGCGGGAATGAAAAGCCAGTGGGCCGCTCAAAAGGAAATCCCATCGGGCTGACCGCACCAAATTCCCGTCCAATCGCGCCATAAGCTTTCATGCCGGCCAGAAACTGCGTGCGCCACTGCTCCATCAGCTCCTTGGGGCGGCCTTCTTCAGCAATAAGAAAAACCCTGTTCATTATGTGATCCTCGATATCTCTGGCGTGGTGTGCGTGTTTAAGGAACGATGCTCACTAAGTGCGAAAATGGCAATTGCCGCATTGCGTGTATCTGCCGCCTTATCCTTTTCGATCTAGGGTGTCGGCATCTCTGTTTCCGCCTGATCCCGCGGCGGAGCTGGCTGCGGTGGATGGTTCATCCACTCCCTGGATGCGGTAATGAGACCGCGGGGTACAGAAACCTGCTTGCCGTCTTCAAGAACCGTGCATTTAGCCTTGGGAAGCCAGAGCCGTTCTCCGTCAGAGAACTCCACCAGCAGCCCCTTGCCGCTCCTGCTTACACCCAAGGCTGTCCCGGTCTTCCTGGCCACGCCGGCCAGTTCAAAGAGCAGCCCGCTGCGGGCTGAGCGCAGCTCTGCAATAGTCTCCCGGCCGACGCCCTTGAGGCGGGCTGCTTCGGCAAAGTCGAGGTCGATGAGCTTCCGGTTCGTGTCGATATTGAGGGCCTCCAGCACCTTCAGTGCGCGAGGACTGAGCTCGCCGGCATCACCAATAAACTGAACGTCTTCCCCCGCTTCAGGGGCGAGCATACCCTCGTCTTCGTAATCCGCGCCGTGACGGGACTTCATCAAATCCGTACGAGCCGCACGGATGGACTCGATTGTTCGACGCCCAATCCCATCCACGCGCGCCAATGCGCCGAAATTGATCGATGCCAACCCGTCATCGCTGCTCACCTTGAGGGCGGACAGAGCTTTTGCCGCACGCCACTTCAGCCCGTGACGGAAAGCAAGCCGCACAGAGCCCGGGTCGATATTGCTCCGACTGTCCATGCTTGGCCCGCGCATCCCGGCCAATAGACGATCCTGGGCAGCCCGGATGTCGTTAAAGGCCGCCTTTTGACGGCGTGAGTATTTTGGCACCCGGGCTGCAGCCGCTTCCAGATCAATGCTTTGCAGGTCTTCAAGCGTTCCAACGCCAGCCCGTACAAGCATTTCAATGGCGTCTTTCCTCAAACCGGCCTTAGCCGCGACCTTCCGCGCCTGGCTCAGGCGTTTTGCCTGTTCCAGCTGATCTGAGGACGACATTGCCATGCGCACCCGCGCCCGGCGGATGAGATCCATGGTTTTCGCCCCGACCGCTGGCATTTGAGCCAGCGCCTCGAGGTCGGCAGCCGCGAAACTCCGGTCAGATCGCACACCGGCATCGCGCAGAGCCGAAACGGCCCGCCCATTCAGGCGGTGCCGCCTGGCAAATTCCGCCTCATCAAATTCTGCCTCATCGCTCAGTGAGAAGTCATTTCTCGCATCCTCATCCTGATGCCTCTCAGCACCGGCGGGCAGCTCTAATGTCAGAGCGTCTGAATACCCGGAACCATGCCGGGATTTCAGCATGCGGGTGCGGGCTGTCCGGATTTCATGAATCGTTCCGTCCCCAATGGAGCGGAGCCTTTTGAGACGCGAGACGTCGATCGCTTCCAGGTCATCGTCATTCATGACTCCGATAGCGCTCAGCGCGCGCTCGGCCCGGCCTCCGAGGCCGTAACGCAATGCAAGAGGTGTTCGCTTTTTCGTCATGCATCAAATCTCCTTATGCGTGCAGCCTAAGCGCAACGCCTGAAAGCACGAAGGCGGCATTCGCCGGCGTGAGGCCGCTGCGCACCTCCGCTCGTCCGGCCCAGTTCCATACAGATCGGCTTTGCGTTCAATCTCGCATTTGCGAAAAAATTATTCAATTGGCATTTTCGCTTGCGAAGTGCGAAAAAGTGTTCGATGCTTCCTGCAGGCTTCACCTGCCTGCCGGTCCCCGCCTTATGGCGCGCGCGAAATGTGAAGACACAAAGGCCAGCATCCATGCACCAGTCTCTTGCCCACCGGGACCAGATCAAGACAGACGAATTGGAGCATCCGATGATCAAGTCCCAGCCCGGGAAGCTTACCCTGTCCAACGCTGCCATCAAAGCGGCTGCCAAAGCGCTCAAAACCGAGACACCCCGCGCCGCAGTTATGACCGCCCTGCGCGCAGACGCACCCGGGCACCCGATGGAGCTGACAGACATGGACGGGGTTGCCCGCCCGGTGCCCCACGGTGTGACGCGCGTGCGGGCCCGCCCGGGTCAAGGCGCGCTGGAGGCCTGCATTGCCCTGGCGCAATCAGCACTCAGCCGGGGCCGCGCAGTGACTTGGGCAGGCCCCGCTCCAGTCAAGAACGGCGTGCCGCTCATCGACCCCAAGGCGGTAATCCACTGCCCCACAGGTTCAATCGCTGATCCTGATCCGGAAACCGTTGTCTTTGCGGACCGCGCCGGCATTGCGTCCCGCCCCGAACTCTCCGTCTTGGCGGAGCTGGTCAAGGCATGCCCGCACGCCTCCCTGGTCATTATCGACCGCATGACCCCTCACGGGATTTACCTGGCCTCCGGGCAAGAGGAAGGCACCGTCATCACCCTGATGGAAGGGTCGGCGGTTCAGCCGAAAGGGATCTACACGCAGATTGGCGAGGGCACTATGCCCTTCCGGTCCGCCTGCTTGTCAGAAAGGCACGGCCTGGCCCCTGCTTGCCACCCGGACGCGGTGGAGAAGATGATCTCCCGTCTCACTGCGCAACCGATCCCGGAAACTCACACCGAACGTCTCGAAATGGTGTCCCGCGCTTTCGGGTACCGCTCCTGGCATGCCGCGCAGGGGCGCACGGCATAATATGCGAATATTCTATCTCTTTTCGAAATTCCGGCCGATCCTGTCCGCACGCTAATATGGAGAACCCTCATGTCCCAAGCCGCCATTCAGACGCTCATCGCGCAGATCAAGGCAGTGGCCGCCGCGCAGCCTGATCCGGCGAACTTCCTCAAAGACCTTCAGGCCGGCATCGAGGAGATCCCGGGCGCCAATGTCGCTTTCTGCACCCGGGATCTGACCTGGCTCGACGGCTACCTTGAAGACCGCGGCGACATCAGCGCCGAAGACCGGCAGCATGCGCTGTTCAGCGCCTCATCGCGGCACGAGGAGGGTTACGCAAGTCAGGATGGCATCTCGGCGACCATGGATCTGTGGCTGGATCAGCACTACCCGGTTCAGGACCAGGCGGTTGAGCCATGAAGACGATCTTCATCGAGCGCCAACTGGAGGCCGGCATTGCGGACTCTTTCAGGAGGTTTGCCGAATTACTTGGCATCCGCCCTGAGATGTGCCCCCACGTTACGCTGATCTACTCCAATACCCGGGTCGATCACACAAACCCCGCCTTCGCTCTGCGCAAAAATCCAATCACGATCACCCCCAAGGATCTGTCCTTCGACCGCTTTGGAGACTGCATCGTCCTTTGTTTCACAAGCCCAGAAATCTCTGCGCGTCACGCCGAGCTACGGGCGGCTGGGGCAAGTTGGGATTATCCTGACTTCAACGCTCACATCACTATTGGCCATGCCTCCCCAGACCAGCCGGTCAAGCTCCCCGACAATCCGTTTCTAAACGGGCCGATCGGACTCATGCCCGAGACGATGAAGCTGGTGGGCCCGGACAAGGCAGGTCCTGCGCCTGAAATTGCCCGCTACGGCTATCAGCTGGACAATATTGCGACCTTTCTGGATCGCGCATCTGAAACGACCATCTCCGCCTACCGGCAGAACTGCGTCGGGAACGGAGACGGCGAGTTCATCATTTGGGACCCGTTGGATGGCAACCAGGGGTTCATGGTCTGCGGCCCCGAAATTGCGGACCTTAACCGAGAGTTTCTCAGCACATTTGGACTGGACACAACAACGGAAGCGAACCCATGACCCAATCAGCCGAAAAACAGCTCGTATCCGACATCCAGCACTGCGCCGCCCGGTCCGCCTCGCTGCTCGAGTTTATCGACAACCTGCTGGACGATGGCATCAGCACACAGCCGCGGATGAAAGCCGGTCTGGGCATGATCACCCTGCGCTTTCAGCGGGGAGAAACGTCATTGACCCGCAGCGAGGCGGGCATCCGCCTCGAAGGCCCGCTGAGTTACACTGTAACCCACCACGATCATATCCTGCGCTACATGGAGCACGCTCACAGACGCGGAGAGCCGCAGGAGAAGATCCTGGACGAGGCGGCCGAGCTGCGCTTGCCCATCCAGACAGCGGAGCCGCCAGAGATTCCCTCCCTGCAATTCATGGGCCGCTTGCAAAAAATCGTCACCCTGGCCGAGGACTGCCCCGACGAAGCGCTGCGCGGCCTGACCCTCGGCTACGATGCCTGGTGCCACAAGACGGAAGAGGAGTTGCGTAAATCGCTGGGCGAGGAAGTTCTTCCCGGGATTGAGGCGCTGGACGAACCGCATCGCATTGCAGCCCTCCGCTGGTCCTGCCGGATCCAGGCGGTCGAGCGGATCCAGGCGGTCGAGCGGATGGGATATGGCATCAACACTCCCCAGGAGATCGCCCTGCGCCGCCAGCAGGCCATTCTGCGCCACATCGGCCAAACCCCGGAGGCGTCCGCGGAGGATGCCGCACCGACCCCGTAACCCATAGGGGCGGCGGCAGGGAATTGCCGTTGCCAACTGCAAGCCTATCAACACATGGAGCCCTGAGTGACCCCGACACCGACCGCCAAGGACATCGAGAGCGCGCTGCAGACCATCACCTCGGAAACCAGGACCGGAACAAGTCTTCACGGCGCGGACGCGCCCATCGAGGTCTATGCCTGCCATCTGCAGAAAGAGGTTATCGAGCCGCTTTGGAAGGCGCGCGCCGATGCGGGGATGCTCGCGCCGATCGATGACCTCGGCCATGATGCGCCCTTCACCGCGGCCTGGAACCGGGCCTTGCGGGGTGAGAGCCGTCAATTTGACTTCCGCGTTCTCGCTCAGATCTTCATCGACACAGCGATCAAAGGGCACAAGCAAGCCATCGCGATGATCCTGCAGGATCAATATGAGGCGCTCAACGCTTCAATCATCGAGAAGATTCCGGGCTATCTGACCGGCCAGGGCATGCCCATGAGCACTACGGCAAGTCTGCGCTCATGGGTGGATGGCACCTACCTGCGTCTGCGGCTGGAGGGGTTCACGCCAGTTCTGCTGAACAAGGATGGCTCCGCTTTGGCCGCGCCCAAGAATATCCCCGCCCCTGTGAACGTGGTCTTCGACAACGAGAAGAGCCCATTCGAAATCTACGGCCTGATGTCCTTTCAGGGTGACGGCATCGATCACGATGAAGGCAACAAGGCATGGTCCGCCTGGCAGAAAATGGCTAAGGAGTGCGGCCTTCTGGCGGAGGGCTATTGGGACAGTATGCTGTCTCTTTCGCTGCGCGCCGCTCTTTCAGCCCAAAGAATGAACATCACCTGGCAGAACCTGCGCCAGGATGAGAGCATCTCCGTTGAGGCCGCCCCCGACGGGGTGATCGTGTACCGAGGGGCCGTCGCCGGGTTGAAGCAGCTGTTTGACGAAGGCCAGTTCCACTGCGGCCCCCGCAGCGCATTTGAAAAAATGCTCATCAAGGGCGGCTTTTCAAAAGCCGGTGCCGGAGATTACCTGGACCGGTTGGCGAACACATCATCGGCCTTTCGTGCAACGATCCCGGCAGGCGCCCGAATGCGTTTCAACAGCGATGCCGAAACGCTCTATGCGTTCGACATTCAAGCGGATGAAACAGTCACTGTCAGCGATCCCGCTCAAGCCTTGCCAATTCTTGCAGCCGGAAGCTTTGCAATGCCGGAGATGACAAGCCATCGCGACCGGAATCATCAGACCTCCGCGCAAAACACCCCAGCCCCGGCCGGCGCAGCAGCCAAGGAGTTCCAGTCATGAAGACCAAACCGCACCCCCTCACCCCTGAGGCGCAGATCCGCACGGCCAGGTCCGCCTATATCGGCACCCTCCCCGAAGGCGCCATTGAAACCCAATCCATGGTCCAGATCAGCAACCGGTTCACCCTGCGGATCACGGAACTGCTCAGTGTCGAATGCGCCTACGACATGAACCTGTTCGGGCAAACCTTTCAGGACGCCCCGGACTATCAGCCAGCACCGGACATCCGCTATGTGACGGTTCGTGCCTCTCTTGATGCTGCGCACCGCGGCCAGGAGGCTGTAACGCTCCATATCCCGGACTGGAATGCTGCTTGCGGCGAAGTGCGCCCGGATCTGAACGAAATCACCCGCCGCCTGGCGCACCGTGCGGCATGCCCGGAAACGGAGTTCCCTATCGCGGAACATGCCACGGCCGGTGACAACGACAACCACCGCGAGGTCCGCCACGCCATCCACCAGCGCAGGAGCGAGGCAATCGGCTGGCTTCTCGAGCAGGTCAAGGACGGCAGGGTCGCCATTGATCCGGCCATGATCCGGGTGGAGCTGGATAGCAGCATCTTTGATGGGCATGGGACGCTGCTCGCCTGCCGGCTGCGGCTGGACCAAGACGATCTGCAGGCTTTTGCGCAAGATCATGGCGAGGACTGTCTGCTTCGCGCGCTGACCAGCGGCAGCCTTTACATGAACGGAGACGCCCTGATGAGCGGCGCCCGCTATTCGGAAGCAAAAGCGCTGAAGATCTGCGATCGCGTCATGGGCCGGGAAACCGCCAAGTTTGGCTTCAGGCCGATGGTCGCCTGGAGCCCGGCCGCCTTTGAAGCCACAATCAGCCCGCATGTGGCGAACGAGCCTTTTGCAGCGTGCCCGGAACTGATCCACGGCAGGAAGCCCGGCCTGCTGATGCTGGAGACGTTGATGGATCTTCAGCTCCCTGCTGCGTCCTGCGCCGAGGCCGGCGGCGCGGAGTTCGACTGAGATGCGCGCAACAAAGCAGGAACGGCGCCGCCACAAGCTCGAACAGCTCATTCCTCATCTGGCCCTGCTGGACATCGAGGCCTCCGATGGCGGGCCGGAGGCTTGGCCGGTCGAAATCGGCTGCGCGGCGATCGTTCGCTCCCCCGACGGCGGAGGCGGCTATGAGGCCCTCGCCCACGGGAGCCTGATCCGGCCGCATAAGAGCTGGGACCAGTCGATCTGGAGCCCCTATGCGCAGGCCGTCCACGGCATTGCACGGGAGAGCCTTGAAGATGCGCCATCAGCGCAGTCGGTGGCCCGCAGCATGCTGGAGATCCTCAGCGTGCCAGGCACCGTCGTGGCCAGTGACAGCCCGCGCAACGATCAGCCCTGGCTCGACCGCCTGATGGCCACGTGCGGTGCCGCGGGCCAGATCCGGATCATCTCGATCTGGGAAGCGCTCAACGGCCGGACAGAGCAGGAAAACATCGCCCGGATGAAGGATTGGCTCAAAGCCAATAAGGGCCCGCACCGGGCCGCCGCGGACGCCAGGCGCCTGGCACAGGGGGTCATTGAATGCCACCTGCAGCCGGCAGCAGAAGCGGAGGGCCCAGGCATCTGCGGGCCCTGATCACGCTCGAGCCTTCAGCCCTGCCCTTTCCGCGTCTTGGCAAGATGCGCTTCCTTGCTCCGTTGATAGGATGGGGCCGCAAGCGGATGATCCGGCGAAAGCCTCCAGCGCGCCCGGTAGGCGGCCTCATCAAGGCCATGCTCCATCTTGAGGTGGCGCTTGAGCAGAACCTTTGCTTCGCCGCATTCCAGGCACACGACCACGTTGTCACGGACGCTTTCCTCAATGGGGACAGCGGGGAACCAGGGGCTTAGATTGTGGGTCTTTTGGGTCATTCCGGGAGCCTTTCAAAGCAGTTCCCCGGCAGGTAACTTTGACATCCCATAGCTGTCAACGGGCGGCCAAGCGATCTCAAATCTGCATATTTTTCAGCATTTTGGCGGCTATTCTTGCTATATACCCAATTACCAAGAACAGCCTCGCGGAAGACAAGAACAGCATCGGCTCACCACAAGAATAGAGGCCCGGCTATCCTTGCGGCGCGCTCGGGTGCGAAATCTTTCGGACGTTGCGTCACTTTCCACCTGAAATACACCCGCCCTACTTCAGCCAGGTATCAATGCCGTGGAAACTGCAGCCATAGGAAAAGTCCCTCCCGGTTGCCTCCTGGAAAACAACCCTTTCAACTTCCGTCGAAGCTGCCGCAGACAAGGCGCTCTGCCACGTGATCATTTCTGCCAATAGCGGATCGAAGAACTCATCCAGGAAATCGGGGGTCGCACGCACATGGATCGTTGTCCGTTTCTCTCCCTTGTACCGCAGCATCTCCAAATCCAGAATGCGCCCCAGCCGAAGCGCCATCTCTCTCTGAGAGGACGTATCGAATGAAAGCTTCTGCGGTTCCGCTGCAGTGTTTTGTGCTTTGGCCCTCTTTGCCGCCTGAATAGCTGAGGATGTCAGTTTCCGAAGCTCTGCGGTTTCAGACTTGAAGCTGCTCAGCATTGCCGAAAGCCCAAGACCGATTTCCGGTCTTGTTTCAGCTGCTGAAGGGGAAGGGTGAGGCTCGTTATTCTGCCTCGCGGCTGCTTTGCTTCTTCGGCGTTGCTCGCCTTTACTAACCCTGGTCATTCTAGGTCCTGAATCCAGTTATTTCGCTTTGCTGATCCGTTATGGATGAATGAGAGGCACAGGTCTACTCAGGCGGACTTCCACACCTCGTCAAAAGCCCCTTCCAGATTCACGCCCAACCGTGCGGCGCTTTCGAGGACGCTCGTCCTGAGCGGCTCATTGCGCTGCAACAGCCGCTGGAAACGGACCTCTTCAAGCTCGAACACGGTGCCATGTGTGAGGGCTCGGATTTCCGCCCGCCGCGGCGCCCTGGCGAGCAAGGAGATATGGCCGAACAGGTCCCCCTGCCCAAGGCGGTAATCACCGGTCTTGCCGGACACCTCCACCGCCCCGGATCCGATCAGGAACACTTTCGCAGGCGCGCCGTCCTTGGCTTGCAGAACCTCCCCCGGCTCGACGTGGCGCACATGCAGAGCGCGTGAAAGGCGTTTGATCTCCGCGTCGTCCATGTCCCGGAAGATCTCCAGACGGCGCAGGAGAGCGCCCTTCTGGATTCCCATGTCCAGCCTGGGGCGGCGGCTGAGCGCCTTACGGTCCCGGGCGATCCGCTCCGTCAGGGTTTTGTGGACCTCCGGAACAATCAGGCTGTCAGCGAGCAGCGTTTCATACTCCTTTTCCTCCAGCCGCAATGCCATCCGCCGGACCCACCGGCGGCCGACGTCCTCGGCATATTGCGGATACTGCAGGCTCAGCCCTTCCAGAAGCGCATTCACCTTCTCCTGCCTCTGAGACAGGATCTCATGCAGGATTTCAGTGACCCGCTTTCCATGGATGCGCCGGATGCGCCCGTCCACAAAGCGGTGCAGATCCTCCAGGATCACACGCTGCGCGATCAGGACCTCGATGCGCTCCGCGGTGATGGCGGCCAGCATGCCGGAGAGCCGCAACCGCCGGTGCAGGAATGCAGCAAGCCGCAGGCGCCGCCCGTCCCCCAGCGAAATCCGCGCCGCTGCGCGATACCCCGGCCGGCCGCCGGTACGCGTCATTTCGATGATGCGCGCGCAATCCTGCGTGAGCCGCATTTGCAGCTCAGAACCAATGCGCCCATCTCTGACGCCTTCAGCGACAAGATCCCGCTCATGCCCCGCCAGGGCGATCAGCCCGAGTGCAATCCGTTCGCGGTCGAGCACCTTGTTGGCCTCCTCCGCGCGCTCAACGGCAGCTTGGGTCAGCTCCCCAAGCCGCTTGGCCTCGGAGCGGATGATTTCGTGATCGACGCCGCGATCCCGCACCTCGTTGGACACCTCCTCGCGGACATCCTGCAGCGCAACCGCGATGACCTGATCCGAGAGGGCTTGATCGATTGGTTGAAGCCGGTCGAGCCCCAGGCCGCGGATCAAAGGCCGCAGGGTCAGCCCCTGGATCAGAAAAACCGAGAGGACGTAGCCGGTGGCCACGATGCCGGCCATCCGCTTGATCTCCGCCGGGACCGCAATCGCCTCGGTCACAGCCAGCGCCAGCGCCAGCGTCACCGCTCCGCGCAGCCCGCCCCAAAGAATTGTCACCCGGTACGGCGCGGGGATGGGCGGGGAAAGCTTTGCTGCTGTCAGAACCGGCAGCACGCCCCACAATACGGCCGCACGGGAGACAAGCGCCGCCAGCATGGCAGCGCCAATCAGGCAGATGTCCGTCCAGACGGCCGTCTCCAGCAGCCTGGGGATCAAGAGCGCCGCCAAAAGGAAAATCAGCGCCCCTGCCCAGTGAGCCATCAGGGACCAGGCATCCGTGATCTGCCTCCACACCGCCGGCGCAATGCGCCGCTGCCCCATCAGGTTCAGCACCAGGCCGGATGCAAATGCCGCTATCACGCCGGAGTATCCAATGGCTTCCGCCAGCAGGAATGCGGTGAACGGGATGGCCACGGACATGCTGATCTGGGCGGTCGGCCAGCCGGACATCCAAGCCATTACCGGCACGACAAGACGCGCCACCGCCCAGCCGCAAGCAAGGCCGCCGAACATCATCAAGGGAACTTGGACCGCGACTTCCAGCGGCTCTGGGTTGGGAACGCCCGCGGTCACAAAGGCCAGAAAGAACGAGAAGAGCGCGATCGCGGTCGCATCGTTGAGCAGCGACTCCCCCTGGATGATGCGGACCAGCCGTGGCGGCGCCGAGATCGAGCGGAAAATGTCGATCACCGCGCTAGGGTCGGTCGTCGAGATGATGGCCCCGATCAGCAGGCAGCCATAGATGCCGATACTGCTGAAAGGCGTCAGCGCCACGCCCACGGTCAGAGTGGCCAGGATGACCGCCAGGATCGCCATCACCATGATTGGCAGGCTGTCCTCAAGCATCCGGCGGATATCAAGGCTGAGCGCCGCCTGGAAAATCAGCACCGGCAAGAAGACGGACAGGAAGAGGTTCGAAGGAATGCGCAGCTCCAGCACCCGCCGGAGCTCCCACTCCATGAGCGCCGCAGCCGGGCTTTGCTGCACAGCAAGAGCCCCCAAACCGAGACCGGCGCCCATCATGCACAGCACAATCGCCAATGGCAGACGCAGCCGCGCCGCCAGAGGTTCAGCGGCCGAAATTGCAAAGAAGAGACCCGCAACCAGCCCGATAAGGATTGTCATGTCCATGAAGAGTTCAGCCTTTGCCCGTCAGCGTCCGCAACCAGGTAATCAATGCCCCCGAAAAGAAGGACAGAAGTGCCAAGATCACCAGACCGGAAAGAAGGGAAGTCGAAAATGAACCGATGATGATCGGGAGCACCGTTACGATGAAAAAAGCGCCCGCCAGAGCCGGGATTGCCATCGGCCTGACCCCTGGGAGAACGCAAGCCAGCGCAATGACCGGATAGATGAACAGTCCCCGGCTGTCCTCTTGCCAGTAGAAGAACGCGAGCTTCAGTTTTCGCATGAAGTTCCCTTCGATGAAAAACTGCGTGATGCCCTCGATGTCAAAAGGCAAAAGGGCCCGGTGAACGGCGTGAAACGAGGGCACAACCCCCATCCGGAGATTGATCACCTCCTGCGATGGCGCAAAAAGGGCAAAGGTCTCCAGGATTTGACCGCCCAGGAAAAACGCCGCCGCCGCGGCGCCCGCAGCAAAGCTGACAATCTGGGTATTTTCTCCTTGCCGCCAGGATCGCATGATCCGGCGGCTCGCCGCACCGAGGAATGCCCCGGTGACGAAGAGGAGGAACAGGTACAAAGGCAGAATGGCCCAGTACCCTTCCGGCATCCCGATCTGGACCAGCTTCTTTTGAAGCGTGACATCCGGCATCGGCTGGAAGAGGACCAGGAACCAATCAGTGAAGTTCAGCATCGCTACGGCCCCGGCAGTAAATAATCACGAGGGCATCATAGATTTGTTTTTCGCATCGCGCTATCGGCGAATGTATGAACTCCAATAATTTTTCTTAGGGCGATGAGGCCCGCGCTTACAGCTGCATGCCTTCATCTTCCATGAGCGAGGAGACGTCAAAAGAGGCAGTCTGACTGCAGATCTCTTCGCCATGGGCGACCCAGAAAGATGCCATGAAACGGACCGCTTCCATGCGGTTCACGCTTTCCCCGGTGTCTTGATCCAGGATCACCTCATCATCGAATGCATCACGCGCTTCAACGAAGGCCTTTCGCAGCACAAGGCCCATGCTGGGGCCATTGCCCTCATCGACAGGGAGCCTGGTCGCCTCACCCATCGGATAAGCGCCTTCGAAAGGCAGGCTGGCACTCAATTCAGGACGATCATACCTTTCCGCAAGGTCTTCCCAGTTGTTGGCCCAGAAGTCCTCGGCCTCCGTAACCGCCCGGAGATCAAAGTGATCTTCGATCTGCGCCTCGCCAACCATCTGCATGATCGCCTCAAAGGCATTTACAAGTCTCATGGTGCTCTCCTGATCCGCTCCACGCTCAGATTTTCACATTCTCCTGAAAATGTGCAGCATACTTGTCCAGCAGCTTGACGCCCGCATGCTTGTCTGGAGCGAATTCCGGGAAGGTTTCGCTGAAGCTGCGCACTTCGCCCTCCTCATCTTCAATCTCAAAGAGATGCGCGCGTTCGGGGAAGAGGACACCATAGTCGGCAACGCCGGCTTCAGCATTGCGCGGCTGATCCCACCAGATCCCCATTACGAAGGGCCTCTTCGGCAGCACCACCTCCCTCGCGTACAGCAAAACCGCCGCATCAAACCACTGCAGCGGATCTGGCCAGTTCTGGACGCCGCCGAGCCGCGCCATCGCCCGGCGCGTGAGCACAAAGCTGTCTTCACAGTCGGTTGCTCCGGCGCCATCCATTGCGGCTGCAATTTCCTGCTCCAGCGTCCGGCCCGCCTTCGCTGCCGCTTCAGCCCGGTTCAGGGATTTGAACTCGGAAAAGTCCCCGGCGTCTTCGTCGTACCAAGTGACCGACCAGACTTGCGCAGGCTCCATGTACCGTTTCATCTGCATCCAGGCCGTGAGCTCGTCGATATCACTTCCATTGAAGCTCATGACATCGATCCACTCGGCCGGAGCGAATTCCAGAGCGTATTCCGGCCCGTTCAGGCCTTTGATCGAACGCCACAGTTCCGGACATGTCGACACCGCGACACCAGGCCCATCCACGGATGGCTTCCGCTCATCACTGCCCCTCGCCAGATGGCCGATATGGCTGACGATGGGGATTTTCCTGGTCGTGATATAGGGCATGGAAAACTCCTTACGGTAATATTTTCGCATATCCTTACCATGCAGAAAGCAGCTTCTCTATCTATTTTTTCGCCGACGCGCCGTAGCTTTCCCCAAGGCAGACAGGAGCTGAACGACATGGACATTCCTCAGGGGCGCAATCCTGATGCGGTGATGGCCGCATTGGCTGAATGCAGCACATTCGATGACATTCGCCAGCGCGGAATCCTCTTCCATGGCACATGTGAGGCGATCGAAGGCCCACTCCAGGGTGGAGACTACGACAATGTGTTCTGGATGGCAGAGACCCCGTCCGTTGCCCAATCCTACATCCCCGCATCCGGCGTGACCGCGTGGATCTCCGCCCCGCGCGCCTATGAACGGGATGATCATCTGCGTCCCATCCGCGGCGTCAGCCATGCCATGAAATGGGCCCTTGAACGGTCAGGCGCGAAACTGGAAGACATGGATGTGACATGGGACGGCCAGCGTGCGCATTCCTGGCGCATTCTGCCCGGCTGGCCCACTGAGGGCGACTACGAAGATCACCTCATTGCACTGGGGTACACTTCCAATGAATGCGGGATCTACGAGGTCTCGGAAACCTATGGCAGCAATGGTCCGGAAATTATGCCGGCGGATTGGAAAATGCCCGGGCTATTGATCATTGCCCTCGCGGAAGACCTCCAGGTGGAAACACCGGATTGGTCGGAAGGGGCATTCAGTTACGCGCCGCATAATCGTGTGGCCGACTTCGAACGTTTTGCGCGTAAGGGTTATGAGGCATTCCGAATGCAGGACATGCTTCAATCCAAATTCCACGGCAACGTTGGACACACGGCAATCGGCATTCTGCCGGCAGGGATCGAGAAACTGTCCTGGATGGCGATCCCGGCAACAAGGCATGATCACCCCGGCGCTTCAGCTTTCCAAAGTCCTGAGACTGCGGACTTCATGAAGTTTGCCCGGGAAGCCCTGCCGGAGTGGGGAATGTCGGCCTCACCCCAGCATCGAGAACCAGCGTTCAGTTGAGAACGAGCTGATCAGGCGTCTTTCCAGCTTTCAGAGCGCCCAGGAACCATTGCGGACGCGTCCGCTCAATGCCTCGGCTGCATTTTCATGTTTGAAGTATTTTGGGGCAACTTCGGGTTGGCTCTTCCTGGCACTCAAATACCGTTGCGCTGGAGTTCGAGGATCGCCGCAGCAAAGCTTGAGGCCTCAGGTCCGTCGGTAGCTGCCAAAGCGCTTGGCGGCGCCATTGCCTCCTGCAGGATACCCAATACCTCGCGCAGCGTCGTTAGTTCGTCTTCACCGCTACCGTGCGCGCCGTGACCTTCATGGCCACCGCCACTTCCTCCCGCTCCAGGCCAATCAAATGGGTCCGCCTTACGCACCCACGGCCCGGGTGCAAACCAGTCGAGACCCCGCACCTTCTGAGCCTGCACCTCTCCTGGATGAATTGTTTCATGAGCTGCGAACCAGATGTCGATGCAGCCGTCCACCCATCCGTGGAGCTTCCAGAAGATCGGATTCACGTGGCTGCTATGAAAGTCGCCGAGGTAGTCGTACTCGGGACGATTCCACTTCGCTGATATGTCAAACGCCGGTCGCACAGCCGGCTCGCCCGTCTCAGGATCGCGCGAGATGCTGGCCCAACGCATGTGCATCCAGTTGTGGACGGTGAATTCGATCAGATTGCCATAGGCGCCGAGTGTCTGGGAGGCGGCGAAGGCCGAGCTACGAAGCCGTGTTGCCAGCATACCGAGGTTTAACTGGAAACCAGTCCGCGTCTTGTTGAACAGAAGGAATTCGGAACCCCCAGTCTGCTGCATGAACTCTTCGGTGGCCGGTGGCACCATTATTCCTGAATTTTCAAGGTCAACCACAAAGTCAATGCTGCCGGTCTGTTGATTTGGCTCGGGTTTGTAAGAAATCTGCGGACCCAGCCCCGGCGGTATATCAACCCAAGGAGATGGTGCCGTCATGCCTGCGTCTTCGTAGACTTCTTTCAACATCCCCACCATGCGACGGTGCATATACAGGAAATCCTCACCGGCACCGTTGGACAGGTCTAAGCCGCCGGCACGACGGAACGGTGGATCCTTGATCTCCCAGCCCTTGGCGGCGAGCCGCGCGCGCACTTCTGGGGTGACCCCCGGATTCCACCATACCTCTCGCAGCATGTGCCAGACGGTGTGCCGCAGACGATGGGTTTCATCCGCCAGCATTGCAACTGCCTCTGGGATTAGAGCTACTCCCTCGATCTCACGAGGCTCCACAAAATCGCGCTTAACAGCGATGAAGCTTGCCGTTGCGCCGGCGGTTGCCGTTCCGTGGTCAGCATCCCGCACTACTGTGCCGATCAGCGCAGGGCGTTGTGCGGGATTGGCGTTATCCCACTCGTGGCCAGTCCGGCAATGGTATGAGTAGCGGAAGCCGGCGACGCTTGTGTCAGCCCGACCAGCTCCTGAAAACGACAACTCTCCCCCTGGATCGGCTTGACCGGTGATGTCGAGAATTGCCTTCGCCGGAGCTGCCGGATCGGCCGGAAAGCGCAGTTGCCCAGTAATGGATCTATCGGGTTCGACACGCAGGAACAGCTCGCCCTCGGCCCAAAGAATCTCGTCAGGGCTACCTGTCGGCCGGTCCAGGAAGCTGCGGTAGGTGTACGTGCCGGTGAGGTGTTCAAAAGCCATAACCGCCTCCCTTGCGCAGACCGTTGCGCGCAGCGGCCAGCGGGAAGGAAGTTTGTGGGGCGGGCGACTGACGGAACGAGCTGTAGGGCCGGAACAGCCGGATCGGGGTGCCATTGACGTCTGTCAGAAGCCCCGCCCAAACCGCTTGGTAAAGACTTACTAGGTCTTGCCGGTCGGTTTCGGTCAGGGTGCTATCCGCACCGTAATTCATGATGGTGAAGCGCTCGTGGGTCCCAAACACCTCGCTGGGGAATTCGACTTCTCTGACGTCAGCAAAGAAATGTCTTAGACCGAACACGTGCCCGAGTTCGTGCGCCATGGTCTCGATCTGTTCAGCTCGGTCCTGCTGGAACATTCGCGGGAACATGACCAACTCGTGCTGGCCGGCATCGGGGAAAAACGCCCGCGCTAGTGTACAGCCAAAAGCGTTGCAGCTGTCTTGGGCCGAGACGACTATCTCGAAATCCCACGGGTCGCTGGTTTCAGAGAAGCGCACCGGAACCGCGTCACCCCAGGCGAGAAGCGCCTCACCTAGCAGGTCGCGTACGTAGGACTTGACTGCATCGGGGTCTTGAAATGCCAACAAAGACTGTTCTTGGAAACGCCAATTGAGGGTTACCTTGGCGTCCCACAAGGGGATGAACCCGTTCGAAGCGTCAACTACCAGCTCCAACGGTGAGCGGTTTTTGGGGTTCGGATATCCTCGCGTCTCGGTCTCGCAGCGGGCACCACCGTGGTATATATGGGTAAGGCCCTCAAGCCGGTCTTTCGCGACTTTATCGGTTGCAAGATCGAATTGGCCCAACGACTTTTTGGGCTTGCCCGTCTTTTTTGCCATTTCTGAGACTCCCTCTCCCAATTCTAAAGAATGCGTCCACCTTCTGCATGTCCCGGACTTCAACTCCTTGAGGTTGACTGCTTACTGAGGCGAAGAGTTCTTTCCTGTCGTCGGGCGATCCGGTCCCTGATTAAAAATTAGGCGGCATAGTTAGCCTATTCTATCATAGATTGAATGCCGGGTCACGCTGGATGTTAAAACCTTCGCCATGAGCCCGCCACTCGAGCGACCGCTTATGGCGTTTTTCCTATGACCCGCTGCATATGCGGCAACCCGTTTCGGAAAGCACTGTGCTTTCAATTTGACGGCTGGAAGTTCCTCGGGAGGAGTTTGTCGAGCCTGCTGTCAGGGAGACTTGCAGCGAAGGCTTCGAGGGCGGCCTGGAGGCAGGCGAAGGGCTCGATGCCATTGATCTTCGCCGTGGCAGAGAGCGCGGCGGGCCTAGGCTAGGCCGCCTTCATCATGGCTGACGAATAGCGCCCGATTTCATTTAATGGCGACAGCCGCGGTGCGGGCCTGCCGGGCCGACAGCCGCTGGCCGGGCCCCAGTCTGCGGATCTTACCCCGATGCCGTAGACCGCCCCGATCAGGTGTGCGGCGGCTGGTGCCTGGGTGACGCCTTCGGCGCAGGCGCGGCAGACATACTTAAGCCGGACAGGACCTCTCTCGTGGATGTAACCATGCACTGCCGGGCAGTGGATGAAGCGGAGCTGTGCCGGGACAATATCCAGCCGCTCGGGGCGATCCACACCGATCCGCTGCATTTCACCTCACCCGCATGGGCAGTCCAGGCTGTCAGGCTCAATCACCTTCGCGATTCACGGCAGGTCCTTGGGCAGATTGCCCCTGTTGCGGCGGGCAATTCAGCGCGGCGCTGGACCGATGGCCGCTCAGCGTCCTGCTGCGTATCGACCTCGGCCACTGCGGTGCGAAAGATCCCGGCATGGAGAACCAGCGTTCAGCTGAGAACGAGCTGATCAGGCGTTTTTCCAGCTTTCAAAGCGTCCAGGAACCATTGCGGCCGCCGGCCGCGGCCTGTCCATGTCTCGGCTGCATTCTCGGGATTAATGTATTTCGGAGCGGCTTTAGGCCTTTTCTTCTGGCCCGGCTTCAGCTCAAACAGAGTTTCCAATGAAAAGCCATATTCCCCGGCGGCCTCTTGGGCTGCCTTCAGCGCGGCTGTCCGCATCCGGTCATCATAGCTCTTGATGGCCTTGTCGACATGCTTTTGAAGCTGCTCAAGTTCGGAGCGGCTGAAAGGCGTAAGATCGATGTTTTTGCTCATCCTATTTCTCGCAAAGTAGTCAATTGGGCCCTGATAATCATTATCCAAAACAAAATACAACCCGATAACGGAAAGAATGAGAGCCGGCTTCAATGCGGAAGGCTCGCGCGCCCAATATTTGCGAAAAATGTTGTTGCAGCAATACCCGGCCAGAAATATGATCCCCCCATCCATTGCAGGAGAAACAGATTGTATTCGAAACCCATCACCAAGACGGCGACCCCGTCCCCGGAGGCCGTGTCCCAAGAAATCGGAGCCATGATTTCCGGTATGAAAACGCGGCTCTCGACGCTCTATGCTGAAGCTTCAGCAGATGACCCCTTGGCTTTTGCTGACGAAATGCAGCCCATCCTGGCGAACCGCCGTGAAATTGAAAGCAGCATGCAGCAGGCGTGCGATAGCCTGATGACGGCCGCTGGCGCCTATGAGACGATGATTGCCGCGGTGAATGCGAAAATCGCACCCGCTCCGACGCCGGCGGCAGCTCCGGCAGCTCTCGCACCCGAAGGCACGGCGCAGACTTCCCTGTTTTGTGACACCGTCAAAGCGTCGGACATCGCGCAGGGCACCCGGTACAGCCAGAAATTTGGTGACGGCCTGACCGCGAACGCAATCCTGCATTCGGATGGCCGCATGACAATTCTGGCCGGGAGCGCCATCAGCACAGCCGTTGAGGGGGCGACCAGGATCAAAAACGCAAGTTATCGCCAGGAGCGCATCATGGCGCTGAATGCGAGTAAGCCTTGCGAACATCCGGATACCCGTATCCTGATCAGGAATGTCATCGTGCAGTCGGCTGCCAGCGCGGCCACAATCCTGAATGGATCAGCCCGGGCCGCCTCTACTTGGCGAGCGGACGACGGCTCCAAAGCCCCGAAAACCCGCGGCTTCGAAGAGGAAACTCGCAGCCAAATCCGCAATTGGGTGAACAAGCACGTTCCGGACATGGTTGAGGAATTTGCGGACGAATTCTGCAATAAGCGGCACCGCATCCTCTTCCGCGCGCCTCATCGCAAAGCCAAGCTTGCGAAAAGAGAATGCGTGCGCTACTCCCTGACCGCCACGCGCCTGCGCAGAATGGCCGAAGAGGATCAAGTAGGATTTGTTTTCTTCCTGCATGGCGAGACCTTCTACGACGTGCCTCTGGAGGCGCTTCTGAAGGTTATCGGAGACAGCGAAACCTTGACCGTACGCCTGATCAAAGAAACGGCAAACGGATCGGAACTGGCCCTTGAGGCCAGGGGTGTCAAAATTGGCAAGCGCTCAACGTTCCCGCTGTAACCCTGTCAAATCCAAAGCGGCTGCCGATCGGCAGCCGCTCTCTATTCAAGAGGGCCATACTAGCCGGCCCCAGAAGCTTGATGATTGTTCCGATGCCCAATTCCTCAACATGGCAGCAGCATGCTTCCTGCCAAGACGCGTCCGTCAACTGGAGCCGGGCGACGCCGGACGGCGGCCTTCACGAGTGCCGCTACGTGCGCCGCAGCCCGGAGTATTTCATTGCCTACCTCTCCTCCCATAGCGGGTGCCGCCACGCCTGCCGGTTCTGCCACCTGACCCAGACAGGGCAGACAATGTTCACGCCGGCGCGCATCGAGGAGCTTCAGGAGCAGCTTGACCAGGTGCTCGCCCATTATGATGCGCATGGGGAAGCCGCGGGGCGGATCAACGTGAATTTCATGGCGCGTGGCGAGCCCTTGTCGAACTTTGGCCTCATGAGCCGCTTTGCCGACTTCTCAGGATATGCGAAAAATGCAGCAGGCGCCCGAGACCTGGAATTGAAGATCAATATCTCAACAATCATGCCCACCGATGCGCACGATGCCGATCTTGCCGCAGCCTTTGGCGACGCTCCTGTTGTCCTGTACTGGTCCCTCTACTCTCTTGATCCCGCCTTCCGGCGGCGATGGCTTCCGCGCGCCATGGATCCGCAGGCGGCGCTGGAGCGGCTGCTCGATTGGCAGAAGCGCGCCGGCGGACGGGTGGTCCTGCATTGGGCGCTCATCGAGGGCGAAAACGATCAGGATGAAACCTTCGAGCAGATTTCAGACTTCGTGTCAGTTTCCGGGCTCGATGCCAAATTGAACCTGGTGCGCTACAACCCCTATTCCCCGCGCACCGGCGCGGAAGCTGGTGAAGAGCGCTATTCGGCCGCCCTCAAGCGGATCGGCGGCCGTATGGCTGTTGCCGGCAGCAAGGTCGTGTCGCGCGTGGGCTATGACGTGAAAGCCAGCTGCGGCATGTTCCTGGGCGGCAGCGCATGACACCGGCCGAAGGGTTCATGGCAGAGCTGCAAAAGCGCCACGGGGATCCAGATCCCTATGGCGAGATTTGCATTCCGGCCTCTGACGGCGGCATCTGCCGCATTGCCGTGGCGCCATGCGGAGGGAACCAGCTGTGGCTCGACAGGATCAGCGTCGATGCCCCTCAGCAGCGCCAGGGTCATGGCACCCGGATTCTGCGCCAGATTCTGGCGCTGGCCGATCAGCATGGCTGCCAGGTCGCACTCGAAGCTTTCTGGCGCCCCGGGTCGGCCAGATGCGGATGGCTCATTGCCTTTTATGAAAGGCTCGGCTTCAAACCCGACGGCGGCCTGTCCGAGGATGGATATCAGGAGATGACGCGGGCGCCTCAGGCGCCATCCCACTCCAATACACCCGACACATCATCGCCGCGCCTCTGAGCCTTCCAGGCCTCATAACGCCGCCCCTCGTCGGCCATCATCAGGAACGGCAACTTGTAGGGCTCCAGGTCAATCGACCGGCGGACAACGCGCGGCGGACCGGTTAGATCACAGATCCGCCGCAATGCCTGCCATTGCTTGAAGACCATCGGCTTCATCTGGTCGATGCCGATGAATGTTTTGACCAGTGTGCCAGGCGCCTCCCGCCCCTTAGCCGGGATCACCGTGTCGCAGCAGAAGACGCCATTTTCCACAGCCACCATATATGGCCCCTGATGATGGAGGAGGTTGGCCAATGACACCCATCCCGGCAATCCCCCGAGCACACCCCGAAAGTCATCCAGTGTCCGAACCCCAACCCTTTGAACGATGCGCTGGACCGCATGCATGCTGATCAATGCAATAGAGAACACCTCCCTGCACACGCCCTCCGGACGGTCGGGAAACATCTTGTTCGTTCCGGTGTTGAAATCGATATAATCGGTGCAGATGCCGATCGCACGCTGATTGCAATCGGTGCGCTGCGCCGTGCGCAGGCAAAGGATGGTCAGGTTCATGAAGTCTTTGCCCGCGACCTTATCAAGCAATATGGGCTCGTAAGGCTTGAGTGCTTCCGCGCAGTGCCTTTTGCGCTGCCGCAAAGTTCGAATGGGAGAGTGCGTGGCGCAGACTTGCTCACTTGCAGCCAGGACCTGATCCCAGATCTGGCGCGCATAGCCCCTGGCTAAACTATCATCGATCTTCATAAAAAAATTCGTCCGTTTCAATCCGGGCAGATCAATTGCCGCCTCATCATAACAGCTGAAACCGGACTGGAAAGACGGGCCGGCCCGAGAGCCGGCCTGAGAGTGCGGGAGCCCGCAGATTACATCGCATAGTCCGGGGCCGGCTCAGACACCCCCAGCCGGAGGGCCGTCATGACATCGGCCAGCTGTTCGATCTGCGCGACCGCATCCAGCCGGGCACAATGCTCCGCCACAGCCGGGCGATTGTCCTCATAGCCGTGCAATTGCTTGGCCAGGTTGATGACCGTGTAGAGGTCAGACTGCTGGCGGCGATGCCACGGCACACATCTGTAACCAGCTTCGCAGAAAAGATGATCCAGCCGCCGCACGTCAAACGAAGAGTTCCGGAACCACACCGGGACCCATTCCGCAGCCCTTCCCCCAAGCTCATCGTAAAGCTGGTCTGGGGTCATGACCGAGACGCCGGCAGGCGGTGGCAGCTGGCGGCCTTCGATCTGTGTCTGGCGCCAGTAATCCCACAGCGGATCCTCGGCCCGGGTGCGGTTGGTCCAGGAAAGCGTCGCCTCGCTTTGGTGCAAGTTCCTGGCGTCAAACCCGCGGTAGTCGACCAGCGCATGGAGCGCCTCACCCACTTCCGCGACCGCGCCATCCTCATTGATATGGATCTGGAAATCGACGCAAGCGACCTCCCAGATCTGCGCATTATCCGACAGGGAGAGAGTTTCCGTATCGATCATACGGCCGTTGATGACACGATCCATAGTCCCCTCCTCAACCGAACGCAGGTTCTGCCGCAGCCTGCGGCGCGATCTCTTCCACATCGGGGTCGTGGAACGCCACCAGCACGGTAATGTCGCAGGACATGAGAAGATCCTCGTCCGCATCAATGGAAACCTGCAGCCCATGCGTCCGGACATCAGTGATCTGCGGGATACCATCATCATAGCTGCCATCATTGTGCAGCGTGCCGACAGCCCAGGCATCATGACCGATATGGGTCATGATCGACCGCCCGCCTTCGCTCTGAGCCATCAGAGCGATGGCCTGTGCGGCCTGCCGCCCCTCGATAATTGTGATCGAGCGGGATCGGCTGCTGCAGTTCATCCTGGCAATTTCCATGTCATCCCGTGAGGCAATGCGCTGACTGCCGTCTTCCTGGTGATTGACGCCCATCTCTTCGTTCCACAGGTAAGGCACCGCATCGCCATCGATATCTTTGAAGTACAGCTTCACTTGCATGGCAACTCTCCATTTCTTGCTCAGGACATCTTAGTTTGGAGGCGTGAAAATCCTTAGCGCCGAAGCTTTTCCAGGCCGCAATTCACAGCTGGCCGTCCGGGGTCAAAGGCAGATCCGCCTCGGGCGCCGGAGTAATTTCCCGGGCCTGCCTGGTGAGATCCCGAACAGATGCGGCCCCGCTATCCAGCGCCTCCTGCAGGGCGGAACAGCCCTGCAGGGCGCGCTCCACCTGATCCGGGGCATATTCCCTGAGATAGGTGAGAAGATGCGTTCTCGCGAGAGACACCCTGTCGACCTGATGAACCCGCTTTCGCTTCTCTTCCGATCGCTCCTTGCGGGCGTCTTCCAGGTCCTGCGACAAGGCTTTCACTTGCTTTTCGAGCTTCTGAACCGCTTCCGGGGTGCTTGAGAGCCGCTTCTCCACCGACTTGTACGCCCTGGCGCTCGGTTTGGGTCCGGCTTCCAAAGAGGCCTTCGCATCCGCATTCCGCAACAGCTTCAGCCGCAGCTTCTTGGCTGCGATGATTTCATCTGCCTTGAAGCGCCGCGCATATGCGGCCGCCTGCCGCCAGCGCTTGCCGCGATCCGGGCTGTACGTAAGCTCAGACCGCTCGATCTGTCCGTCAACATCCGCGACCTCGACCTCGCGCTCGGCAATGAACTCCTCAAGCAGGCAGATGTCGGGCTGCACCTCTTCACCCGGCTTGCATCCGGGCAGGGCCACGGCCGCGGCCACGGTGATGATACTGTTCAAGCCGGAAACCTCGATCATGTCGCGGATAATGCCGACGTAGTCCTCGAAGGCATTTTCCTGCGAAGGCGGCGGGTTGTCCCGGTCCCGCAGGAACTCGGCGAGATCCTCTTCGCCATCGACCTTGGCTAGCGCCCAGGCCAGACGCTCGTGAATCCGGCGCACTTCAGCATCCTCAGACATGATCCGCTCCCGCCAGATCAGCCGCGATCGCATTCCCATCCATGATCCCGCGCGCGGTCTCAATCGCCTCTTCAAGCGAGGCGCAGGTCAGGATTTTCCCGCTCTTGGCGATCGAGAAATCCTCGATCCCAACCCCGATCACCGGAACACCGGCCGCCAGCGCCGCCCCGACTTCCACCCAAGCGCCCTTCAGCGTCTCGCCCGGCTCCATGTAGACGATCAGCACTTCTGCGGATGTCGCCTCCGCAAGGCAGCGCGCCCAAAGGTCAGGCCAGTCCAGTTTTGCATCCGGGGCGCTCTCATCGATCCAGGTCGAAATCACCGGCAGGCTTTCCCGCAGTTTCTGCCAGCGCGGCCCGTGCGCCACCGCTTTCGAAGCCATGTAAATCCCGCGACGGCTGCCGGCCTCGGCCGGGCGTTGCATTTCCTCGGCAAAGAAACGCACATTGAAAGTCTGGCTGAGCGATCCAAAGCGGGCGCGCGCCGCGGCTTCATCATCAAAATGCTCCGGCGCCACGGCATCATCGGCATATGTGATCAGATACCGCCGGGGACCAGCCTTGCCCGGCGGGCAGCCTGCAGCCTCGTCGCGCGTGGGAGACCGGAGATCAGGTTCCAGGGTTGCCCCCTCTGGCGCCTCGCTCCAGAGTTCGGGCGTCCATTCGTAGTCCAGGGTCTCGCCGTTCTCCAGAACGAACTCACAATCCTTGAAATGCCCGAGCGCCACCATCTTCCGCGCCGGATCCTGATAGTGGGTGGCAATGATCAGATGATTACGAGACTCCGCACCGCTTTCCGTGAATTCCGGAGCGCTGTAGATGTTCTGCCAAGTGACACTGGCGGTTTTGCGCGCGCAGGACCGGGCGTGTTCCAGTTCCGCGCGCAGACGGCTGATCTCTGCGGCAGCTTCAAGGCTCAGCTCATCCGTTTCCTGCAGCAGCCTTTGCAAGACGCCCATTTCCCCTTGCGCTCTGCGCGGTGCATTCTTTCCGCACATCGCGCACAATCGCGCCCGTTTCGGGCCGGCAAAGGCATGCCCGCATTCCTGGCAATTGCCGAAATAGGAGGTGTCTTCCCAATTGCGCTTGCCAGTTGCAGGAAATGCAATCCGGATCCCTTCACCCGCGGCATCCACAAGCCAATAGATATCCGTGCCTTCCCGCATATTTCGGGCGTGCAGCTCGCGGATCGCTTCAGCAATATTGCCAGAAGCCGCCCCACCCAGCGGGATGGGTGCGCCGCCATCTTCTGCAATACGGTCGTTGGTCACAAAGAACTTCTGCTTCTGTTTCATTCGATTGTCTCCGCGCGAAACAAGCCGACCAGATCCACCCCGGCGCGATCACTTTCCATTGGGCCGCCATACAGCGACCCGCTCATTTTTTCGCAACACTCAACTGAAGTGCCAGCACTTGCCCGCGGCCCAAGGACCGCCAGAACCGCTACGGCTTCAGCCGAAATCGCAAGACACATGGCAATTGCGAACAATGCGAGCGTGTTGCTCCTGCCGCCTTCACCCTGCCGCCCCCCGAACACACCTTTGACTGTCTTCATTTGCCGTTTTCACCCTCAGCTGAAGGGGCGCCGGATGTCTGGCCAGGCTGATTTCCCGGCGCTCCGGCGATCACCCCATCGGCGCATTCAGGATCGCCTTCGATCATCCTCCGCAGATCGCCCGGGCTGACACAAAGCTGCTCCAACCGGCCCGGCTGGGCTGGCGCCCCGGTAAACTTCGGCTTTGCCGCTTGTTTTGCCCGGATCTTGTCCACCTTGGTCCAGACCCTGGCAAGCTCCCGTTCCGCTTCGGCATGCATGTCCAGATCAGCCGCCAAGCAGAGCGCTGCCAGCGTGACCATGACACCCCCGGCTTCCTGATGCAGCTCGCCAACCGGCCGGTCAAAGACGTAGTCAACCAGCTGCATGGCCTCGGACCGCGTGCAGCCATTGGCCTGAACGAGCTCAAGCGCCTCTTCCAGGAAGCGGTGATTGCGCTCCTGGCGGTCCTTGCTGATCTGCTCGCCAAAACACTCCAGCAGCCAAGGCTGCACCCGATGCTGAAAGTCCGCAGCCGCGGCCGCAAGACCGGGCTGCCCGGTCAGCTCCCCATTGACTTTCGGCATGGGGCTTTCGGCCGCCTGCCGCTCCATCAGGTCATAGCAGGGCTTGCACGCGGGTGCCCGCTTCGGCCCCAAGAACGCATGGCCGCAGCTGCGGCACTGGCCGGTGTAGTCCGTACATGGCCAATTGCGCGCGTCATGACCAGGAATGCCGCAATGGATCCGCTCTCCCGCAGCGTCTTCAAGGTGGTAGGGGCCCTTCATAAGACCCTCATTGCTCTTGCGAAGCACCTCGATTGCCGCCTTGATGTCACTTGCGGCGCTGCCATCCAGGGGCCTGCGATTGGGATGCGCTTCATCCTCGCACAAGACCTCCACCGCCCGGTCGCAGGCGATAAAGAATTTCGCAGGCTCCGACACAAGATCCTCGCTCAAGGCCCCGGCTTCCTGAAGCAGTGCCAAGGACCGGCCGCTCATCCGTGCGATCTCCCTGCCGCCCTGATTGGCCGCAACCAGGACCCAAGGGCATTTTTCATCACGGCCGTCATGGTGCGCTGCCAGTTCAATCGGCTCCGCCTGATTACCCGCCGCAAGCGGCTCAGGGTCGCCAAAAATGAAGCGGATCGCATCACACCCTGCCACGATGCCGCGCGCATCCTCTGCCGAAACAGAGAAAAGCGGATCGTAATCGGTTCCGGACAGGTCATGGGTGCGCAGCACCAGCATGAGGCGGCGCTGCGGGTCTCCGAACGGGCGAAACCCGAGGCTTTGGTACAGATCCATCTTTGTGACTCCTCAGTATTTTCCGTTAAGCACACGGCTGTATCCGCGCTTCGAGAGGTAGATGTTGACTTCCAGCTTCAAATTCTTGCGGCACCAGGGATTGCGGACATCCGTATCCATCGGGTCGATCCGCCGCAGCAGGTGGTTGCCGCTGTGCCGGTCCTGGCCGCCCCAGGCGTGCAGCACATCAGGGATTTGCTCTTTTGGGAGACCCGTCAGCAGCATGATGTCGTCAAGGTGCCTCGGCGCCAAAGCCGCGCGATAGGTGGCCTTTGCCCCTGTCAGGAAGCAGCGCCATTTCCTCCCGTCCCACTCTGCCAGGCAGTTAGCCTCCCCCCAGCCGTAGACGCTGAAGTGATCAAAGACATCCTCATTGCCGATCTCGCCAAACGCCATCAGCCGCCTGCGGTAACCGCCGGGCAGCTTTTCCGGCTCACCCGGCCCTGCGGCGACCAGCGCCAGGAGCGACTTTGAATTCGCATGGATCGCGCCGCTGTACCATTTCAGGACCGCATCCTTGCGCTCTGCAAACTCATCGTCCGCACATTTCTGGATGCAGGCAGCCATGTTCTGACGGGCGATGAAGAGCCGGTCTTTCCGCAGCTCGTCTTCCGACCCGAAATCCGCCTCCGAGAAACCCGACAGCTGGTACATCTTCGGCTGATCCCAAAATGGCAGCCGCTCAAAGTCCTGCTGCTTCATGGCGTGAATACCGCCCGGCAGTGCCACCGCATTCTTGGCAATAGCCTTCAGGGGCCCGTCTTCCTGATCCGTCTTAGGGAGGAACAGGATCTCATCGTGTTTGCGCGCCCAGGTGTTCAAAACCTCATGCGGCACACGGTCTTTGTAGCGCTCCTCAAGCCAGCTGTTGAAGGATTCCGGGGCGTAATCCGTCTGCTCGGCCATGGCCGCAGCGGTCACCTCTTCCAGCCGCACATCCTCAAGCTCAATCGGCCTGTAGTCCTGAGCCGCCGGCAGCTGAGCGCCAGCCTCATCGGTCACCAGCAATTCGCGGCGCTGGATCATGGCTCCGGTGTAGCTGAGCTCGGGCGCGCGCCAGGACTGGGTCCAGAAGCGATCCGCGATGAGCGAAAGCATCATCGTCACCCAGATGGCTTGGGCCGGGGGCAGCTCGCCGATCTCCATGAGCGGCACAAGGTTCAGCCCCGCTGCGACCGGTGCGGTTTCGCGCTCGAAAACCACGTCCCCCTTGTCATCAAGGCTTGTCGGAATGAGCTGATAGGGAAAGTGATTCGCATTTTCGCGAGCCGCATAGTCGCGCGCAAGGCCGCGCCCGCCCCGGGATGAAAGCACATCCTCCTGCCCCGGATAGACCGGCTTGGACCGGTCGGTGAACAGGATGACGTTGCCGCCGTTGCGCAGCACAAACGAGAAGTAGCTGCGGTTGGGGTGAGATGCATCCCGCATCAGCACGAGGCCGACACCGGACATCGGCATATCCCGGGCTGCCGCAAGCAAATCGTTGACAGACCACGCCATGTGGACGTGCCGGATCGCCTGAGGGTGAGCGCTGTCCGCCTCCCCTTCGAGAAACTGATAGGCACGCAACGTCTCGAGAGAACGCAGAGCATCCCGGCGCAGAAACGGGATGGCATCCTGACTTTCGACCATCTCGACCACATCCGGCCGGTCGGCGCCATAGCGCTTCAGCCCGCTGATGACACGGGCGCGGAACTGTGCCGCAATCTCCGCGGCCCGCTCGGACTGAACGATGGAAAAGAGGTTTTCCGAATCCCGCAGGAAACCGGTTGCCGCATCGTAGTCCTTCATGATCTCCGCGGCCGTAAACGTCTTGTCTTCCAGGTAGAAACGCAGAAAAACTTCAAGCAGCAGGTATGCGGTTGTTCCCTCCGGATCGAGATCCAGGGCCTCTTTGAGCATTCGGTTCATACCGCCGATGCCCAGGGTTCCAAAACTGTAACCCGTCTCATCCATGCGAACCCCGGTCAGTGCCTCCCAGCGGGACACCGCGTCTCCGACGATCTCACGCACCGGACGGTCATCATCAATTTGCGCTTCAGGCTGCATGGGCCGCCTCCCGCCGCTTGCGGCTGTTGAAGAAAAACGCCAATGCCACGCTGTTCAGCGCCAGTGCAGCCGTCCATGCTTCAGGCGCAGCGGAGTGGATCAGGATTCCAGCAGCAAGAAAGAAAAACGGCGCGATCGCTTCGAGAAGCATGGCTTGGCTCCAGATGATGAGAAATTGTTTTTCGCAAACTATTTCTAGTCAGTTTTTCGCAAACTCGCAAGCGCAATAATTCCGCTCACAGGCTGGCACCGGGCTCAGTCCGGCAGACGGGATGCCCTGCGCGCAGAAATTTCAGAGACGACATCCTGAACGTCTCCCCTGCTGATCTGCCGTCCGCGGCGGCCATAGCACACCGGGCAAGGCTTGAAGCGCATGGGGGAGACAGCCGCTAGCCGCTTCCCGGTCCCTGAGCAGCACCAGCAGATCTCGACCACAACAGGGCGCATGGACCCGACGAGTCTCATGGCCCTGCAGCCTCCGGCTCGCAGGCCGCAACCGGATCCGGCAGCTTGTCGCCCGAGACCTCCGCAAAGACCCGCCTGATTGCCTGAAAATCACGAACCCCCAACCAGTCCTTGATCCGCTCCCCCATCAGGCTGAGCACAATGTCGCCACCGTCTTCCCCGACCCCAAGTCGTGCAAACGGCTCCATAGCCCGGATCAGCTCAGTTCGATCAGGCGCAATGCCTGTCTCGCACACCGAGGCGTCCCTTCTGCTGCAATTGGCGGCGAAGGTACGGCGGAATGCACCCGGCACATCCACATCCTCCAAAACCCGGGCCTGCGCCCTATCCGCTGCGGCCAGAGCCTGATCCCGTGCGGCGCCTGGCGGCAGTCCCTCCAGCTCTTTACGCAAACCTGCGAACGCGGTGCCGGCCGCTGCAGCCGAATAGGCATCACCTTTTGAAGGCACCTCAGAGACATCGATGTGAGCTTCAGCAGCGGCAATTGCATCCTGCGCCCGACGGGCATCGCCGAAGGTTAGCGTCGGCCCGCGCCCGCCCTCAAGCGACTTGCTGATGACGGCGTCATGAGGTGCGCAGCTCGCCCCGGGGATGTCCATGAACTCTGCCAGGGGCCGCAAGGCCTCCGCCAGCCGCTTGAGAGCGGCCGTATCGAGGGGCTTCTGAGACCGGGCATTGATTGCGGACGCGACCGATCTTGCCTTGGCCTCGTTGGCGACTTCCAGCCGAATGCCGTCAATATCCAGAACCCATACGGGGTCGACCGGAACGCTGGTCCCGTCATCCCAGGAGATCCTCTCCTCCTCGGAAACGAAAACCGGCTCCTGCAAGGAGAGCGTGCGCAGCAAAGTCACGGGATGCGCCCCGCGCTCATGCAGCATCATCGCCAGCGTCGCGAGGTCAACCAGGTTCCCTTCGTTCGTTTTTCCCAAATGCCCGGCAAACATTGATGCCAAGCGCTCGATCGGACACAGCTTCGGGTCCTGCCAGCCATCGCGGCCCTTCGCCCGGGACCGGGCCAGCTTGCGCCGCATCTCCTCGGCAAATCGCGCAACAGCGCGCTCATCGACTTGCTCCTGCGTCAGGCCTTCATGTTCGATCGTCATGCTTTTCAAGGCTCCAATTCGGCTGTCTGGGACCAGGTGAGGCGGTCATTGACTTCATCCACGGCATCCAGAAAACGCCGGTTGACGCCAAGCGGGTTCCGGTCGAGATCCCCCAGCTCCGTAACAACGAACCAGCAGCGCTCATCATTGCGCATTGGCTCGAACCTGCCCGCGCCAATCATCTCCCGGAAGCCCGCAAGCCCGCGCCGGAACAAGGATTGCTTCAGAATGAATTCGGCTTCCGTTCGGGCATGGATATCCTCGATATGAACATGCGTTGAGCCGATGAGATCGCTCGAGGTGGACCAGGCACCAATCGGCCGGTTGCTGGGCGGACATGCAAGGTCCACAAGCCGCATCCCCTCTACCAGCCGGTCCAGACCGGCCACTTCGCCGTTGCCGCTCCATCGGCTGGTCATGACAACCATATCGTTCGACCGCTCCCCAAAGGAGCCGAAAAGCTTTCCGCAAACCCCCATGCCGGTGGGACGGGGACGCCACCAGATCCGATCTGCAAAGCCCAGCAAGGTCAGCCTCAGGCGCAGAGGCCACCCCACCGCCGGCATCGCCCCGCGGACTTCCGCGGCAAACGCCCGGAAAGCTGGGCCGCGCATGTCCTCACCGGACAGCTTCGCCCCAAACTCGCCGAGGTGAGACGCATCGATCTGATCGGCATGCGCGTTGAGTGCGACATCGACCCAGGGATCGCGGCACCTGCGTTCAAGATTGCGATCTCCGGCCGCCTCGTTGATGACCTCGTGCAGCTCGTCGCACCATGCCCTCAGGGCATCATCCAGGGGGCTAGCTTGTGCGTCTGTTTTTCGCATACCCTAAGCGCTCCGCATTTCCGAAGCCCGATCGCTTTGGGAGCTACGGTCCCTCAGCATGTACTGAAGGGCCAAGGATGCAGGGGTCGGGATCCGGGTCGCACCCGACATCCACCTTGTCACGGCGCCTCGGCTCACTCCAAGCGCCTCAGACACGCGGCTCTGCCAGCCGACCTTATCGCCATAGAGAGCCGTTCCGATACGGCGCAGTTGCGCCGGCGAAAGATGGCGGATCATTCGGTCCGCCTGCGGCTTTCCGCCCTCCTGCATACGCCATAGCCTCCTGTTGAATTTCAGCACCGAGCATAGCCACACCCGGCCAGCCGCACAATACGTTTTTCGCATCTGCGGAAGCCTGTGGCTGAAACGGAAGCGCAACAGGGAGAAACAGGTAATGGTTACGGTGTTTTGTGATTTAATTCAGCAGCTTAAGCGCCTTGTAACGTCGTAACGCCTGTTTCGGCGAGGGAATGTATATATGGATTGAGTGTTTATACAGGAGTCTCTCTCTTCTTCTTTATATATATAACTATCTATAGTGTTACAGATATAGATATATAGAATTAAGAGAGCAAAATCAGCCACTTACGACTGAAACTTCACCTGTAACGCATATGTATCGGTGATACAGCGTTGATTTTAAAGAACAATTGGGGAGTCGAGTGCGGGCTGAAACAGCCCCTGCCCGCCCTGGTGGGCAGGAATGCTCTCCCCGGCGCATTGCAATAAAGTCAAATAATCGCGTGAATTCAGCGGCGTAACCGAACAATGCTGCAATTCGAGCCATCTGCGCGGCATCAGCGGTCAGCGGCGCACCGGGCGGGCTAGCCGGCCGCAGCGAGCAACCTTGCCATGAGGCCGATCTCCGATGTAGTTGCTGTGGCATGAAGGACTGGCCGGTTACCATCCCCAAAGACCTCAGAGAAGCGCTGGACACGTTCAGCTCAAACGAATGGCTTACCCCATTGCGCACCTGGGCAGAGGCCCACGGCCTGCAACTGGCGGGGGCGCGCCTTTCAGAGCTGGAGCGGAAATGCGCTGAGCTGGAGCGCTGGAGATGGCCAGCCAGCCACCAGGACCGGTGGATCCTGATCAGGGAATGGCTGATCTGTGAAGGGTTTCACCCGCCCGCCGACCTGCCGCTTGAGAGCGAGATCCCAAGCTGCCGCAGCGGGCATTGAATCCGCTCGTCTCAGCTGCAAATGAAGAGAGGGGCTTGCCGCGCCGGGCGGGTGAGCTGCATTTACATGGCCATCTCGGAGCTGGGATCTTCCGACGCCCTTTCCATGTGATGGGCCTCAATCTCCGCCTCCGTGGACGGCCTGTGGTAAGCGTAGCGAACCAGCTTGCCCACCAGTTCGGGCTTTCCCCATTTGGCAAATTTGCGATCCGCCATGAACGGCGTCCCCAAACGTTCCACGGTCACATGCTTGCCCTTAACCTCAAGAATTTGCGTCTCGCAGACATCATCAGATGCCAGAACAAGGATACGCTGCTGACGTGCAGCGGGCTTCTTGCCCGCCTTGCGCTGGCCGCTCTCGCCAGCCGTGGCCGCCTCTCGGGCCCGCCTCTTCTCATGCCGGTCCGCGGGGAGAAGCGCATCAATCTTGCACAGAGCATGATAGATATCCTGGTGGCGAATGATCCGCGCCGTCCAGCCCTTCGTTTCCGGTACGAAATAGGCGGTCTTCACAGAGCGCATGATATCGGGCGCCTGCGGGTGATAGGGAAAGGCGATGTGGTAGAAGAGCCCGGTTTTGACTGCATAGACGTCCTCTGCGACATCAATCCGTTCAGGCTCCTGTCCGATCGGCATGAATTTCATGGGGTATCTCTCCTTGTTTGCAGCCAAGCTATTTCGGACCCCTGAAAACCCAAAATCATATTGTTTTTCGCATACACGCCCAGCTTGCAGCAGCTGCCGGGTCTTTTTCAGACGCGAGAGACACAACACTGATATTACGATAAGCAACTGTTTTTACTCATGCTTTCCACCACCCAAAGAGAGCGTAGCACAACCCTGAAGTATCTTTTTCGCACTTTTTTTTGGCCGGAGTGCATTTTTCCTCTTTTCAGCTTCTCTTCCTTGCGCTAGCTTTCTCCACAGATCGAACGGGCATGATGCCCTGAACTGCTGAAACCTGGGCCCGCTGGGCGCCACTGCGAAGAAAGGAGGACATGGAATGAAACGCCACGACGCAATCGCTCTGTCGACATTGCATGCACTCCCGTCAAATTCGCGGCGCGCCATGCAAATAGTCCCTGGAAGTTCCAATTCGCAGGGGTATCTCCCGTGCGGTTGGTTTATCCAGTCCGACGCCCGCGTTTCCGGCAGCTGAGGGTCTAAAAACCCTAAGGATCAGCAAGATAGCCGGATCGGAACTCCCGAAGCATCGGGTCTTCCCTCAACCAAACCCGGCAATCTGCACCCTTCCCTGAAGAATTGTGCTTCCGCCGGTCAGACTCAAGGCTCGATGCCCTGATCTGCGCTCTTTGACATTGTTGGCGGAAGGCCTTGCTCCCGGTAGGAATATGCGACATGCGACATGCGTCGCTGACCGATCATCCGGATGCCAAGTCGAGGCCTGAAAGATTGCACCCACCCCGTGCGGGGAGGCTCTGCGATCACATGTGTCATGTGCTGGGGCCGGTAATGCGGCCGGCCCCGGCGCGTCCTCAGATTTTCTTCCTGAGCCGCTCTTAAACGCTGTTCTGGCAGAAAATCCATTCTGTGAAAATGGAATTAGTGGTTTTCATTTTCTCGGCGGGGTGTAGCGCAGCCTGGTAGCGCGACGGTTTTGGGTACCGTAGGTCGGAGGTTCGAATCCTCTCATCCCGACCATTTTCCTGGCAGCCCGATCGGGCCGCCCTGGAGCGTTAGTCGAGTGGTTAAGACGCCTGCCTGTCACGCAGGAAATCACGGGTTCGATCCCCGTACGCTTCGCCAAATTCCTCCGCGGCCCGCACATCTGCCCGTGGAACGGTTTTCTTCCAAGATCTGGTGTCCGGGGTATGGCGCAGCCTGGTAGCGCGTCCGTCTGGGGGACGGAAGGTCGCAGGTTCAAGTCCTGCTATCCCGACCAGATCTTGCAAGCAAATCGATATCTTCAGAACGCCTCTGACAGGGGCGGCGCGACAGGAGCCCGGGGCTGTTACCTTTGGGAAAGCATCGCGGTCCGACGTTGCTAGGGCGAAACCTGGGCCGCAACACCCAGGCAGACTTAGCCTCTGTCACAGGCGTTCTGAATGAGCGGGTATGGTATAGTGGTTGTGCCCGAGCCTTCCAAGCTCGTGAGGCGAGTTCAATTCTCGCTGCCCGCTCCAAAACATCATGGCGATGGTTTTCTGGTGAGCCTGGGCGCCCCCGGAGGGGCGGCTCGGCGTCAGAGGGCGAAACCAATGGGGACTGACGCCCCTTGGCAGACCCAGGCCCCACAGAAAGCCATTGCCGGCGGTTTCGGTCGCCGCGCGGCGGTAGCTCAGCTGGTAGAGCACCTGATTGAAGCTCAGGGTGTCGGTGGTTCGAAACCATCCCGTCGCACCAGAAAACAGCGCATTCGCGCCTACCGGGGTCGGCCGCCCGGCAAAACTGGCCGACGATATTCGCAAATATGTGCGGGTGTGGTGGAATTGGTAGACACACCAGATTCAGAATCTGGCGGAGCGATCCTTGGGGGTTCGAGTCCCTCCACCCGTACCATATACGCCAGCCTTCGGGCAGCGCTTCCTTAGCTCAGTTGGAATAGAGCGCCGCGCTACGGACGCGGAGGCCGGGAGTTCGAGTCTCTCAGGAAGCTCCAATACCCGCCGCCCAGGGTCAAGGGCACCGGTGGTGCCGGGACGGGACGGTAACGTGGCGGATTGCAAATCCGTAGCCTCTTCGTGAGACCCGGTTCGACTCCGGGCGGCACCTCCAGAACATGATCTCCGGCGCGGGGCCAGAAAAGGCCCCCGGCGATCGCAAGATAGCTTTGTCGGCAGTGAGCCCGGCGCCTCTGCAGAGGGCGCGCGGACGAGAAGCTCAGATGTGCGCGCATTCCGGGTCGCTCCGGCTGCCGGCTCCAAATTCGTGGTTTTTTGACGGGGCCCCACCCTTGCCCGGCACGGTGAGGGGTGGGTGCCGCCTTGGGGGCTTCGTCAAAAGATCACGGGCCTTTAGCTCAGTTGGGAGAGCGCCTGCTTTGCAAGCAGGATGTCGCCGGTTCGAGCCCGGCAAGGTCCACCAAATTCCTGAATGATGCGGGCGTGTGCAAAGCGTTTGCATCGGGGCGAGAGCCGGTGAATGCCATAGGTAGCCGGCCAAGTGGAGGATCCAGGCAAGGATCATGGCGTGCCCGGTCGCGCCCTCGCCCGCAAATGAGCCTGTAGCTCCCCTCTTGTTGATCTTGAGATCAACAAGAGGGGAGCTACAGGAAAAGCATAAGGCCATCTGGCCTCATGGTGCTGTAGCTCAGTGGTAGAGCGCCGGACTCATAATCCGATTGTCGTTGGTTCAAATCCAACCATGCACCACCAGCTTCGCGTTGAGAGCCTTGCGCTCTCCGCATATCCTACGCCCCGTGCGAAAGGCCGGGGCCAGCCGGTCCCATCCGGGACGCCCCGACGATCCGCAAGGTATGGGGAAGCAGGGTTCCATCCCTTCGCCGGCGAATGCGGCAGCAGCTCAGTTCCTCTCATCGTTGCCGGCCAATGCCGGAACGACTGTCGGGTGAGCTGCTCCGCGGCCTGCACTGCAGGCCGGATGCGGCAGTAGCTCAGGGGTAGAGCGATACCTTGCCAAGGTATAGGTCGCGGGTTCGATACCCGCCTGCCGCTCCAGAATACACGGAATGCCGAAGCGGCCGGGGTCACGCGGACCCTGCCCGGACGGCGGCCGGAAGGACAACTCGAGGAAAAGCAGTGTTAGACCCGGCAGGGCATCCCGCGCCTTCGGACCGCGCCTTCCGGTCAATATTTTGCGGCCGCATCTCACGGAGGGATGGCAGAGTGGTCGAATGCACCGCCTTGGAAAGGCGGCGGGCCTTTACGGGTCCCGCCGGTTCGAATCCGGCTCCCTCCGCCACTCAAAGAACCAACAGCTTGATATGCTGACGAAATCAGGAGGAACCATCATGTCCGGATGGACACTTTTTCTGGACGATGAGCGGTTCCCGGCGCAAGGGGGCGACGAGCTCCAGGTTTGCCGGACCTCGATGGAGGCAATCTCTCTGATGCGTGAGCGCGGATGCCCGTCCCTGATGCTCCTCGATCACGATCTTGGACCGCAGGACGATGCCACGTCCATCTTCTATCCGGCCTTTGAAGAGCTTGTGCTGGATAGGGTGATCACAATTCCGGAGCAGTTTGAGGTTCATATCCATTCGATGAATTCGGTTGGAGGCCCCTACCTGCGCGGAAAGATCGAGAGCCTGGTCGGGGAGATGCGCCGCCGCGCGGCAGCATCAGCCATTCCGAACTGAACGCCCCCGCAGCGCGGCATCTGCCGCAGCGCGCAGCGGGCATGGCGGGGCTCCCAACCGGGCCTCGCCATCAAATCCTGCCGGAGATCGATCGGTGTGCCGCCATGACGCGGACGAAGCCGGCATCCGGCCCTCGGGCGGATCAACCGCGGTCAAGCCTTCAGCGAGGTCAAAAAAATGAGGGTGAGCTCTTGGCGTCCGCTTTCACTAGGAGAGGCGCCAGCCAAACCACACTCTTCCCGGGCAGGTGGCAGAGTGGTCGAATGCACCGGTTTCGAAAACCGGCGAACCTGAAAGGGTTCCGGGGGTTCAAATCCCTTCCTGCCCGCCAATACCATGCACGGCCGGCCTTTTCAGGCCTGTGCCGGCTTATGGGGGCATAGCAAACTTGCGGGCCCGCGGATTGATCACCGCGGCCGCTGCCTTGCCGGCAGCGCATGCCCGAACAGCCGGGGAAGGACCGGCGGCCTCCACCATTTTCCGCGCGACGCCGGTCAATCCCGACCGCCGCGCAACCCGACAAGCCGGGGAAACCCGGCCGGCCGGTTTTGCCAACCGGTCGAGACCAGGGGCAACTGTCCTCCACGCTGAAAAGCGGCGGGATCCGTGGCTGGATCACGGACATCTCCTGGTTATCATTTTTCCGCACAAGCGGAGGCTGCTGGGGTGTAGCCAAGTTGGTAAGGCAGCGGTTTTTGGTACCGTGTACCGCAGGTTCGAGCCCTGCCACCCCAGCCAATTCATTCTCCTTCGGAACGCAATCCGTCCCGGAGTTCGACCCTGCGCAGAGATGCGCAAAACACCTGGGTGGCTGGCCGAGCGGTCGAAGGCGGCAGTCTTGAAAACTGATGGGCGTGAAAGCGTCCCGGGGGTTCGAATCCCTCGCCACCCGCCACTTCCAAGCTCCTCTGGATGCTGAGTTTTTCTTCATCCAGAGGAAGCTGCACCGAATACCCTGGCCGCCCGCCTGACCGTACCGGGAGGTAAGAGCAGAGGTCCAAAATCTCATGACGCCAGGCATCAGACCCGTGGGGGGTTAGCTCAGCTGGTAGAGCGTCTCGTTTACACCGAGAATGCCGGCGGTTCGATCCCGTCACCCCTCACCATGGACGGTTAGCTCAGTTGGTAGAGCGCGGAACTTTTAATTCTGAGGTCCAGGGTTCGATCCCCTGACCGTTCACCACCTGTCAAGCCGGTAGAGAGCCCTGCGCTATCCCGGCCAGATCTTGCGGTAGCTTAAACACCCCCAAGGGTGAGAAAGAGCCCCTCACGGCGTGAGGGAAGTCCGGGTGAGATACCCGGCCGCATGCCAACTTCGGGCATCCCCGCAGGCGCGGTGCCCGGGCCGTGAGTGTAGTGTGCCGAAACATCTCTGCGGCGGCCGCGCGCCGCCGGCCTGGGTAACGTGCGCCTGGGGAGTCAGAGCTCCAGACGGGCGTGATGCTCACGCCCTGCCGGGTAAATGGCACTGAAACCGGCCGCCCCGCATGGGTGAAGCCCAAGAAATGCTCCGGTATGGCGCAGTTGGTTAGCGCGCCTGATTGTGGATCAGGAGGTCCCCAGTTCGAGCCTGGGTGCCGGACCCATTTCCTTTTTCGCACTTCTCCTTTTCACGGTTCTGCCTCAGCCTGCAGCAGGTGAATTCAATATGGAAAGGTCGCGAAACATGCCACTGGCTGAAAAACTTACTGCAGATGACTGGCAGCACGATGCAGGTGCTGACCGGGTAGAGAATATCGCAGTTTACGATCCGAAGATCAGCGAAGCTCTTCCGCGCCTTGCGTTGCGCTTCATTTCTGAAAAGGGGTTGTCTGAAGAATTCGCAGATGTGCTGGAGGAGATCCAGAGCATCGAAGCAGAGAGCAACGACCCGGCCCCTTGAGGCCGCCGCTCTCTTGACCGTAGCTCAGCCTGGGAGAGCAGCCCTGAATGGCGGGGTGGTCGCGGGTTCAAATCCCGCCGGTCAGGCACTTCCGGCGACAGCCTGCCTATGCGCACGGCGCGCCTTGAGGGGACACCCCCTCTGCTTCCCAGTAGCTCAATGGTAGAGCGTCCGACTGTTAATCGGCAGGTTGAAGGTTCGAGTCCTTCCTGGGGAGCCAGTTTCAGCCTTGAGCTCCAGTGGTCACGCCCGCTGTTGAGCTCGGCCTCCAACCCATGCCCTTATAGCTCAGCTGGTAGAGCAACGGATTTGTAATCCGTGCGCCCGGGTTCGACCCCTGGTGGGGGCACCATTTTCCACGGTCTTCGCAACATGTGCAGGCCGCGGCATCGACCCTGCCGCCGAACGGCTGCCGGGCTATCGAGGCTTCGGCCGCTGAGCCAGCATAGCAGATCAGCGGCCCCTCACCCCATGCGGAGCGGGGGCAGGATGGTAATGCAGCGGATTGCTAATCCGTAGGGCCTTCACGGGCTCACCGGGTTCGACTCCCGGTCGCTCCGCCACCATTCCAAGACGGGTTGCAGCGCTGCAGTTGAAGCGCTCCCCGATATCGTAGAACTTCCATGGTCGCGTCCTTGTATGGGCGTCGAAGGGTTCGAATCCCTCCGGTCCCTGACGGGGCCGCGGGCGGGCGGTCCGCGCCAGGTCATGGAAAGCCGCGCAGTGCCCTCGGGCCTGCGCGGAAGAAATACGCCCGGGTTGCTGGCAGTCGATATGACGGCACGTTTTTTCGCACACGCATGTTAACCTCTGCTGGAGCAATCAAGAGAGGCAATCATGTCGAACCACGCAAAACTCAGCCACTTCATCGTATATCCTGTAAAGGGAACCGAGCGCTGCGCTCCCGGCGAACATGATGCCTGGGCAATCGACGGCGCGCGCGACGGCGCCCCGGATCTTCACGCAGGCGTTGTCGGTCCGGACCGCGAGGTCAGCCAGGTCCTTGGAGGGCTTCTGAACGCCTACCCGGACATGGAGGGGCGGGTCTCGGTCCGCTGGATCGATGAGGCGGGCGCCACGCAGGAGACCGGTGCCGGAACTCCGGATGACGTCATGGATGAATTGATGGAGATCGTCAGCGATGAAACGCCGGACGATGCGCCAAACACTGATGAGCATCCGCTGGAGGAGGCCCGCAGCTTTCTTCTCGAACTGTCTGACCTGGGACAGGACGGCCCGGAGCCCTGATGGCTCCCTCCTGCCGGCAATAGCTGGAATTGTCCTTGTAACTCAGCTGGATAGAGTGCCGCATTCCTAGTGCGGAAGTCAGGGGTTCGACTCCTCTCAGGGACGCCAAAATCACCGCGGCTATCCAGGCCGCACCGGGCGGGTGTAGCTCAGTGGTAGAGCAACGGTCTCCAAAACCGCGTGCGAGGGTTCAATTCCTTCCACCCGTGCCAATTCAACCTCAGCGGCGAAAGGAGCCGGTTATGACCTTGACTGACGTCATCAATAAGCACCGCGCAGCCCGCGGCGCTGACCAGCTTCGGGCCACTCTGGGACCTGAAGCCACACCCGAGGCGCTCGATCGCGATCTGACGCGCCTGTTTTCCGATGTGAATGCATGGGCGGCTTACCGGCCCGAAGAGATCGAGGCAGCCAAGGTGGCCCGTCTCCGCAGCCTTTTGGGCGAGATCAGCACGCTCGCCGCGAAAGGCGACACCTCCCGCATCTGGGATCTGACCGACATGATCGCCGATGTCGACATCGAGGCTGACACAGCCTGGATGCGTGCCGAGCGCGAGAAGCGCGGCGAACCCCTTCCCGTTGCAGCCTGAAAGCTGCACCGGGAGATCCGAATTTCATCGTGGGCCGGATGCCGCAATGGTGTGGCAGCGGACTGTAACTCCGTGGCGGAAACGCGGCCGGGTTCGATCCCCGGGCGGCCCACCATTAAATTCAGACACACCCCGGCTGGAAGTCCAGCCGGCAATAGAATTGGTCATGTAGCTCAGGGGTAGAGCATTCGCCTGATAAGCGAAAGGTCGGAAGTTCGAGACTTCCCATGACCACCATTCTCCCGCCCGGCCCATTTCCGGTTCCGGCCTGGCGCGGAATGAAGAACCGGGTGCTTCCCGGTTGGGCGTCGGCCGGGACTAAGACAACGGTGAGCCCAAGCGGCAAACCGTAGGGCGCCCCGCATTTCAGATCTGGCCCTTGATGGCCTTCCAGAATTTCGTGCAGCTCCGGCAGAGCGCCGTCCGCGGAGGACGGAGGCCGCCTGTAAGCCCCAGGGCGGAGCCGAAAGTAGAGAGCCCACCCGGGATGCCTCTCGAAACCGGTGTAATCAGGCCGCGAAATACAGTTTGGCAGCCCCGCCAAGGGCCGGGTTGCCCCGGGGCGCGTTCCGGCGCGCCCTGCCCCATTTGCCTCTGTAGCTTAATGGTAGAGCAAGGCGCTCATAACGCCCAGGTCCCTGGTTCAATTCCAGGCAGAGGCCCCAAACACTTCGCGCATGCCGGCGCTCTCAGCGCCGCGCGCGGAAGTGATGGGCCAGACGAACACCCTCCCGGCGGGAAATTCCGCCGGCACGCCTGCATAGCTCAGCTGGATAGAGCGCCGCCCTCCGAAGGCGGAGGTCCTTGGTTCAAGTCCAAGTGCAGGCGCCAGAATACCGGAATGCCCAAGGCGCGCTGTGTGCCTTGGGCTGGCGGACCGGCGACCTTGCGATGATCCGTTCAGCGCAGGCGCTCCGCGTGACCCGCGAGGCACCCCTCGCGGTTGATAGCGCGGCCGCCCACAAATCGCCCGCCAGAGCGCGGGGCCAGCATGCAGCGCGGTTCAAGTCCGCAAACGGGGCAGGAGCGATCCTGTCAGCCGTGCAGGAGCAAGAGGGCTGGCACTTGCCCAGGTGGTGGAATGGTAGACACGTCGTCTTGAGGGGGCGATGGCCGACTGGCCGTGCGGGTTCGAGTCCCGCCCTGGGCACCAATTTTTTCATCCTTGGCGCGCGGGCCGGCGCATTCGAGCCCCGCCATGGAAACAAATGACACAAAGTGCGGGTGTGGTGGAATGGTAGACACGCTGGCTTCAAACCCCAGTGCCTTCGTGCGTGCGAGTTCAAGTCTCGCCACCCGTACCATTGCCAAGAAACACCTCGTCCGTCAGTCGCTTTGCGAAGCCATTGACGCGCGCGGTGGAGAAGTCTGGTCTATCTCGGGTGGCTCATAACCACCATGTCGCCGGTTCAAATCCGGCCCGCACAACCAGCAATTCGAATTTGGCAGCCGCCCGCGGGTGGCGCCAATTCCCGGTGCCCTGCAGGCGGCTGCCTGCGCGAAGGGGCATACGGTGCGCCCGGAGTGCCGGGGGCCCTGGCCCCTGGCGGGCATTCGCCCTTCAGATGGATTTCTGGAGGGCGAGATCTTCGCCGGACTAGCTCAGATGGTAGAGCAACCGCTTCGTAAGCGGTGGGTCGTGGGTTCAAGTCCCTCGTCCGGCACCACCATATTTGGTTCCACCTGACACAGGCATGTCTGTGCCAGGAGGGCAGATCGGCAGCGTGGAAAGCAGACACGCCCATTATGTGAACGCACTGGTGAAGGCTGGCTGAGCTGGAGGAAGTCCGCCTCCGGCGAGAGACCGTCGAGGGACAATCGGGAGTGGACGCCCGTGTGAAGCCCTAAGCGCCGCGAACTGACGGGTTAGCGCTCGGTTGAGGAACGCGGGAGATGTCGAAAAATGCCAGAGCCGGAGTAGCGACCGGCCCGATCTGATTCATTACCATCCAAAGGATGGCTTCCGGCCTGGCATGGCCCAGCAGCTGGGCGGAACAGCCTAATCCCGATCATGTGGACAACCTTTGAGAGCCACGTGACCGGCGCTCAGTTTTTCTCATACAGTTTGACGACCTTGATAATCATCGAACGGGTATCGACATGGATTGGGCGCCGCTGCTGCTGACGGGTCTGGCCTTTGCGGCCATTCCGGAGGACGACAAGAAAATGCACTTCGCCGCGGGTGCGGCCATCGCCAAGACCAGCGAGCAGGTCTTCGAGCTGACCCCTCTGCAAGCTTGCGGCGTGGCCCTCGTGGCTGGCGTTGCCAAGGAGGCTTATGACCGCCGTTTCGGCGGGAACGTCGAAGGCGCAGATGCGCTGGCCACAATGGGCGGCTGCATGATCACCTTCCGGTTCTGATCTATTCCTGCTGATCTAGCATGTATACCGGGCGAGACCGGAACAAGAGCTGCCGCCTCCGAAGAGAAGAAGCCCGACAACGAACAGGATGCCTCCGGCGATCATGAGCACGGCGCAGCCCATTTCGCCAGCTTCCGCAACGACATCCTCCTCCGATGGCTCTGTGCCACCCCCCTTTCGCTCCGCTTGCAGCTTCGCGCGCGCCTTGGGCAGGAGGATGAGGTAATACAGGCCATTCCATCCAAAATAGGTTATCGCAAGCATCCAGATCATGGTTGGCGTGTTTTTGTTGTTGTAGAGCAGGCTAAGGCCTGCCAGTCCCCAAAATGCCAGATGCACATACCAAGACATCAGCTCACTTCCCTCTGAAATTATGAAACTCACCCTATCACATCACAAGTGATGGGCAGCGAATTCGAGATCCCGGGGCGGGACGCCGCCCGAGCGCGCCATTTCCCGGCCGCCCTGAGTGTACATTAGGGGCTGTTGAGCGGAGGGTTCGCGGGATCAGTGTAGCTCAGCCAGGTAGAGCAGCGGAGAGAATCCGCGTGTCGCAGGTTCAAATCCTGCCACATCGAAGGCCCGACGGGGCCACCCCTATGACCGGCACCAAGACTGAAAGGAGGTCCGCCATGTAGGAAACAACCTGCAAGGAGACCCGATATGGCGCATGACCGCTGGAGCAAGCGCAATCCGCGCTATTGGGACAAGGTTTTCCATATCCGCCCGGCGCGCCGCCGGACGCACGCTCAGGAGCACGCAATTCTGCGCGGTGAGGATCCCGACAACATGGTCTGGCCGACCGGCCGGAAGCCCCGCGTCTACTACTGGTGAGGGACAATCAAGATGAGCATGCGGTCCCCGCCCCGGGGACCGCACCGCCATACCGCGCTTGGCCCGTCGCGGTTTATAAGTCCCGCGCGCAGGCGTTGATAACCGGTGCGGGGGTAGGATGCTGCGGAGTCCATCCCGCGGCCGCTAACGGGCCGCCAATTCCTCCTGTCCAGGCGGCACAGCGCGGCGCTGGATCCAGCGCCATTTGAACCATTCCCTCTGGAGAGACCGCCATGTCAGACCCGCTACTTGATCGGCCCGCTTTCAAAGCGGCCGTCTTTGCCCGCGACAACCATGCCTGCGTGATCTGTGGCGCGCCTGCGGATGCCGCGCACCACATCCTGGAGCGAAAACTGTTCAGGGATGGGGGCTACTACCTCTCTAACGGCGCCTCGCTCTGCCCCGATTGCCACTACGAGGCCGAAAAGACGACGCTCAGCGTAGAGGAGGTCCGCGCCGCTTGCCGCATCGACAATCCGGCTCTGCCGCCCGGGTTCTCCGCGAAAGCCGCCTACGACAAATGGGGCAACGAGATCCATTCGGACGGGACGCGCAGCCGCGGCCCGCTCTTCAATGACCCCGGCGCCAGGAAGATCCTTGCGGAAGCCGGGATCCTCTACGACGGCACCTTTGGCTTCGGCTGAGCGCCGTTGCGGCGAACAGCTGCTTGCCGCATGCTGGCCTGGCGCCAGCACAGCAACGCAGACCTTCAATTTCGCGAACGGCCATTCAAAAGGAGTTTCCCATGAGCCTGCTCGAAAAAATCCGCGCTGACGCGCTTGCAGCGCGCAAGGCCAAGGCGCCCGAAGCGGGCGGCCTTGTGACCCTGATCGGCGAAATCGACACCAAGACCAAGAGCTTCAACCCGGCACGCGAGATGACCGATGAAGAGGTCGTGGGGGTCGTGAAGAAGTTCCTCAAGAACATCGGCGAGACGCTGTCTCACGCCGGAAGCCGCGCTGACGGCAAGATCCTGGCCGAGAAGGCCGCCCTCGAACAGTATCTGCCCGCGCAGATGTCTGATGAAGAGCTGCGGGCCTTCGCTGAAGCCAAAGCTGCCGAAGGCATGAACATGGGTCAGATCATGGGTGCGCTGAAAGCGGAACGCGGCGGCCAGTATGACGGCAAGAAGGCCTCGGGCATCGTGAAGGCTGCCCTGGCGGGATGATCCATTGGATCGTCTCCCGGCAAGCGGCCTTCCGGCTTGCCGGGCTGAGGACCGGCCGCAGGAACCTTCTTGAGGCGATCCCGGCTTCTGGCGGCATCTTGTCGATTGCAGAGTGGGACGGCATTGAGGCCATCCTGCCCTCCGAGGCTGGCACCGCGGGCCAGCAGGTGGCCGTATATGGCGGCCATCCTTTCCTGGAAGCGGTAAAGCGGCAGAGGCCGGAATGGTCTGGCGGGATCTTCCACGATCCGTACCTCCTCTCCAGCCAGGCCGTGATCCGCGCGATCGGTCCGTTGGCGCTGAACTCTCACTCCAGCCTGATGTGCTTGAGAGAGGCTCGGGAAATGGTGCTGGCGGGGGAAAGCCTGTTCCTGCGCCCGGACCGCGCAGACAAGACCTTTGCCGGACGGGTGTTCACCCGGAAAGATCTTGATCTGCTGCCGGATGATCCGGACCTCGCGGTCATTGCCTCCGCGCCCCGGGAGATCTTTGCGGAATACCGCTTCGTTGTCGTGGACCGTGAGGTCGTGACAGGCTCGCAATACGCCCGCGCCGGGAAGCTCGATGTCCGTGTGGATGTCGATCCTGCCTGTAGGGCGGTCGCGAAACAGGCTGCATGCCTTTACGCACCGGTTCCGGCCTATGTCTGCGATGTCGCGGAAACCCCGGAAGGGCCCAGGGTGGTGGAGTACAACTCCTTCAGCGCCGCCGGCCTTTATGCCTGTGACGCATCGGCAATTGCCGATGCGCTGGCTCAGCACTTCGAACCGCCCGCAGCCTGACGGCTCCGGGCGGTCTGGCCTGCCCGGTCAGAAAACCGGGCAGCCGCTTTCCGATATCGCACCGGAATAGACCGGGTATCCCGGCTTCGGGTTCAGAATGACGTTCTGAAGACCGGTAATGCGGTACATGCAGGCATCCGACGCGGCTTTTCCGACGCCCTTGCCGTCGACGTAGATGTCGATCCAATCGTGACCCTGGTAGCCGCTGTGGCAGGGGCCGTCCTGCGGGGACGGGCCATCGCCGCAAAGATCCTCAACAATTGCGTATTTTCGCAAACGCTCGATGTAGAAGCGGGTTCCGGCGGGATAGTCCATGATGCTGCGGCCGTTTTTCTTGACATGGCCGACAGCCAGTGTGACCGGGTCATCATAGGTGCCGGTTCCGCCTGCCTTGCGATGGATCACCGGGCGCGCAATCTGCGCGGATCCTGGCGGAGTATTATCCCAGTAGCTGTAGCCGGTCAGGTACATTGTCCGGCGGGCTTCACCGCTCGAGGTTTCCGTCTTGACCGGCTCTGCGCTCCCGCCGCCTCCGCAGGCAGTGGTGAGAGCAACCGCCGCAAATGCAGCAAGGGTTTTCGCAATCGAATTTTTCATGAGTTTTCCCGACTAATCTGACAAGCGGAAACCTGAACTGTTTCTGTTTTTTCGCATAGTCGCAAACGTGCGGGCGGGATTGTTTATCCACACGAAAATGTTCCTGCCCCGTTCTATAGCAGGAACAAATGGCGCCGGATGGCCCGGCGCTTCCGGGGATACCCTTCGGCAGGTTGGCTTAGAGGCAGCCACCCTCTAAGGAGTGACCCCCTTGCATCGCAAAAGTTGGGCCTTATCCCTGCGGCAGCCGGCCGCCACGCCGGACCTGCAGGAGAATGGTCACCGCGTCTTCCCGGGTGACGGGAAGAACCCGCTGAGAAGCGCAGGCGCCCTGCCCGGGTCGCTGTGCCTGCGCCGCGGGGGTGCTGATCCGGGAGGAGAAGACAGGTCTTTGGCGTAGCAGCACATCGAAGGCCCCCGGAATATGCTGCAGTAGCTCAGTGGTAGAGCACTCGCTTGGTACGCGAGAGGCCGGGAGTTCAATCCTCCCCTGCAGCACCAGTTTCAGGCATTTCGGGATCCAGCGCCATGACCCTCAGAATGGGGTGTTCCAATGATTGTACAGGTAAAGAACGATCAGCCCTATCAAACCAGGCCCGAACAAAGAGAAGGAAATGCGGCCAAGCCAATACTTGACCGCGCTGGTGGAGAACATGTCCGCCCTGGATAGCGTGTGCGGATAGATCCACCAGAAGAGCACGGAGAATGTGGCGTAGCCCAGGTATACGAGCACAGTGGTTAAACTCTCCACGCGGCCCTCCTTCTGTGGTCTTTGAATGCGCTCAAGGTCAGCGAGCTCAAATCAGCTGCTGATTGAGTGATATTGCCCCGAGGGGAAGAGCGCAAGCACTCCGGCCGCATCGAGGATGCGGCCGGCATCGAATCCCGTAAGGGACGGGTGGCTCCGTAACGAGCCCGCGCGCCGGCACGGTGAACGTCGCTCCCCTGCCCCTCAAGGTGCAGGTATGGCTTCCGCCTCGTGAGCCCGATAATCACGGGGCAACACCTTTCGACACATGTTCCGCCAGCCGCCTCTCTGAGAGGTCTCCCCTCCATTCCTGGAATGGGAAGTTGTCGAGGCTGTGTAAAAGCAGGTCCCAGCACAAGGTGCCCTCTTTTGATTGCGTTTTCTCTTTTTTCGCATACTCTTGCCTAGCCTCAATGCGAAAGTTGACCAGATGAGCTTCCAGGAACGCGGCCGGATGGCCTTCCCCGAATACACAGGCGCCCGCTGCTACATGATGCCTTTCATCCAAGGCCGCGGTGACAGTCTCCCTGAGGCCTTCGCCTCCTACCGCGAGGTTGTCGACCGCTTTGCGCTTCCTGACCAGGAAGGCGAGCTGGGCCTGATCACGATCGATGAAAGCTTCGTGGAAGCGGGAAGGTCTCAGCGCGGGTACGGCGCGGGCGGCCGCACCATCCACACAGAGGCTTGCCTCAGCGGGGAAAACCTGAGCTGGGGCCCCACATGGGGGCCAAGCCCGTTTGTCCGCCTGGAGCGCAGCACCCGCGCCCTGATCGCCAACTCCCTCCCGGACACCTGCATGGTTTGGGATGTTGATGTGGAAGACACAACCCGCGACGGCGATCTCTCGGCCCGCGCCGATCAGTTCCCGCGGGAAGCCGGCCGCATGATGGATGCCGGCGAGGTTATCGAAATCGGGATCTTCACGCCCCATGAGCCGATCCGGCAAAGGCACAGCGGGCCCAGGCAGTTCTTCCGCATTGTGGGTCATGGCGTTCATGGCCGGGAGGACTACTTCACACGGAACGAACACCTCGAGCGCATGGGGTTGCTGCACTGAGGCTGCTCGCGAAGAAGGACGGCACATGTTCAACATTCTGAAACGCACCCGAGCCCAGGCGGCTGGCCGGATCCCGGCCAGCGTCAAAACGGGCCAATGGACCAAAGTCCATCCCACCACCTTGATTGGCGAGCGCGTCAGGCTCGGCAACTGGAGCAGTGTCGGCCCCGGCTCTGATATCGCGGAGGATTGCATCTTTGGCGATTGGGCAAGGACCGGCAGGCGTGTCACTCTTGGCCGCGGGGTCCGCCTTGGCAGCCATACGATCATCCAGGATGATGTGTCCGTACCGGCTGGCACGGTCTTCGAAGACCACGACCTCGTGACCCCGGATGGCGTTATCGCGAACCGGACCGGTGGATCCATCACTTCCCTCTTTGATGGCATCTACCAGATCACCACCGTATCTGGCGTGTATCTGGTTCGCGAAGAGGCTTACGATCGCAGCCTTCTTGAAGACTTCCAATGGGGCCGATCCGACGACCTGGAGGATTGCAGGGTCCCAAGGCTCCCAGCCACACAGGAGGAGCGTGAAATGATGCTGCGCGATGCGGAAGCCGCCTGCCGGCGGGCCAGGTTCCGAGTGGTTACCCCTGAAGGCGATGACCTGGGGCCAGGATTGTAATAGGCATTGAAGGCGCGTGTTGCAGTTCCCTTCTGCCTGGGCGCCGCTTACGATAGCCGAGCAACAAGATGGAGCAGAAATGTCTGAACGTACTCTGATGCCGGAACTTGAGCGCCACTTCCAGGCTCTCGCGGACAGGCTGGGAAACCTGAAAACGCCCGTTCACGCCTACATCGCCGGAGGCGTGGCCATCAACTACCACACCGGATACCGGATGTCCGATGATGTGGATGTGAAATGGTCGCATCGGGTTGCAATTCCTCCCGACATGCAGGTTTTCGAAGTCGTCAACCCTGACGATCAAGACGATGTGATGCTCGTCGGGATGGATGGGAACTTCTCCGATACGCTTGGGTCTTTCCCGCCCAATTGGGAGGAGAACTCACTGGAAGTCTGCCGGGTCGGGGATATCGTTTTGCACATCATGGATCCTGTCGACCTGGCAGTTTCCAAGGTTGGCCGTTTTATCGAGCGCGACCGCGACGATATCAAGGAACTGGCCGCGCACGGGCTGATCGACATTGAGAAGTTCAAAAAACGCGTCGAGGAGGCATTGGATTATTATGTTGGCGACACAACATTCATTAAGTACAATGTTGCCGATGCGATCGAACTGATCGAACAGGAATGAAATGGCGAATGCGAACCGAAATAACGGGCTGAGCCCGGCACGGCGCCGCGAGAAGGATATGCTTGACCTTCTCGCGCGTGTTGCCGTGCATGGGTTCACCCCTACCGGTTCGGAGGATGAAGGGCACCTTCGGCAATTGGGTTATGCGGCGAATGTTGCACGCGGCCGTGTCGAAGATCCCCAGGACTACCTCGGCAAGGTCGTCAAGTATTGCCGGTCGCATCTGCCTGAGCGGCCAGCCCCTGCGGGCGTGTACCGGGACCCGGTGCAAAAGCGCTGGGGGGCAAAGTGGAATCTGGACGTGGGCAAGGTCAGATCAGAGCTTCCGCTGCATGTTCAGAAGCTGAAGCGCTCCGCCTTGAAGGCCGAGCAGCAGAGCCCCGGCTTATAAATCCGCCAGCTGAGACCACTCTGCAGCGCGCTGCCTCTGCGTGGAGCTGCCGCGCGCGGCGAAGCTGCGATAAACCCTTGCGTTTATACTTTTTCGCATATAGCTTGCGTCGCAATAGGGCCCCTGGCCGAATTACATTCGAGGATTATGCCAATGCCAATTCCGCAAATTCTTTCCTGGTTCCGCAAGGCGGTCCCCGCTCCCGAGAAGAAGAACTTCAACACCCAGACCGGTGTGCATTTCGAAGAGGTCGCCGAAATGATGGACGCCCTGAAGGGCGATGATGCCGCATCTGAAGCGAGCCTGGCCGCGGTGCGCAGCGCGCTGCATGACTTCGCAACAGATATGAAATCAGGCGCGGTCCAGGTGAGCGTTTCTGATCCGGTGGAGCTGACGGATGCGATCTGCGACCAGATCGTGACTGGTGTCGGCGTCGCCCATATGGCCGCGATCGACATCGTCCCGGCTGTGCAGGAGGTTGCGGATTCCAACGACAGCAAGTTCGATGCCGATGGCAAACCGATCTTCAATGCAGACAAGAAGATCATGAAGGGGCCGAACTATTTCAAAGCCCGCCTGGGCCGTTTTGCCCAGCACGCAAGATTCCTGTCCGCGCCGGCCAAAGCCTGCTGAAGCCGGGCATAGAGGTCTGCGCCACGGAGTGATCCATGGCGCCACCCGGCCGGCTTGGCATGCTGCCGGGACATGGGGTGCAGGTCCCCGAATTCCTGCTTTGCCAACGTGTGATATCAGCCGCCGCGACGAAACTGCGGCCCGGGATCATGGTAACCCGGACACCTTCCATACCACCAGGAGACAGCGCCAGGAGAGCAAGCTCTGCGCTCCAATTCCATGTGACAGAAAGGAAATTCCATGAACCAGGCTCAAATCGATGCTATCGCCGACGCCGTCCGCTGTGCCGTCCGCCAGATGGGGCTGGACCGCATCAAGGCCGGGGAGTTCTTCGGCATGAAACAGGCGCGCTAAGCGCCCCCTGGAGCAAGGCTCCTGATCCCGAAAATGCGTCCGTAGCTCAACTGGAAGAGCAAGGAAATTCTAGTTCCAAGGCTGCGAGTTCGACCCTCGCCGGGCGCTCCATCATCCCTCCGATCAATTGAGAAAGCCGTCGCTATGAACGCAGAATTTCCCTGCCGCCTGCGCATTCGCCCCGAATGCGAAGCGGATATCAAATCCCTCGAAGCCCTGATCGCTGACCCGCTCGGACCGGACCGGCTGGTCCTGGTGAACCCGGCGCCCGCGGATGCCAGCGAAAGCGCCAAGCTCATGCATCAGCTCGGCGGCATGGTCTGGGAGTTTGAAGCCCGCTCCGCAGATGAGGCCGCCCATCTCATCAGCTGCATGGCCAGGGTTCCCGACGGGCACCGGATGCTGCAAACCATCGATCTGGCTGATGCCTTCACCGGAGACGCCTTCGACGGCGAAGCCGAGCGCGCCCAGAGGATCACAGCGCTCATCGGCGCCGATCATGACGATGCCCTGGAGGCTTACCGCATGTTCATGCCCGGCGTTGAGGCGTCTCCCGGCACGCCCTGATTCCGCAGAACACCCCGCCCCGCCGGATGGCGGGGCGGGGTCAATTCCCGTGGTGTTTTCTTTTTTTCACATTTCATCGTTATGCTTCCGCTAACAATACGAGCAGATCATGAAGGAAGCTCAATGTCTCTGAATACCGATATCCTCCGGGACGCAATCACCCACCGCCGGGCCTGGCTTGATGGCTTGCATGCATTCGCCAAGACCCACCCGCACCGCGCAGCCGACATTGAGGCAGCCTCGGGCGCGCTGAACTCGGCCCCCTCCGGCCCATCAGAGGCCGATGCGGTCTCGGCCGCCACCGGCGTGGAATATGCGCTCCCGGTCATCCGTGACGCTCTGGAGGCTCAAATTGCCCAGGCCGAACGGGAATGGGACGGAGAGGACAGCAACGACGGCGGCTACTGGAAGCACGAGTTGCGCGCGCTGAACCGCCTGGACGCCGAAATCAAACATAACCCGGAGCCAGACCAGGCACCTGAGCCCGCGCTCTGAATCCGGCTGGAGACACGACATGTCATCTGCAGACAGCTCCTGGCGCGTTGGCGCTATTTTCCGCAGCTGCGTCCGCAACGGAAGAGACCGCGAATGGGCCGAAGCCCGGCTGACCGAGAGCATTGGCAAGAGAAATGCCGCAAGCCTGGCGGAGACTTGGTTCCGTCAGGACCCCTTCTTCAATACGATCGATGACGCCAGGGGCCCGGGGCTCAAGACCCCTGCCGGCTTTAGCGCCAGCGTGATCGACAAAGAGCGGGAGCGGTTCCGGGTGCGCGTTGCCGAGAACGAAGCGATCCGCTTCCTGTCAAACACTCCGCCTCCTGATGAGGAGAGGGTACACGCCGCTCTGGCGGAGATCTGCGCTGATGGCGAACCGGGCGCCCTCTATGAGCTGCGCAAGTCGGGCATGTTCGGGATGATCAAGGAGTTTTTCCTACAGGGTAAAAGCCAGGAGGAAGTGCGGGATCTCATCGCGGATCCCGCGCCGGCCTGCGAGCCATCGCTCTAGCCCGGAAATAATGTCTTGCAATTCTTTTTCGCATAACTTATCTAAGGTGCTGCGACTTCTGGCAGCCCTAGCGTGGCAGTCGAAAAAAACGAGGTCGATCCCCAAACTCAATTGTGAGGCTCGATATGAGGATCGTTACCGCTGTTGTTTTCGACGGCAGCACTGACAGGCAGATCGTAAACCGGTTCCGGATGCTTCAAGGCCGGTCGAATATCGACCGGCGTGCTCCGGAAGATCCGGACTTCAAGGCATTCCGCCGGATTTCCGGCAATGCCGCAACACTCGATGACATCGAGACGGCGCTCGGCGCCGCGCTCAGGTCAGCGGCCGATATGGAGCGGGAGGCGGAGACACTCCCCTGCCCGTTTCCGGAAATCCCAGGCCGGCAAGGGTCCGTGGAGGAAGATTGGCGCGAAGGATTGCGCCAGATGCCTTCCATGATCCGGCGCGAGATCGAAACCATCCTCGATCAGATCGAGGATGAACTCGGGTTCAGGCCCGAGCCCAAGGATACCGAGGCCCGCCCGGAGGGCGCGCCCGGTATCTGACAGGCGCCATTGAGGCGCGCTCTGCAAGCGGCCCGGACCACCGGAAGCTTCACCGCAGGGCCGCCTAGCCCCAAGCGGGGCATCGACACATCAATGCCCGCACGGTGCGGGCGCATGCAAACCGGATCAGGCGGCATTCCGCCCGGTCCGCAAGAAAAAAGGATACCCATCATGGGACTGAAACTGCATCACATCGACATTCACGGCTCGGCAGGCGAGCTGGACGGCCAGCCTTTCCGCCTGGAAGCGGATGATACCGGCTGGCGAGCGGAGATCGGCACAGGCGGCGGCGCCTGGAAGCACAAGAGCCCCCTTGCCGCTTCCGGCCGCCGGGCCGCTGCGGAAATCCGCAATCTGACGTACCAGGCGATCGCCGTGTACCGCCAGTTCCAGCGCGGCCGCACCTTGCACGCCTGACATTCCGGTCGTTCAATAAGAAAGGGCGCTGCTTGCAGCGCCCTTCTCATTTATGGCCCCGGATAGGTGCCGGTCGGCGGCGGGTTGTAGGCAGTGTGCGGCCCCGTTGCCATCCGGTCAGCTTCGCAGAGCTGCACGCTGAACTGCCCCGACCAAACTTTTTCAGCAGTGAGTGTCTTCGTTGCGCTCTTCGAGATCCAACTGCGTGCCGGCGCGCATTGCCCCGTATCCGGGTTGAAGAAGGTGGCCTGAGGGATTCGCATGCTGTATCCCATCCAGTAACCCTGCGCAATCGGGGTCTTCGACCCGTTATTCCAGGTGTAGTAGGTCGTCGACCCCTCCTTGACATAAATGGTTGGCGCGCCGCCACGCGTACCGACCCAATTGCAGTCATGGAGTTTGACCCTATCCATATCTGCGATGTTCCGGGTGAAGGCACCGCTGCCGTTGGACCATTCGGGCGCGGAGCGGACCGGCGCCATGATGCGGGTGTTGCCGTCGTTTTCGACGATGCGGCAGGTGCCGTGCTTATCGATTTTCACACGCTCCCCGACCTGAATTGGCAACATGTTCTGAGCGGCCGCGGGAAGCGCACCCCCTGCGAGCACCATGCAGCACGCCACTGCCTGCGCGAATTTGTTCATAACTAAGTATCCGTTCCACTGGGTCCCGTAATGTCGGACAGTATAGCACCATATTATGAAACCAGATAGTATCGTTTTCGCACAAACAATCAGGTCGGCACGATTGGGCATTCAGGCAAGGATGTGCCCGCCCCGCGCAATGCCGAGGTGCAGACTTGCCCGGCCCCGTCAGACGTTGATCAGGATTGGTTCCGTCGCAACCTGTTCAGGGTCATAACCGGCCGCAAGCCTTGCCCGCATTTCCGCAGCCAGGCGGCGATCGTATGCGGGATCCAATGAAAGGCGCCGCGGAACGTCCTGCCCGAAGATATGAAGCGCCAGCGTGCCATCCGCACTAACCCTTTCGATCATCGGATCCTCAGCGAAATACAGGTATGAGGTGTCCTCTCCGGGGCTCGCATACACGGGCGTGACGCAAATCAGCCTGCCGTTTTCCTCAATCACAGAATGGAAAACAAAACCATGTCCGTTCTGCCACCATCCGTGAATAGCCTTTCGACTGCCGCTCCAGTCGTTGCGCTCCATCAGGACCGCATTGTCATGGCAGCACAGATGCAGCATGCCATTCTGTTCCGCAAGCTCCCAGCGCGGGATCGGCTGGAAGTCCAGTTCGAGGATGTGGCTGAGCACTCTCTCATCATGTTCGGTGTAATGAATTTCAAGCAGGTCACATTCTGCCAGAAGTTCAGAAGCAAGGGTCGATACCCCTTTAATGCCCTGGTCCAAGCGCAAGACTCCAAAAGAGCCACGATGTGGCGATGCTGTAATATGCGCTGTTGTTTTTCGCAAATAAAGTAAAATATGATGGCGATTGATGCTTTTCGCATTTTCGCTGAGCGCAGGTAGGCTGCTCAGGTATCAACTGCTGGGCCGGGACCAGCAGCTTAAGAGGGACGGCTCACGCATGAAGACTTACCATCTGTTTCGGTTTCACATGTCCGCAGAGCAACAGGCCCGCATGGACGCCGGCGACACGCACCTGCGGACCGCGGCCATGAAAGCTGGCCTGGGCCAAATCGGCGATGCTCTTGCGATGAATATGTACCGCCACGTGGCCAGCCTGAAAGCGCTGGATGAGGATGAAGCCTTTTTGAAGGTCCGCGCCAAGGCAAAGACCAGCTGCGCCGCGGGCGAGCGCTTCGAGGATCAGGGAAAGGACACCCGCGAAACAGGGGTCGGGGACATTGTCATTGATGTCGAGGACGGAGACGCGTGGGTGCGGGCACCTTCGGCATGGGAAAACCTCAGCTGGGATCGGTGCGCGAAGTTTTTCATGATGGCGCATGAGCTTGAGCTTGATCTGTCAGACCCGGAACCGGAGGACACCTCTCTGGAGCCAGCTCTGTAAGCCCGGCGCAGCTGTGACACCGGAGATCATATTCACGCTCGCGGCGATTGTTCCGGCCGCAGCCGGCTGCCTCATGCGGAAACTCCCCTGGGCCGTTCCTGCCGCGCTCGCGACGGTGGCCGCGGGTGTCGCCGGCTATTTGCTCTGGCTTGCCCCTGATGCGGGGCTTGCAGGCACTGGCCTGGCCATAATCGCGCTCTGCGCGGCCGCGCCCACAGCCATCGCCCTGCTCACAGGATACTGGCTTGGCCGTGCTTTGTCCGTGCGGGGGCGGCGCAGCACAAAAGACCTTGCGGGACCCAAGTCGCGCTAGTTTTCCCTTTTCTCGCAAAATCCGACGTGTTAGCCAGCCCCAACATTATTTGGATTTCACCGGGCAGATTCGAAGGTCTCATCAGAAACGTCTTGTGGTCTTCAGTGGCGCCGGGCTTTCGGCCGACAGCGGCATCTCCACATTCAGAGGCGAGGATGGCACTTGGGCCAGCCACAGCCTGGATGAGGTATGCAACATCCACAGCTGGAAGCGCAATTTCGACCTCGTCCATCGGTTCTACAATGATCTCCGGACCGGCCTGCAGACGGTGCAGCCGAACGCCATGCACAAGCTGCTCGCCGACTGGCAGAGACGCTTCGGTGCGGAGTTGATCACGCAAAACATCGACAATCTCCTTGAGCGCTCTGGAGCGGAAAACGTGCTCCACCTGCATGGATCCCTGCCGGAGATGAAATGTGAAGCCTGCGGGCGCATCTGGCAGATCGGGCTCCGCGAATGGGATCAGGATAGGGAACGCTGCACATGCAATTCGCGCAAGGGCGTGAAGCCGAACGCCATCTTCTTCGGCGAAACCGCCCCGGCATATTTGCAGCTGCGCAAGACCATGAAGACCCTGAAGCGGGATGACGTTCTGGTTGTTATCGGCACGGATGGCGCTGTGGTGCCGATCGGCTCCTTCGCTGCTGAAGCGCCCTGCCGAACAGTGATCAACACCCTGGCACCCGTTCCTGCGGAACGCTGGCGCCCGGGCATGGTCAAGCCGGAGATGTTTGACCGCACCGTGTACCGCCGCGCGGTCGAAGCGGTGGATGATATTGATGAAATCGTGACGGCCTGGATGAAAGCCAGCCCCGTCGAAAAAACCTTCACTGAGGAGTCAAAAAATGACCATGAGTAATGAGAAAATTGAAGTTGGGGATTCCATCCGTCATGCGAAACGCAACTCCCGGTACCGCGTCTTCAGCCGCCTGACTGTGCCGCTTGCGGATTTGCAGGACGAGGCCCGGATGTGGCTCAGCGAAACGGATGGTCCCTCCACTGAGGAACGCGGGCTGAAACTGCAGCCCATTGGTTCAATCGATCCTGGCCGGACGGAACGGTTCCGCTTGAATGTAATGGTGCAAATCGATGAGGAAACCCGGTTGCACCAGGCAGCGAGCGGGCAGTCCGAAATTGATGTCTACGTTTACATGAGCCTGGATCACGCAGGCCAGAACTTCGTGCGGCCGGTCTGCGAGTTTACGGACAGCAGATTTTACTGCCTTTCGGATGATCATCCGGCTTCGTGGACGGTCCAGTCCCTTTTCCCCTCCGAGCAGCGGCAGGTTTTTGAGGATTACAAGGCGGTGAAATTGGGCGCTGATGCGGAGGGCACTCTCCTCGAGGCAGTAGTACGCGGCTATTCGGGCGAACTGGCACCCAGCCCCGTAGATAGGACAATGATTGCCGCTCATATCTCTGAAGAATTTGCCGGAATGGGCATCGCGGACAAGTTTTACCACGAGTTCAGCCCCGAGGAGACACTTGCGATCAAGGAACTGTGCGCCCTGCAGGATCTTAGCCCGAGCGCTGTCGTGCGTCAGGCCTTGCGCCTGTATCAGTCGCAAGTGAAGGGACCTCTGCCCAGACCTGTCACGGGTTGCATGGACGACTGACACGACCAGCCGGACGCCTCGCCATAGCGGGCGTCCGGCTTTAACTTCCTGACGCATCCGTCTATTCGGCTTCACAAAAGTCCGAATCGAGGGATGACCATGCCAGCCTGCGCGAACTGCGACGCCCCAGAAGCCGCCTCCTTCTCAGATGGCCGGCTCATTGATGGCGGGTACGGGCAATTCGATGAGATCAGTCTGGTCTGGCTCGATCGCAGCGCTGCCGTTGAGGGCGCGCTGTGTGATGCATGCCTCGAAAGCCTTCTGACCCAATCGACCATCGAAATTTACGATGAGCCGGGCATGTTCGAGGCGGGGCGCCGCCCCGGCCTGGCCGCATACCAGGCGCTTTTTGAGGCCGGCGCAGACCGCATTCGGCACAGCTTCCATGATCTCAACGGAACAAGGGTGTATGCCAGCCGCCCCCTCGGCGGCGATGGCTGGAAGGCCATAGTGGAGCTGCGCGCGCAGCTCTGCAATGACGACACCTTCAGCGAGGTTGCCCAGCGTGAACACAAACAGCCCGGCATCCTGGCGCTGCGCACTGGTGAGGCTCACGCGATCTCCGCCATTGCCCTGGGGTATGGGGAAGAGGATCCGGGCTTCAAACAGGCTGCGGCGCAATGGGCTGCAAGACGCGTCGAGATCGATGATCGAATAGAGCGCAACCGGCAGAGCTTGCTTGGCCCCATGATGTAGCAGCGCTTCCGCATCTACACAGAAACGTAACCCTTGGATTCCACAAGTGTAGAGATGCAGTAGTCCAGCATTGGCGCCATACCATTTGTAGATTGCGATAATGTCTAAACCGGCACCGGCTGCCGCGAAGCGCCGCCCCAACCTGCGGATGTTCATTTTTCGCATTTCCCCTTTTGCAGTTTGCGAAAATATATTAGATTTCCTTTGAAATGTCTTAGAGCAACAGAATTCATCAAATAGGATATCCCGGCATGAGCAAGAAACTCGGAACCGTACTGATCGCTGGCGGCATCGTGCTGATTGGGGCCATTGGCGCCGCGGCCCTGCTCTCCCCTTCAACGCCCGTTGACGACAAGCCCTATGCGCGGGTCCAGGCCCCAGAGCCGGTCGCTCCCCGTGCGAAGGACTACACCGCGCAGGTGATCGACCAATGCCTGTCGTCGACCGACCTGTCGTACCAGGAGTGCGCCGAGATCGCACCGGAGGTGACTGAGGACCTGGTAAGCATCCGGCCCCACCCTTCTCAAAACGTTTGCGAAAACGAATACGGAGTCGGTGCATGCCATCAAGACGGCGCCGGAATGTTCCTGCCGATCGCCGCCATGCTGATCGCGACCGAACTCGTCGATGAGGTCGGCGACTACTACGAGAAGAAGACCCGGGCAGGCCGCACGGGCGTGCAGCCCATTCGCACCGGTAAGCCTGCAGCTTCGGATGGATCCGCGAAGAGCTGGTCCGCCGCCTCAGCGCCGAAGCCAGCGGTTCTTTCCAAGCCCGAACCGAAGACGATGCCCGCAACAGGCGGCTCAACCGAGAACTGGGCGGCGACATCGCGCAGCGTGCCCGCAACCGCCCCGGCCACAAAGCCGGTAAGCCTCTCAAAGCCCGCTCCGGCCGCAGCACCGAAACCCGCGCCCTCCCCTGCCGCCGCAGGCGGCTCTACCGAGAACTGGGCGGCCACCTCGCGCAGCGTGCCCGCAACGGCTTCGGCCGCAAAGCCGGTGAGCCTCTCGAAGCCCGCCCCGGCCGCAGCGGCGAAGCCCGCACCCAAGACTGTGCCTGCCGCATCGTCTTCCGCAGCGCCGGTTCAGAAGAGCGCTCCGAAACCGCAGAGGCCTGCGGTCAAAAGCCCACCCGTTCAACGCCAGCGGGCCACTCCGAAACGGCACAGCTCTTCGAAGAGCTCCACAAGAAGGTCTTCCGGCAACAGCCGCCGCAGGCGGCGCTGAATGCGCGCCACAGCCTGAACCAGGAGGCCAGCCACCAGGCTGGCCTTTTATTTTGAGCAGGCGGCCAGGCGGCGCAGATGCACCAAGAGAACATTCAATCAGGCAAGCGGCACCAGGAGGCTATGATGCGTATCGGGAATGTGGAGAAAGAACTGCTGGAAAAGGCCCTGTTGGACGGAAGGCTTACGGGGATGGCCCGCGCAAGGCGGGCCGAGCGCGACGCGCTGGAGCGGCTTCGATCCAAAGGGCTGATGCATGAGGCGGGTGGTATCTGGTTTCCTACCAGCGCCGCGGAAGAGCTGATGTCCTGAACGAGCGCGCAGGGCGCTAGCGGGCCTGGCAGAGTGGCAGACCGCTCTTCAAGCCTTGAAAATAAGAACGGGCGGCCAGATCTCTCCGGCCGCCCGTTTCACCTCTTCGATGCTCCTTAGGCTGCCGCGGGCAGCCTGCCCAGAGACCGCTGGAACGCCTGCAGGCCAATCCGCTCTGTCGCAATGTAGTGCAGCTGCATTCCGGTCAGGTCATGGTCGTCAGGCAAATGGAACACATGGGCCTTCTGTTCCCGGCAGCGTGTGCCCACAAAGACGGCGCCAATCCGGTCGAAGGCGGCCTTGGCCTCCCCGGCCGTGATCTTGAGGCCGCCCGCATCCAGCGCAAAAATCGTGCTATTGACCTGAGCGGATGACAGATCAGTCAGGGCCTCTGCGGAGCCAGGATCCTGAACCTCCCGCACCAGAATGCCCACCGATTGGCTGACTTCACACACCGCCCCGGTATGGGCGCGCAGCAGTTCCGCCTTCTCCTCATCATCAAAATGCGCGACCAGATGCACATCTTCATTCAGGGCCGCAACGGCCATACCCGCGGCCAGGGTCATGTCATCGTTATCCGCATAAACGAGCACGTTTCTGGCACTCTGAACACCGGCCCGGAGTAGATCTTCCTTGCTGGACAGAGATTCAGCGCGCACGAAGGAGATCTGGCTGTGATCGATGTTCACATCCTGCCGCGCAACGAGGATGAGGGGGCCGCAGCGCTTATTGCCCGCCTTGATCTCATCGATCATCTTGCGGGTCCGCACCGGGTGATATCCAATCAGGACGGTCGCGCCCTGAACGTCGCTGAAATCGCCGTTACCGTTCATTCGTTTTCTCCAGATATGCGCAAATGCAATGCCGACTTTCGCAAGCATCAGCGGGGTAATCGTCAAGCTGCCAGGCACCAGCCACAGTGCGACCACCATTTTCCCCCAGCTTGTCAGGGGGGAAAGGTCACCGTAACCAAAGGTCGAGATTGAGACCATATAGTAGTAGATGAACTCCACCGCCGGGGTGAGATGGCCCTCTCCCGCGAGCCAGAGACCGGCCCAAGTGACAGCGGCGTGAATAGAAAACATGGCCAGCAGAACCTGCCAGCGCATCTCTGCGGCCATTACATAGAGCCGCAGCACCAAGTGATTGATCATTCTCTCACCCAATTTGCGAAAATTATTTCCGCAATATTTCAATCAGCGCCAGGCGTGTCAATCATATTGTTTTTCGCATCTTCTTGTTCGCGGCGGGCTTACCGGGAACCCAGCGGAAGTTCCGCAAGGTGCTGAGGGCATAGATGCCCCCGCAGCCAATCAAAACGCTCCACAAAACGGATTCCTGAAGGATGCCGACCGCGGCTGCGAAGAAAAATGGCCCGCTCAGGAGGCCGCGCAGGTCGCGTTTGAGCTTTGCACCGCATTTGGGGCAATCGAGTTGCCCTGGCTTCAGCTCCCCGCCACAAATCCCGCATCCGATCATGCTCGTCTCCATTAAAAGGCTTTCCCGGACGTGGCCGGATTGTTCCGTGCGTCAAATCTACCACCGTCCAGCCTGGAGCAGGAACGCCGGGTCGCGTGGAAATTGTGGATAACTGGATAGTTTTCTTCTTCTTTTCGCAGGCCCGTGCTGAACTGAAGGAGCAACAGCAAGGAGGTACGCCATGCGCAACACCCTGTCCTCCACCCTCAGCACGCGGGGCATGTCTTTTGACCGCCTCCGCTCCGGGCCCAGGGAGGGCTCTGAGCTGAACGGCCTCTGTTGCGGCTGGGAGATCCCCCGCCTTGACCCGGGATAGTCTCCGATCCAGGCCCGCCGGGCCATGACCCCTGCGATGTCTGATCGCATAAAAAAGGCCGCGTCATCTGGCGCGGTCACCGCTATCCGAAACCTTACGCAAGGAATGCGAATAATTTATTTGCATGCCAGTGAAAAATCGTGCAACTGTCCCGCGCATGGGACGGGCAGCATTGTTCGCGATGCCTGGCCAAGCACATTGATTGAATAGAGACTGATATGCCTGACTACTGCCAGCGCACGGATTCCCTGCGCCCTGTCGCTTCTGCTTTTCCAGCCGACTCCATCCCCGCCCCGTCGAATGGCGAACCGCGCAAAAGTGCGAAAAATCCCGGCGCAGGTGATGGCCTGCATCAAACTGCCAGCATCATAAAAAACTACTGCGTGCCGCTGATCGAGCACCTGAACCGCGGCATGACAAAGGGGCAGATCCCCCTGCCAGCCCTGGATGCCGCCTTTCTTGCTTTGGAGGCCCTCAAGGATGCAGACCTGCCTGGCGCCGGTTGGCGTGTGGTCGCAGGACGCATCACCATGATTGAAGGATCCGGTTCGCTGTATCAGAAGGGTTTCTGGCTGCAAGCCGACGATGGCCGCATTCTGGATCTTAACCGTCCGGACCTGGACGCCGGTGTCCGCGTTACCAGGGCGGAAGACAGCCTGATCGCGGAGTACCGCTTTGAGAAGGCGCTTACCGACCGCAAAACCAGCCCGCTCTACCGGATCTGGAAGGGCGAAATCGAAGGCTACACCGACTTTGCCAGCCGGGCCGCCATGCGCAGCGCCTATGAGGGAATGAAACAGAAGGTGGCTCAGGCGCTGGCTGCCTCCCTGTCTGCCGGAAACGCCGGCCGCCATTAGCCCTTCTGGTTTTCACGCTTTGCCGCGATCATCACTTCAATCATTGAGGAGATCCTGCGTGAGCCCCCAGAGAAATCTCATCCCCGGCCCCTGGCCGGTCCCCGCACAAGCTGCTGAGCGCCCGGTGCGCCTGGAGCGTTCCGATGGAACCGTTCTTGATGCATTTGCGGATTTCGAAACAGCAATCCGCTACCGTGAAGAGCAGGAACTGGGCGCCGAATGGGAGATCCGGGATGCCCGCGGAGAACCCACCGACATGGATCGGATGCTCCTCCTCGGGATGGTGCTGCGGGACCATCTGCGGTCGATCTGGCGCCACAAGCAATTCGATCTGCTCCTGCATGGAGAAGTGCGAAAATTGCCGAACGTTTCTTGCGATGGCTTGCAGGACCTCTCCGCTCTGAGCGCCGCAGCGGCCCTGAATGACGCGGGCCATGACAACTGGCGCGCCGTCACCGGCCTTGTTCATTCCGGCAGGCTCAGCACGAAACACGCCTGGCTGGAGCGCGAGGACGGGCTGATCCTTGATTTCATGGCCGACAGGTTCGGCCGCGGCCCTCTGGCGCTCATTGAACCGAACGGCCGGCAAGACGCGTGCTACGAAGCTGAAGGAAGCCCTTCAGGCCATGATGAATGGTCACCCTGGACAGAAAGGCTTCCCTCGAAAATATCCGCCATCCTCCCGGAGCCGGAACGGGATCTCGCACCTGCAATGTGACAATGCGAAAAACCTTCGCCGCCCAGATCTCAGGCCAGCTCACAGGGCGCGTTATACGCAGATTGCCATCAGCCCACACGGGAGGCGTCTGTAATTTTGCCTAACATTTTAGGCACCAGATTTGCGAAATACGGATTGCCAAATTTGGGGGGATTGGATAGGGTCACCGCACACGCTGACAGCTTCCCATCTGCGGGTATCTGCCAGCAGTTTTTTCTTGTACCCGTAGTAAATTTTACCTGCCCCAAAACCGTGGGCCATCCGAGCCTGAATGGCGAAAAACTGAAAAGGACGTTGGAATATGCTTACGACTGCCATGCATTGCGACGGAGACCAGGAGCGTATGGGATACGCAGACTTCCCAATGATCTCCCTGTTCGAAAGCAACGCATCGCGCCTTTCCGATAATCAACGGCGCTACCTGACCCTGCCCATTATCGCGGATGCTATCGACATGAACCTCTCCGACCCCGAGCTTCTCGGCGCGGTCGAGGCCCTGGTCAATGCGGGCAAAATCGAGCGGCGGGCTCATTTTGTCGATGCGCAGGACAACGTTCATGACTTCGATGCGGCAACCTATGAAGAGGCAATCCGCCAGGGGAAGTTCAGCCACCCGGACACCGGCGAGGTGATCGAGGGCGTTGACTTTCTGGCCCCTTACTGGGCAGTTCCGTCAGCCGCCTCCTGATCCTCACAAGTCTCGACCCGGGGGTGCCAGATTGTCCTCATTGCCCTCGGGAGACCCGCTCAAACAGCTCTTCAGCTCAAGCACCTGCTCCTCCAGGTGCCGCACCCTGGCAAGGGCGCGGGAGAGAACGTCAACGCTCTCAGGGTTTCCGGACCCGCGGCGGTAGTTCGCATAGATGTCAAAGAAGGTTTTCTCGAACTCACTGCCCCTGAGCAAGTCGATATAATTGGCATCCCGCAATGCCTGGTCATCCGCTCGCCGGATCGCCAAGCTCCGGGCGTCGGAGAGCGCCTCCTCAAGGATCCTGCAGCGCGCCATGAGAGCGGCATCGCCCGCCCCGGCCCCAATCTTGGCCGCCAGAACCTCCAGCAAACCCTCGTGCAGAATCTGGTCCTGCGCCCCCTCGGAGACTTCGGCCCCATATTGTGAGATGGCAGCCGCGCGCACGTCTTCGAACGCCTCCTGAAGGGACGGAAAGGCACGGATCGGCAGTCCGGCGTCGCCAACAGAGGACACCGGAATTCCACGCGCCATCGCCGCACCTGCCAGCATCAGCTCATGCGGTGTCGGGCTCCTGCGCACGATAAGCCCGCGAAATCTCTTGAGATCCGCCATATCATCAATGGGCTGCACTGTGATGCGGTTGCGGACCTGCAGGTCCCGCGCAAAGCCGCCCTGCCCGCACCATGCATGATCCGGGTGGTCGGGTGCGGGCTGGGTGATGCCATAGGTGTGGGCGGGAAATGGCATGTGCCAAACGCCTTGCAGGATCGACTTCAGGCTTCGGGCTGCGGCCGCAAGCTCAGCTGGGTCCAGCCGCCCCTCCTCTGCAGACGCAATCAGCGGGTCAAAGATGGCCGCGGCCAGATCATCCGGCTCCTCTCGCTCATTGATCACCCCGGACCGGGCCGTTTCCATCTGGCGGATCAGCCCGTAAAAGAACTGCCGCGCCTTCCTGCTGCCGGTCTCAAATTCAGGCTGGCCATCGCCCCCCAGGAGGCGGGAGCAGAGTTCCTCTGCCGCTTGCCGGAAGCCGTCGCCTCGCAGCTGCGCAAGAATATAAGAGAATTCCCGGGCTTCACGCATGTTGTGTTTTCCTAGCCTCTTTCCAGGCCGCCGCCAGATCGAAGGTTTCACCTCCGACTTCAAGAACGGGGCGTGTTTCAAATTCGTGCCGGCACCGCGAGCACCGCAGCAGAAAGTAGCTTGGGCCGCCGCCGCTCGGCGGCTCGATCTCGCTCATGCGCACCCGCGCACCGCATCGTGCGCAGGCGCAGGGCGCAAAGGGCGCGCAATCCCATCGCGAGATCCCCGCGATCTCCGCCGCGGGCGTGCCGCTGCGGCGGCTCTTGCGGGGCTTTGCTCGTTGCGAAGCGCTCATCGCTGCTCTCCTGGCATGCCGCCAGCGGATGGCTGGTGCCCCGTCCGCATCACGTCATCATCGGCACAGCATTGCGCCTCTCCATGAAACTGCGGACACGCTCATCAAACAGAATGTGCCGCTCCTCCACGGGTGCCGCCAGGGTCAGCCCGCTCAGCCGCGTGGCCCGGCTGAGAGCAACATAGGCCTGCCCGGGGGCAAAACTGCCTCGGGTGTCGACATGCAGACTGTCGAGCGACATGCCCTGAGAGCGGTGGATCGTAATCGCCCAGCCCGGCAGCAGCGGAAGCTGCCGGTAGGTCCCGACCACGCGGCGCTCCATAGTTCCGTCGACCGATGCCTCATAGCGGACATTCTCCCACTTGTGCTGGGTAACAGTGACCTCTTCACCGCTGTCGAGCTTAACGACCGCCACGGGGCGGGTCTTGCTGTCCCGCTCGCAGCGCACAAGCGTGCCCGCAGATCCGTTCGTGTAACCGGCCTTCATATCATTTGCGCAGATCACCACCCTGGTGCCTGGCTTCAGCATCATCTTTGGCGGCACGCGCATCATGCGGGGATCGAATGTGTCCTTCACCTCGCCTTCGATGCGGTATCTGCCACCCGGGAGACGGTTCATTGCCTCGATGTTGATGCGCGTCGCCGCATCATTGGTTGCCACGAGGCGGGTTGCCCCTGCTTCCGGCGGCCCTACACGGCTATTGATCAGGGAGAGGTCAGGCACCTGCCCCTTGCGCATCTCATTCAGCCATGCGGCAAACTCGAGATCGTCAGCCTGGCGGTGAATGCTGGTGAGTTCGACCTCCTTGAGCCCGCTCCAGTACCTGGATTGGAACGCAAAATGATTTCCGGCCCCGTAGAGTGCATCCAAAGCCTGCAGTTCATGCCTCGGGATGACCGGCGGCAGCTGGGCAAAATCCCCCACCACGATAAGCTGGTATCCCGCGAAATCCCCGAACCCGCGCGCAGCGCCGAAGAGGCGGTCCCGGATACCCTGAAAGTGGTCAATGCGCGCCATGGAGATCTCATCCAGGATGAAGCATTTTGCCATCCGGATCCGCTTTTTCACGCGGTCATCCACACGCAGATCATGGGGCGTGTGGATCTTGCCGCCCAGCCCGAAAAAGCTGTGCAGCGTCTGCCCGCCGATCATTTGCGCCGCATTGCCTGTGGTTCCCAGATGGACCGTCACACGGTTCGGATTGCGCCGGGCAAACTCCCGGATGACTTCAGACTTGCCGGAACCAGCCCCTCCGGTCAGAAAGACAGATTCCCCATGCCCCATCAAATCGAGAGCCTTTTCCTGATCTGAGGAAAACTTCATTGCAGTATCCAATTTTCGCATATTGGCAACACGCTACAGAGGTGGTAAAAAATATTCAACTTGCTTTTTCGCATTCCGGCAGCAAGCGGAGCCAGATTGCACAGCTTTTCGGACAGGAGACCCCAATTGTTCATCACATTCGAGGGCGGCGACGGGTCAGGTAAAACAACCCAGGTCCGCAAGCTGGCCGAATACCTTGAGATGCAGGGCATTGAAGTCGTGACCACGCGGGAACCTGGCGGCTCAATCGGGGCCGAAGAGATCCGCGCCCTGCTGCTGTCGGGCGACGTGGACCGGTGGTCGGCGGAGAGCGAGCTACTTCTGTTCACGGCCGCGCGGCGTGACCATCTCGAAAAGACCGTATGGCCAGCGCTGAAGCGCGGCGCCGTGGTCATTTCAGACCGGTACGTCGATAGCACGCGGGTCTACCAGGGTCTGAGATCAGCCGAACTGCGCGACAAGGTGGACCGGCTGCACGATCTGATGATCGGATATGATCCGGCCCGGACCTTCATCCTGGATATCGACCCCAAGGCCGCACTCACGCGCGGCATGGCCCGGCTTGCGCAGTCGGGCGTTGATGAGGATCGGTTTGAAAATATGGGCCTCGAGTTTCAGATGCGTCTGCGCACGGGTTTCAAGGAAATTGCCGCGTCCGGTCCGGGCCGGTACCGGCTGATCGACGCTGCGGGCGGCGCCGATGAAGTCTTCTCCCGGATTTGCGAAAATCTTCCGCAAGGCTTGCGGGATCGCTTCACCTCGCCCGGCTGTGAGCCGGCATGACAAAGGACAGATTATGAGCCCCAACAACCCCACCCCTGCGCCGGAAATCATCAATTCCGCACCCGGGCCGGAAATCATCAAACCCGCCCCCGCGCCGGAGATCATTCACCCGATCCCGCAGCGCCGGCAGAAGCTCGCTGACGACTTCGGCCACATCATGTTTGGCCTGCCCGGTCCCGCCATCAAGAAGGCGGAAGATGCAGCGATGCCCCTCGCCCAGGAGCTTTTGCCGGATGTCAGCCCGGAGTTGCAGCGGGCTCTGATCCGGATCGCGGGCCTTTACACGAAGGATGCCCGGGGGGTCACGGACTTCATGGCGACGCGCTATTTCGACCTTCTCGAAACCTATGCCTACGGTATTGAGCGGGACAATGCCCGGGCCGAAGGCGCATCCGCGTACTGGCTGTTCCTCGCCACCAACAATCAGCTGCGGATCCTGGATCAGGTCCACATCCCGGTCCTGTCCGAGCACCTGCTCGCCAACACCCACCAGGTTCTGGCCGCGCGCAGCTTGCTGCGCATTGGCGCCCTGGTAATGGACATCGGCAAAATCGGCAGCTTTGAGAAGATCCATGAGATCATCAAAAGGTCGAAAGCGGTTGGCAAGGTCGGCTACAACCTGCCCGACCCGGAAGCCTTCACACCGCACACCCCACCGGCGGCTGTGACCCAGGCATCGGAACCGCCCAGTCTGCCCGCATAAATCCTCGCCCTATCGAGGCAAACACCTCCCCTTGTTCGGGGAGGTGTTCCAGCGGGCGCTTCGCCTGCACATCAACCCACCACAAACATGATAATGTTTTTCGCATTTCTCTTGCCGGGCCACCCGTGCTCCTGTAAACATGTTTGCGAAAAACTTTAACACCGGAGATGCGAATGTCGTTTGAAACGAAAATCCAAGAAACCGAGGCTATGGTTCGGGAATCCCAGACCCTCGTCACCCGTGTCAGCGGCCAAATCGCTGAGGCCGGCAGCACCGCCGAGCTGGACATTGAAAACGCCACGCTGGAAGACGTGCATGGGCACACCGATGTGATGAACGCGAATATCGCTGATCTGATCATGGGCCTCGATGATGTGACCCAGAAATTCCAGGGCGACTTCGATGCCATGCGCTCCAAGACCATGGGGGAGAAGCTGGTCGGCTTTTTCGCCCGCGGCAAATCCGAGTCCATGCGTGCCGAACGCATCCGGGAAGCCTCGATCGACGACAAGCTGGAAGACCTCATCAGCAAGTCCAACACCATCGTTGGCCTGCTGGACAATCAGCTGAACGTGCTTCAGGACCAGAAAGGCAAGGTGGAAGTCCAGCTGACGTCGACCCTGCAGCAGCGTGAAGCCGCGGTCTCAGAACTGGAAGGCACGCGCCAGCAGATCGCGGCGATGGACCCGGCCATCATCGAGCTGGAGAACAAGATCTCCGTCGAGACCGATGCGGCGGCGCGGACCCAGCTGGAAACCGAGCTGGCAAGCCAGAACAAGGCCTACAATGAGCTGGTCCAGCTGGAACAGGTGAAGCTCGCGGAGAGCCAGACCCTGGAACGCTACATCGAGAAGGGCAAGACCTGGGTCGACTCTCTGCAGAACCAGATCGCGACCCAGATGGTCCTTATCAACAAGCTGAAGACAGACACCCAGCAGCGTGTGGTTCTCTATGATGCGCTGACCAAATCGCTCAAGACCGCCCAGCAGCAGGATGTGGCCCACCGCATCAACGAGATCGGCGTGAAAACCGACCAGGAGGCCCAGGCGGCCATGGCGGGTATCGGCGCGGCCACAAACCGCCATATGGCCGACATGATGGAGGCTCACGAAGACCATATGGTGTTCGCCCGCAAGGTGCTGGAAGATAAGGCCAAGGCCGATGACCGCTTCTCCCGCCGGTTCGCGGATATCGTCGCCAAACACGACGCCAACGCCTACGGCGGCCAGTAATGGCTGAAATCGACCTCACACAAGGTTTTGCAGAGCTCGGCCAGGAGGCCGAGCTCAAGCCCTACCTGCAGCGGCTGGCAGATCTGGCCAACCGTCTGCCAGGGGCGGTCGATGAGCTCGTATCCTATGAGGATCTCAACCCCCATGAAGGCAAGGTGCTGCAAAACTTTGCCATCAGCTGGGCGCGCGGCGCGGAAGCGCTCGTGATGAAATACCTCATGTCCGGCCGTGTGGCCGGAAAGTCCGGCCACCTGACTGTCGACCGGCTCGGGTCCGGCTTGCCGATCTGGCAGGAAATGGTGACGCTTTCGCAGGACAAGGAGGCGGCGGCCGAAATCCTGACCTCGATGCGCAGCCGTGAGGAGCTTAAGGCGTCCATGCTCAAAGCCATGCTGCGCGATCAGCTGTCGCCAGCACCGCAGCAATATGCCATGAGCCAGCGCATCTATCAGGAGACGCTGGCCGAAGGGGATGTCGCCCTCCCCCGCAGCCCTCTCACATTTGACCGCCTTGAGCCTTCGGACTGCGGCCGCCAGCGCTACATGGTCGGCTGGTCCGTCATTGACGTGCAATCCAACTGTCCAGTGGTCTACACGATGCTGCTCGAAGACAGCTCCGGGGGCACTGCAGATGAAAATGATGCACGTCTTCATCGGCTTCGGGCCGCACTGCACGGGCAGTCCAACCTGGAAACCGGCCTGCTCGACATGGCCATTGGGGTTGATCACGCTGTCAGCAGCCTTCACCCCAAGAAGATCCGCCGTTTCACATTCGGCCCCTTCCTGTCGCCAGCATTCTCCGCCGCGTCCGGCCCCATGATGGACCTGTTGCGGGCCGCGGCCCCGGCTTCGGAAGAAGAGTGGGCATTGCGGATCCGGATGGAGACGGTCCGCTCGCATGGGGAATTCCAAAGCGGCGGCATTCTCAGCTCGACCCGGCGCCAGGAGTTCTCCCCCTCGCCGCAGCAACGGGACGGCTACCTGATGACCACGCTGGCCTTTCAGGCGGTTTGCGAAAATCATTCTGATGATTTCCGCGGCGTCCGGAAGTATGTGATCACCGGTAAAAACCAGATCACCGCCCACAGCTGATCCCCGCATCCCCGCAAGACATTCAAAACGAAAGCTGACTGACATGAATCAGAATGAGATGCCCCTGTCCGAGGCAGAAATCCAGTCCCACTACAGCGCCGCAACTGCGGTCCTGACATCCCTCACCCACGCGCCCCGCATTGCCAAGCCGGTTGCTGAAGCCGTGGCGCCGACGGCCGCCCGTTCGCCCGGGATCACCGCACCGCCGCGCCGTTTGCGGTCAACAACTCCCGGCCTGGCCACCCGCGCCCCGCGCGCGGCCACCGGCTCTGTCCGGCTGATCGACCGCATCTCAGGCCTGGGCGACGATGAGTTGCCTGGTCCGGTTCAGGCGGCGACGGTGCGCGCCCTGCGCCGTGCGGTTGCCATTGCCTATTCCGTCGGGGATGCATTTGCGCAGCGCTGCGCGCTGGCCGAGATGAAGCAGGCCAACAAGACCGGAACGCTGGCGGCAGCAAGCCGTGCGGAATTTTCCCAGCTTCTGACCGCGGAATCTTTGATCGTGCTGTCGGTCTTCGGAAATGCTGCATCCTACCTGCTGGCCTCCCATGCGGGAGAAGCGCAGGTCGAAATCGGCCCGGTTGAGGAGATCCTGACCGACAATGCGCCTCAGGCCATTCAGGGCGCCCTGTGGGAATTGGATCAGGACATCGCGGCCTTCGCGGGCGGCGATGAGGCCAAGCTCGTCCCGGTCGTCCTGGCCTACTGCGAGGCGCTCATGTCGCGTGTCCGCGATCGCGCGGCAACAACTCCGCACCTGGAAGCCTTCACCGACGCGGCATGGCGCGTTGAAGCGGATGATCTGCCGATTTCCGGCTTTGACCCGGCGCGCAAGGCAAAGGGCAGCCAGCTGGTCATGGCCTTCAAAAAGCCGGAAGAGGTGATCGGCAACGCCGTTGCCAAATCGCAGGCGCTGCGCCTGTCAAAGATGCTGATGGCCTACGATTTCCAGCGCAAGCTGAACCCCTTCGCCGAGCTGGGCGGGTTCATCTTCACCTTCATGGGGGATGGGAACCCGGGCACCGGTAAGACCACGCTCATTCAGATGATGGGCGGCCTGCTGAACGATTACTGCCAGAATGCCGGCTACCCGTTCCGCTATGAGAACTTCGGCATCGATCAGATCGACAGCTACCAGGGCAAGTCCGGCCAGAACGCCAAAGCCTTCATCAACAATGTGATGGATCCGGCCGTCATCGGCTTTGGCACGGTTGACGACATCGACCAGATCGCAGGCAAGCGCGGCGACAGCCAGTCCTCCGCTGGCCAGCAGGAGGTGACCGCGGTGCTGATGGAGGCATTCGCCGGCGCGAACACCATCGTGCGCGGCAACGCGACGTTTGGCATGTTCTCGAACTATCCCGAGAACGTTGATGATGCGCTGCGCCAGCGCGCTGGGGCCCGCTTCCTGATCGATGGCCCTCAGAGCCGCGAGGACTACATCGACATCCTGACCCTGCTCCTGGGCAAGAACCACGCGATCCCGGTTGGTGATCACGACCTCTTTGCCACCCAGGAGATCTCCCGGGCCGTGAAGGCTTCCTACGATCGCCATTCGCGTCCGCAGGAAGACGCCCTGGCACAGGTGTTCGATGCCGTGACAGGCCGCGTAGGCGAGCTGGACACTCTGGAGAAGATCGGCACCTATCTGAAGGCGATCCAGGAGGCCGACGGCCGCTTTACGGGCCGCGCCATCAAGAACATCACCGACGCCGTGAAAGTCCGCGCGATGGACTTTGAACTGCCGGATGAATGGATGGAGAATCCGGAGCTGTTCCTGTTCAAGGACTATGACGCCAAGAAGGCAATGATCGAGGAGCTGCGTGAACCGATCACCACCGCAATGGTGATCCAGGAGATCAACCGCTACGCCGACAGCGAATTCCGCTACGCGGGCAAGTCCGATGAGGCGGAAATCTCCAAGATGGTTCGCAATATGGGCCTGCAACAGGAAGCCATGCGGCGTTTCGCGCCCGCCTGATGCCTGGCGGCATGTCTCGATGTGCAAAGCGGCCCGCCAGATTGCTGGCGGGCCGCTCCGTTTGCGCAGGCCGTCCGCTGCGTCATCCAGCGATGCTGAACATCTCCGCGGCCTTGCGCCAGTGATTTGGGTTCAGATTCGCAGCCTTCCCGGCAATCAGCTCAAAGCTGCCCTCCGGCATGTCCTCCCTGGGAACGATCTGCGTGCGCTCTGAGTGGCGGAGCCAGGTTAAGAGGTTCTTGCGCAGCACATTGTCCGCATCTTCGCGGCTCAGTCTCCATTCTCGGAACGCCCCATTCCGAAAGGTCAGGATTTTCCAGTCAGCGCTGATATGGCGCTGATAATTTCGCCCGAAGTCCGTGTCGTGGACCACCGCCTGAATGAACAGAGGGTCGGTGCAATCCACCTGTTGAGCTCGTAGGGCCAGATCGAGAGCCTCGCCGAGAATGTACTCGAAGTCCCGCGCGCGGGTGGTTTCCAGGCGCGACATGGCTTCTGCCCACTCATGCCCGGGGCCGGGGCGGGCGTAGATCCCATGGTCCAGGACATCTTCTGGCAGGCCCGGCACTGCCGCTCCGGCCAGCGCCGGCTCCGGCGCCGCGGCATCAAGGTCAATCCGGAAGTCCCCTCCCACGCTCGCCCCCCAATCCAAGGCAAGATCGCCAAGCCCCCGGGAAATCAGGCGAGCCATTGCAGCGGTATCTCTCATTGCGTCCGCGCCGCTATCGGGGTCTGCAATCAAGCGGACCGCATCAGTATCCATCCGCCCCACGCTTTCGTTTGCGTTCATGCGGTCGAACAGGTCCAGCGGGATCAGGCCGATGCAGCGTGCAGGACCAAGCACAAGGAGGCCCTGACTTACCCCTTCCGCGGCAAGAAGAGCGCTCCAGTCAATCCTGCCGGCGCAGGTGATCACTTGCAGCAGTGCTGCGCCAGCTTGTGCTGTCAGAGCCTCCACCTCCAGGTCTTCGGTGAAGATCTCATTGTCTGCAGACAGCAGCACTGAGAAGTCGGTATCAAACTGCGCCCGGGCATGGGTGCCGATGACCCGGATGACCATCCCTGCGACGGCGGCCCTATCCGTCGTTGTACCTTCAACCAGGGCTTCGGAAATCCGGCCCCGAAGAAATGGCGGATCCGCGAGCAGCGGCCCTGCTTGGCTGAACCGGACAAGCCTTGCACCGATCGGGGCAGCGTCCGGCCGGGAAGGCTTCAGCCCATTCATGATCTTCGCGAGCCGGGCCGGGCCAGCTTCATCGGATGGCTTTGCAGATGCAGCGGCCAGCAGTCCGCCCCAATTTTTCCCCGGCATGATTTCCGCCGCAAAATCATTGAGAAGCATCGGCTTGGTGACGGGTTTGCCGCTGCGCCTAAGAAACCTGTCTGCGACGCGGCTCACCTGCTCGGCGGTTGCAACAAAGTTGGCTCGGGATTTGTCCCTGGGCATGCTCACTCCACACTCGAAGCGCCTGATACGGGCAACAGACAGTCATGGACCCTTTGACCGGTCCCGCTGGCGCTTCCTGGCATGAGGATGCGTTCAAGATCGGGTTCAGCTACCCCTCTGGATCCAATGGGTCCGGATCCTTCAGGCCGGGTTTGCTTTCGCTGCCGCGCCAGCCCGTGTGATACGGTGCAACGGCCCCGGGACGGCAGGGCCGTCACCTGCACGTTAGGCTGAAGGGGGAAGATTGGGCAAGCCTTTAAATTGCGTTGCTCCCGCGGCAACTGGCGGCAGCTGAACGGCCCTCCTCTGTCAGTTCGAGGAAGGCGGTGAAGGTGAACATCTCGCCGTCGCCCAGATCGATCGATTCTTCCTCTGGGATCAGAACGAGCCCCTTGCGCACCAGCCCCATCCAGACCCGGCGGCCCGGCACCGGCATGCCCCATAAGTCCAGGCCATTGCGTTCGGGAAGGTCGTCCTCACTGATGGGACGCGCGCGACCGGTGTCGGATAAGCGCAGCGCATTCAGCGCGGCCTGCTCCATCTCGCTCAGCTTCAAATCTTGCATGGCTCGTCCTGCCTCCCCCTCCGGAATACCTTATATTTTTTCGCATTTCAATTGCGGCGCACCACCCCGTCTGGTATCTTTTTCGCATATCGCGCCGCTCGCCGGCCAGAACACCTTTACTCGGAGCAATCGATGATCAGACTGATCGAACGCGGCCTCATGTTCGGCAACCTGGTCCGGGTTGAAAGCCCGGTGCAAGTTGCCCGTTACAACCGCGCCCTCAAACAGCTGACCGGCTTGCAGACCGCGCTCACGGATTTTCATATCGACATTTCAGGCTACAGCCCGGAAATCGGTGACGAACTCAACGACCGCCGGTACCTGAATCACAATGGCTGCAACCGCCAGTTCATCCTGTTGACCGTCGAGCAGAAGTCGGCGCCCTTGCTGAATGCGCATTTCTCGACCAACAGGGAAATCCTGAAGCGCTTCATCGAGGCAAACGAAGCAGCTCTGGCCAGCCTGACCGCCAGGGATGCCTTTGCCGGCGAAATGGAGAACTCGGTCTTCTCGATCGATACAACGGAACACCTCCTGAACCACCGGCAGGTGGTTGTGTGCGGTGATACGACCTCAAACCACATTGCGGCGGCCGATCAGCTCAAAGGAAAAATCGCCCGGTTTGAAACCGAGCGGGATGCCTGGCGCGATGATGTGCTGATCGCTGAGATCGTCGAGCTGGCCCGGCAGACAGGAGACATCACCCGGCATCCGCTATCCTTGAAGGAATGCGAGTTTGAGACGCCGGACTATTGGACATCCCACCTGGGCGGCGCATATGTGTTTGCGAGCCTGGCGGAGCCTGTGATCATCGCTTGCGACCCGGCCCGCCTGAACTGCGACCGCAGCGCGGAGGTGATCCCCTTGGAGCACCGCAACCGGCTGGCGTCTTTCCTGGAGCAGAACGGTCTCGTCGAGAACCTGTTCGCGGCGCCGCGCGAGAAAGCGATCCGGATCCTGCGCCAGAAGATGGATTTCATCCTGATCGGCATGGCGGCCGAGACCGGCCAATTCACCGGCGGCGTCTCCCGTCGCGAGATCAACGCGCTCCCGCGCATCCTGGGGGATGCCCTGCCCTGCTCGTACCGGGCGCTGCAGGACGTCATGCACTGGGCCGAACACGGCGGCAGCTGGCCTTTCATCGAGAGCACCCACCCCGCCTATTTCTACATGCTGCGCGCAGCTCCCGGCCCGAACCGGGATCTCGTCAACATGCTTCTCTCCGAACTCTGCCCGAGGGATGTCCAGAAGATGTACATCTTCCACAAGGAGATGTTCTACGGGGCGTACCGCGGATGGACTGATGCGAAAAAGGAGTTTGTCTCTGACTTTCTGGCGCGGTCCTACGCCATGAACAAGTCCGGGGTCCGAGAAGAGCTCTTCGGCCCCGGGAACCAAGAAGCCATCAGCAGCGAGGCCGCACAATGATTGCCCTGCTTATTGCCCTGGTAGTCGCCTACGGGGTTCGCACGCTCATGCACTATGATCTCGAGGAGCGGATCTATCTTGGCTGGCAGTTCCAGGAAGAACTGGGCTCTCCTGCCAAACTGAGCTTCGAGGAATTTACCGACCATCACACCAGGGCGGCGCGCCCGCAGATCTGGTTCATCTCTGGCCTTGCCGGCCTCTTTACGGCGGGCATCGTTCAATACCTGGCGGAACGGCTGATCTGATCCGCCGCGCTGTTTGAGAGGGAGATCCCTGTGAAATTAATGAAGCCGCCCCGCGCATGGAGGCCAGTATGATCATCAGCCTGATCCGCCTGATCATCTTTGCCACAATCGGGATGTCCATCGCTTATCTGATGGCGCGCTACTACATCAGCTCCGCTCTGCGTGAGGAGCTCGAGAGGGAGTGGCAAGAGCTGCCGATCGCTGTCCGCGGCCCATCCTGCGACCTGTGGGTCGGCATGCGCATGGCTCGCAGCGCGAACTCCATCCGGCTCCGCGCCTTCCTGATCGCTTTCGCGGTTCCGACACTGTCGGGGCTTGCCATCATTCTGACAATCAACTTCCTCTGAAAGGATATTCTGTGAAAAAGATTCTGAAATGGGGTGCGCGCCTTGTCTTTGCAGCCGCCGCCGGCGTCTTCCTCCACTACACGCTCCCGCAGCATGACATCGTTCAGGTTGTGGGGACTGAGAACCGCCGGATCGACTTCGGCGAAAACTCCATGTTCTGGGCTTCGCCGGACTCCGGCACGGAGAAGCGCTCCAACCGGGATGTGTTCTTCATCCAGACCAAGATGGCCAACGGGGCAACCATGGTCTACCGCAACGAAGACACCGGATGGGACTGGCCGCCCTACTTCAAATTCGACAGCCAGAACCTTCAGGCGGAAGCCGCGGGCGCGGTCTCGCCCAACAGCGACCCGCAATACTATGCGATCACCCATTACGGCTGGCGGATCAAATGGTTTTCCATCTTCCCCAACGCTGTAGCCCTGAAGCCCGTTGCCGGTCCGGATGCCTATGTCGTGCCATGGGTGAGCGCCGCGATCCTGACCATGCTGGCCGCCGCCTCCCTGGGCGTGCTGGCCGTCGCGCGCCGCTTCAAGCGCCGCTTTATTCAGCCCAAACTGGATGAGGCGCGCGAGCTTGCCGGGGACGGCATCGAGGGTTTGAGCGCCGCCGGCGATGCAGTGGCCGGACAGGCCCGCAAGAGCCTGTTCTCCTTCTCGCGCTGGCTCGACACCTTCAAAGGCAAGCCGCGCCACTGATCCGAAGGCACAGACCAATCGGAAAGCCGGGCCCTTGCGGCCCGGCTTTTACTTTGCGCAGGCGCGCACGACCGCATCCAGCTCGGCAGTTGCACCGCTGATCAGTTCGGTCGGATCACGGCCGTCCCATGATTGCTGATTTTCGGCGGCCAGCTTTTCAGACAGGGCTGCAAGCCGGCTGCCGGCCTCCTCCTGGCATGGGGCCTCTTCCGCGGACGCCTCTACAGCGTCGACAATCACTTCCACAATCGAGCCCACGGATTCCAATATGGTCTCGCTTACGTCTGAACAGGGAACTTCCCCGACAAAGTTACCGAAGACCACGCGGGCTGAAAAATCCCTGCCCTTCCGCGAGAACCGGATGAAGTCCGCCCCCGACATCAGCGTCAGGTCGCTATTCGCGATCGCCGCTGAGTATTCGGAATGCGGAGGCAGGGCCCAAACCTCACCCTCCTCGCTGAACTGGAAGCCGTAAACAATGATGCGCTCTTCAAACGCGCAGGCCATGTACGACCTCAGTTTCAATGAGTCGATATCCGGTTTCGGCGCCTCGGCGCCAGCAGGCATGCCAGCGAAAGATGCCGCAAGGGCAAGCCAGGACAAGGCTTTCAGGCGTTCATGAAATGGCATGCAGACCTCCTGAGGCGCCGGGAATACTGGGCTCCAGATGACCCGCGCCGCGCTGCCCTGTCAACTTACGGTGGCGCCAGGCCCAAAAAAGAACCGCCCCGCACATTCAGTGCGGGGCGGTTCTTCTGCATCTCGGGTCCATGCTCAGCGGATTGCAAACCCGTCACCGGCGGGATCCAGGCCGATGCGGATCCCATCCCCGGTGCGCTTTTTCCAGATTTCGGAGACGACCAGGTTCCGGATCCGCCCCTGGACCGCTGCACGGATCGCTTTGGCAGCCCCCTGAGCAGCCAGGACGTCCATGGCAGCCTTGTCCATGACCACAGCGAAGCCCATCTCCCGGAAGGTCGCGGCCAGCTGTGCGAACTCAGCGCTTGCCAGCGCGTGACCCAGCCCTTGCGAAGGCTGAGCAAGGCGGATGACGCGGCGCGCAGCTGCAAGCAGTCCGGCATCCAGCAGGCTCCGCAGATCCTCATTCTCCTCGCGTTCACGGGCAAACCCCAGAGCCTGACGGCTGCCGGCCGGATCACAGATACAGGACATGAAGATCCAGGCCCCGCGCAGCGAGACCAGCCGCCCGTCAGCCGCCCGGAACATGCCGGTCTTGAGGACTTCAGAGACCAGCTCCTGGACGGCCTGATCTGAGCGTTCGATATTTTCGAGCATCAGAACCAGATCCCGGTGCCCGTCCCCCGCCTCGACCAGCTGACCGGTGCGGTCAGCGCCGACGGCGCCAGGCAGACCGATCAGCTGATGCATGCTGCTGCGGTCCCGCATCTGACCCATATCGATGCGCACAAAAGGCAGCTCCATCGCGCTGGCGAAGGCCCGTGCGACCCGCGTCGGCGCGGCAGCCGCTGGCCCTGCCAGCAGCATGGAGGAGACCGGGCCGCTGACGTCCAGGTTCAGCACCGCGGCGCGGGCCTCTTCAGAGATCTCTGCGATCGCCGCTTTCTGATCCGAGAGACGATCATGGATCGAGGCTTCAAGGCGGGTGAGCCGGAAGATTTCATCCTCCGACGGCATCTTCGGCCGCCGCAGTCCGAGACGGTCCGCCGCTTCACGCACATGCTCGATGGTCAGCAGCGCTTCCTCGGAGGCATGCCTGCCTGCGGCTTCCTCAACGGCGACCACGCAGGCCGTATCGAGGAGGTCGAACGCTTTGTCAGGGAACCTGCGCTCCGGCTGATAGAGATCGGTGATCCGGCAGATTTCCTCCACAACCCCCTCGGTATCCTCGAGATCGTGGTGGCTCAGATATGACCATGCCGCGCCGCCAAGAATCTCGATGGCCTCTTCCCGGGTCGGCTCTTTGATCTGCATGGTGTCGAACCTGCGCATCAGCGCGGCGTCCTGGCGCAGTTCACGCATTTCGGCCGGTGTCGTGGCTCCGATCACGGTGATTTCGCCGCGGCCAAGCGCGGTCTTCAGCATGTTGGCGCCATCCATGCCGCGCCCATAGGTCGAGCCCGATCCGACCACCATGTGGAACTCATCCACGAACAGGATGGCCTTCTCATCGCGCAGGCGGGCGATCAGGATTTTCATGCGCTCCTCGAAATCGCCCCGGAACTTGGTGCCCGCAACAAGGTCCTGCAGCGCAAGCTCGTAAAAGGGGCGCCCTGCAAGCTTCTTGTCGGTAGCCGCCGAACGCAGCCGCAGCGCCAGTCCTTCCGCGATCGCGGTCTTGCCCACCCCGGCTTCGCCGGACAGGATGATGCTCGACTTCCGGCGGCGGCGCAGAACGGAGATGATCCGGTCGATCTCCTCGTCCCGGCCGACAACCGGATCGATGTCGCCGCGGGCCGCCTTTGCGCCCAGGTCCAGCAGACATGCATCGACATCCTTGCCGACGTCCGCCTCGCTCCGGCCGGCGCGGCGGCCGGCGGAGTTGTTGCTCTGAGGCTTTTCTGCCGCTTTCTCCGCCCGATGCTTGTTCACGAGATCCGCCAGCGGCGGATTGGCATCCTTCTCCTCGCCGAACAGCATGGCGTCGTCAAAGTCTTCGAGGCTCTTATCAAGGAGCGCCGTATCGCGCTGCTGCGCACTCTCAGCCGCCTCCGCATTCCGGGAAGCAATGTAGTCATAATCGGACTGATAAAAGTCCACATCCTCTGCATCCAGCAGCAGCGAACCGGCGCCGCAGTCCTGAAGGGCAGATTCAGCGATCATGGAGCCGAGTGCCGCACGCACCACCTTGAGGTAGAAGTCGGCCAGGGCCGTTTCCGGCTCATCCGCATCGGGGCCTTTGAAATCCTCTCCCATCAGAGCAACGAGCTTGTTCATTTCAGCCGACAGCTCGAGGCTGGGCGAAGCGGAGCTGAACTGATGGTGCTCCCGGAAAGAGCGGGCCAGAGACCCGCGGCACGCGTCGACGTCGCCGCCTGCGCTCTGGATCAAAGCCCCGAAGCCGGGCTCATCAAGAAGCTCATGCATCAGATGCTCAACGCCAAACAGCCTGAACTGAAACCGCCGCGCCAGGTCAGCCGCTGCCGAGAATATGCCCGCTTGCAAGGGGAAGCGGCGCAGATCAGGAAACCGGGGATCCGTTCCGTCAAAAGCAACGGCGCTGGAAACATCTTGCATGACAACCTCTTCCTTCAAAAACTTTTGCAATCTGGGTGCCGCCACGGAAGCAATGACGGTGTTCGCGGATATTTACCTGAGAGGCATGCGAGAATCTATAGCATAACCACCACTGGAAGAAAATTTATTTCGATTATTCGCACTTGTCAAATGTGTGAATTTGTACATCCGATCCACAAAAGCCATGCCGGCAGCCGAATCCGCACTCCGGCTTGGCAGAACGGCCATCCGGAGGGCTGCGCGCCTCACCGCAAAGGTTTAACGCATGCCATAGGCGCTTCGCCCGGAGAGAACATCAAGGTAAGGATCCAGAGCTTCTCCGATGCTCTGGGGATCGGCGTCAATATCGCGCAGCGCCCTCAAGAGCGCCTCACCCGCGCCGTCGCCCATCTCATCCGGGTCGAGGTCATCTGCATCAAAGATATGTGTTGCTCCGCCGCGGGAGCGATCAGCCAATGCGTCAGCAATAGCCATTTCCGGCAGCAGAACCGGCCAGCCGGTTTCAGAGTGCCCCATGGGGCAGCACCAGTTCAGCAGCATGTCGAAATGCTCCGGCCCCCGGCAGCGGATGCGCGCCCCTGTCAGCACCGCCGTTGTCCGCCCACGGACCAGGATCTCCGGCATTCGCTGGATTTGGGTCGTCCATCCGGCATCCGCAACAGCAGATGAGCCGCCGACGATGAAATCGCACCCAAGGTGATTGCGCATGGAGTGTCTGCTCAGAAGCTGCATCCCACGGACTCTCCTGCATCTCCTGGCGCTGCCTCAAGCGCCATTTCTGAAACCATGCCCTGACCGATCGCAAACTCAGCTTCGAAATCGCCGAACAATTGCCGCAGTCGGCCGGTCTTTTCCAGCTCAGCCATCTCGGCTTCACTGAACCACCGCGCCATATTCTCGCGGTACCCCTCGAAGTCAACACGCCCCTCCGTCACCAGGTCCCGCGCAAGCCCCTGGTGGATCTCTTGAGCCGTGCGGCCGTAGATCCCCATCGTCGCGCTGAGCGCATCTTCGCGGTCATCGTCCGGGCTGACCAGCGGATGGAGGAAGCCCAGATCGTGAATATCGCGATGCTTCAATGCCGGCCGCTGCGCCATTGCAACGATTTTGTCTGCCCAGATCGATCGCGGAGTTGCGGCAAGCAGCTCGCTGCGGGAAACGGTGCCGCCCATCTCCGGCCGCGTGACTTCTGCAGAATATGCAGCAATGCGTTCTGGCGGGCAGATGTAAAATTCGACTTTCACTTTCACTGCACCAAGGTAGCCCGGATGCTCCCAGCGGATCTGCAGACGATCGACATCCCCCATTTTCGGCTGCGGGTTCGTCATCTTGCTGGTCAGCGAGACGCTTGAGCCAGGCATGATCAGAGAAGAACGCAGCTGCAGGGCAGCCTCGATATTCGCAGACCTTGACATGAGTTTTCGCACAGTTTCCGGCGCCCCCATGAAGTCCAGGTCTTCCGACCACCTGGGAGATCCATGGATGATCGAAAGAGATGTTCCCCCATGGAAAACGAGATTGGCGCCCAGCTCGTCAGTCTTCATGTAGTGGCCGATTTCCTCCAGCGCCCGCAACTGCAACTCCTTGGAGATGCGGATTTTCATATCGCTGGTCAGAGGCTTCCGGTTCAGCCTGATCATCTTGTCGACCACTTTGCTCGTCCTTTTTCTGTTTTTCTTCGCCTCTCCGGGCGATACCTGCCTGCCGGCCAACCGGCGGCATCATAGAATGGCGCTGCGCCGCGCCGCATCACATGCCGGGGCCTTCAGCGCCCTCCTCAAGGTCAGCCATCCGGTCACTCAAAACGAAGATGTGGTCCGTCAGCGCGGCAAAATCCACGTCCTCCTCCTGAAGGTCCAGCATCGCAAGAACGCGCTCGCGCGTATTGATGACCGGATCATCCGTCCGGTCTTCATAGTTGCGCCCCGGCCGCAGATTGTCTCCGGTCACGCCCGCATCCCGCATGATCTCGGCGATTGCATCGTTGAGGTCCTCTGCGATCTCCAGCTCACCCGCCTGGCGAAGCTGTTCAGCTGAGGTTCCGAAGGCGGGAAGGATCTTGTGAACGATATCATCAACCCGCTCATCAAATTGTCTCTCCGCATGACTGCTCATTTTCAGGGCTCCATTTCCGAATTGCTGTTCAAACCTGCGGAGGGATGCACAAAGGCGATCGCCTCCTCCACCGCATCGCGGCTGTCTTCCTCCACCCAGTAGATCTCCCCGGGCTCACCGTCATTTACAGCCGAGAAGGCGTAATCCGTGTCCTCATCGTAGCCCCAGCTCTGGATCTGCAGATCCGGAAACCGCTTAGCCAGCGCTTCGATGAATGCATGCGGAGAGGCGTTGACCGTGTCGAAGCGGACGGTAAAGCCGCCCTCTTCGGTGATCAGAAAAAGGGCGTCGTCAGCGTGCGCCCGGGTCCCCCAATGCTTCTCATGCCAGGCGGCCGGGTTGGAGTATCCGGTGGCATCAACGCTTCTGGCGAGAGCCTCGCCCGCCTCAAGAATGCCCGGGTGGTCCTGTTCCGCTTTGCGGCGGGCCTCATCATATGGCAGTCCGCCATAACCGTGGCGCTCCAGCACGCTGATCCTTGTCCGGGAGAACTCCGGCGGCATCAGATGCTCGAACGGATCCTCATGAGAGGTCAGGGCAATGTAGTCGACATCGCTTGAAGAGAGCGCCAGGGCAAGATCGCTCCGCCCCAGGAGCCGCTGAGGGACAGCTGCCGTGATATCCAAAAGCGGGACAACCCCCGCAAAAGTCAAAGGGCACCAGGCTCCGTATCCCGGCTCCCCAGCCCGAACCATCTTCAGCGCCTCATCAGCGGAGCGCCCAGTCAGGATGCTGGCGAGCCGCCCGAGATCCTCTTCAGAAATGGCCCCGCTGGATGCCGAAAGAGAAATGCGATTTGTAACCAGATTCCCCATTTTCAGAACTCGGCCCCGGCAGGCCCGTAATCTTTCTGCCGAACCGTTGCAGGGAATTCCTCCCGAAGGCGGCGGGCCAGGCTGTCAATCTGGTCTGAGCAATCCAGAGAGCGCGCATGGCGCAGAATGGTCCGATGCAGATCTCCGGCGTCCTGCCCCTCATCGATCTCGATGTCTTCCGCAAGATCAGCCAGCTCCAGCCGAGGCAGGCCAACGGATGCGCCCGGAATGCTCTCCAGTTCGTGCTGCAGGGCACGTACCACATTGGGATTTCCCGCATCGCAAATCTTGCGGGCCAGGACGGATGCAAGATCGATCCGGTCAGCAGGAGGCAGCGCCAGAATGGCTTCAGCTTCGCCCAGCTCCATTTCCCAAGAGCCGCGAAGGGGAAGCTGGTATCCGGTCCGGGTCCGCTCATCCTGGATGTCAAAGGCTGAAAACGCCTCCAGGGGCGCCCCGGCCGACACCATCATCAAGAGCCCCTCACCATTGAGGGTGCGCCCGCTTTCCACCCGAAAGCCCTCCAACCCGCGGCTGGCCAGCGCAGCCTCTGCAGCACGCGCCTCACCGGGAAGGTCGAAGATCATGAAACTGGGCCGTCCAGCACCTTCGAGCTCACCGCGCAAATCAGCGATATTGCCCCCATGCACCAGCAGCTGCTCAGCGCCAGGTTCCAGCGAATACCCTGCCGGCAGGCCCTGGGCCTCGTTGCCCGGTTTGAGCCAAAGGGGGATCATGTCTGCGGTTCGGGTCAATGCGGTCACCTGCGCTCTCCTGCTTTCTGATAGCCTAATGTTTTTTCGCGAAAATTCACGACAATCATTGCAAGCCGCATGCGGCCTTAGAAGCAGGAACGGCTGCCAATTCCGCCCCAGTATCTCCGGATAGGATTTTCAGCGCAATACTTTTTCGCATAACGAAAAACGCCGCCCGAAAGGGCGGCGTCTGTTTGTCAGGTCCCGGAGGAATTACATGCCGCCCGGAGCCATGTCGGCTTCCGGCGCCTCGAAGGAAGCGAACTGCACCTTGGCACCCTTTTCGATGCCGGCGACGTCCGGGAAGCGCTCCTGCAGCGCAGCCGCGGCTTCGTCGGTTTCCAGTTCCCAGGCGCGGCCCAGCTTGGTGACGGTGACGTCGGCACCGCCGGCGGTCACGGTGCCGCCTTCGGCAACGGAGCCTTCGATGACCGGGACGCGGGTCTTGTCGCGCTCGATCGCAGCCGCGCGGGCTTCTTCGGCCTTCGCAGCTTTTTCTTCTTCGGTCAGCTCTTTTTTCGGAGCGCTGGCGCCCTTGGCCGCCTTCAGCTCATCTTCGCGGGCCTTGCGGCCTTCTTTGCCGAGCGCGATGTCGCGGCGCGCCGCTTCGCGGATCTTGGGCTCGACTTCTGCCATCTTGGAGGTCTCGATCTCCCACTGGGAGCCCTTCCAGATGCCGCCGGCTTCCTTGATCGCGGCCTGCGCATCACGGTAGTTGAACGGCGTGAAGATGTAGGTTTTCGAGGGGTCCTTGGAGCCCGCAGTGAAGCCGATGTTGTCTTCCAGTTTCTTTTTCTCGTCAGCCATAATGTCCTCCGTGGGTGGGCTGTTCAGGTTGATCGTCTGCCTACAAGGGTAGGAATCAGGCGTGAAAATTGAAATACCTTTTTCGCATTTCAGGGCCCGGCCGGTGCAGTTTCCTCCGCCTCAACAGCTTCCGGCGCGGGCTGCGGGCGCTTAGAGCGTTCGATAAGGATCGCTGCCGCTTTTGGGTTCATCGCAGCAACCAGGTCGCGGGCGCCTTTTTCCCGGAAAATAACCTCTGGAGAGGGAGATTTCCCGAATTGGCCGCCCATGATGTAGCGCCACTCTTCCCAGGCGGCTTGCCGCCTCTCAGGAGACTGCCACTCCATGCCGATGACACCTTTCCAGGTGACATTGAGCGCCGCGTCTGAGTTGAAACCGGATCCGCCGGCCAGCTTCCATTCCTGGATTTCATTGAAATTGATCCAGAGGTCACCGTCTTTGAGCTTTTTGAACCACTCGGCTTCCGCATCCTTGCACTCTTGCGGCGGGACGGCATTCGACATGGCCCGGTGCTGAGTGATGGAGAAGTTCCGGCAGGCCTGCCCCACGGTTTCTCCTTTGACCGGGCTGAGCTCGATCGTGGAATAGCTCTTGGAGGCATCCGCATTCTGAACAGAGAAGATGAAACAGCCCGCTTTCTGCGCCTTGCCGAGATACGCCCGGCCCACGCAGTGCTTGAGGCGGGAAGATTCCCTGCGCATCATCTCAAAGCTCGTCAGATTGCGGATGACCAGCCCATTGCTGGCCTGGAATGCATCCATCAGGCGGGGGAAGCTGTCTGCCCCATAGTGAGCAAATTGCCCCTCTGGCAGAATGTCGTCCTCCGTTTCATAGCCGGTTGCCTCGATGAGAGTTGGGATCCTGGAGGCATACCGGCGCGCCATCTCCAGCAGTGAGCCAGCGGTGTTCTTCGTCTGGCCGGTGCAGATGGCAGTTGCAACCTTGGTGGCCCAGGAGAAGAACTCGTTTGAGACCTCCGGCACCGCCTCGCCTGTTCCATCGATGGAATTCAGCGCGGTTGGCAGCACAGCCGTTCGGGAAAAATCCTCGATCGCCTCGATCGCATCAATGGTCGACAGAGCAATGGCCCGGCGGTCAAAATCGGCCGGATCGAAGTCTGCGGCCTTGGCCAGGGTTGCGTGGAAAGCTTTCCAATCCCCCTTACAGGCTGCGAGTGTCTTGGACACAGGAATGCCGAGGGCATTTTCCAGCGGGATTGCACATCCCGCGAGCACATCATGATAAATCAGCCAGGACGCATCATCCTGCGGCATCCGGTCAGGCGGCAGTTCAGAAAGATGCTTGAGGGCGACATCCAGGCTGACAGTGCCGGATACCGTGAAGCGCCGCAGCCGGTTCACGCCGAGCGCATCCTCGCCCCTGGTTTCCTCACCTGCCTCAAAGAGCCGCCCTACAGGCAGCCCTTTCGAGAGCTTGCCCAAACGCTTCAGTGCCGCTTTGCTGAGGTGTGTCCGCTTGATAAGCAATGGCTGCAGGGACTCGCGGTTGTCGACGGCCCGGGCGAGGAGAGGATTGTCCGCGATCATCCCGGCAAGCACCGGAAAGGAGGCCGCGGCCTGGGCCCGGTCACGCGCAGTTTCACCTGTTGCGGAAGCGTACCAGTGAACCGCACGCGAGCTCGGGCGCTCCACCGCTGAAAGCGCTTTGCGGGCGGCCTCGATATCACCAGCGCTGCCGGACGGAATGTGACCAAAGACCTGAGCGATCGCCTTGCGCACCGCGAGAACCTGAAAGCCGGAAATCGGGGCGCCGACCTGATGGGAGGAGGTCCGGATGGGCGTATAGATGCCGCCGGTATTCTTCATGAAGCGGTTGCTCACCAGCCAGTCGGCCTGCTCCGAAGTCAGGTCGACGCTTTCATCTTCGGACACCTCAGGCGCGGCTTCGCTTTCGGACTTGCCGGGTCCAGCCAGGAAACTCTCCCACTCGCTGAGCTGCTCCCGCATGGACATGGCCTGTTTCTGGCCAATCACGGTTCCGCGCAGGTTGGATGAGGCGATGAAAGTCCATAGCGCCATGCTGCCAACCGTTTCCGGCGTGATGGCAGCATGCTCCAGCGCCACCGGCCTTACTGTCGGCAAGCCGCCATGCGCCGGGCTCGCGGCGTATCCGGAGAGCCTTCCGGTTTCGCTCTGCCAGCGCAAAATCATCCACGATGGATCCTTGCCGGATCCAGCCATGTAGATGTCGGCCCCGTCATCACGGGGCCGGAATTCAGTTTGGAGCTGCATTTCTTATCTCCACTCGACAGTTTCAAAGCTCAATTCTTCAGCCTCTTCTTCAGGCTCGACGGCCGCCTCATCATGCCCTTGCGGGCATTCCTGATGAGCCGCCGCTTCTTCGCCGGCCTCAGGCGCGGCATCGAAGCTGTGTTCCGTTGCGCCAGGCTGATCGACTTCGTTGATCGCGCTGTTGATCAGGTTGCGGAACTTTCCGTCCGTCAGCAGCGGCACATCGAGCGCCTCAAGGATGGCCAGTGCGCGCTGGCGCTCCTCATCGCTTTCAAAGCGGATGTGAACGATGTGGTCCCCTTTGGTGCCCGGGCGGCGGTACGCCTTGGCTGGCGCTTCAGAACGTGCCGGAAGAGGCTTATTGTACATCAGCTCGTAGAGCCCCGGACGCTCGGCGTAGAAGTCATAGGTCGTCCGGCGCAGCGGCAGCATGTCCAATTTGAACGATCTTGCGGTGACCGTGAGGATCAGCTCCGCATCATTGCGGTCGCCCATGCCGCGGTTGCCGCTTACGGCGCCCCAAGCCTTTGCAAGCCCCTCTTTCTCCACCAGGCCATCTTCCGTGAGGAAGCGATGCACGAATTTCGAAGCGACGCGCCCGTTGGGAATGGTCACCGGCAGATTTTCCATGTTGACCTTGGATTTGTTCACGACAATCCCGCGATGCACATGGTCGTCCGTATCCCGGTAGAGGGAGACGGTTCCGAGATCGTGGCGGGCGGCCTCGTTGATGGCCTGCAGGATGTTGCCGGACAGGACCTGCACCGGCAGACGGCGGGTCATGAGGCTGTCACGGTCGAATTCCTCGAGGTAGCTTTCCTGG